>CAMBLN010000072.1 GCA_945868215.1 Opitutus sp. GAS368
GCATTTGGTCTTCGCAACGTCCCCAAACCTGATCCCCAGCGGCACAGGCCACGCCAGCCCCGAGCGTCTGTCATGTCCTCTGCTTCCTCCTTCGCTGCGCTCAGTCCGGTGGAGTGCAACCCCGCCGGGAACGGCCCACGGCACAAGAATGTGCCGTAGAGGCGGCGCTCCGATAAGATCCGCGCCGGCACGTCACGCAGTCCGTCCGCTGCGCTCCCGGCCTGCAGACCTGAAAAAGGGGTCGGGGTGTTACATGGATACAAAATGAGCATTTGGTCTTCGCAACGTCCCCAAACCGGATCCCCAGCGGCACAGGCCACGCCAGCCGCTGCGCGTCTGTCATGTCCTCTGCTTCCTCCCTCCGTCGCTTGCGCTCCTCCGGTCCGGTGGGGTGCGACCCCGTCGGCGGCGGCCACGCGGGCAGGAATGCCCGCGAGAAGCGGCGCTCCTGTAAGACCCGCGCCGACCCGTCACAGGCCACGTGCGCAAGCTCCCGTGCCCTGAGTCGGGTCCGCCGTGGAGTGCCCGACGGGGACCCCGCTGCGCCCGGCTGACCGGGCGCCCCCTCAACCTCGCGCAGCCGGGTCGCGCAAGCGCGACCTGAAAGCAGGGGCCGGGGTGTTACATGGATACAAAATGAGCATTTGGTCTTCGCAAGGTTTCCAAGCCCAATCCCCAGTGAGGACCAGCGCACCCACAAGGGCCGGTATGATCCGCTGAGATGAGTGACCGCTTGTCCGGGGTCGTGGATTACTCGGCGGACTCGGCCAGTAGTGAGATTTAACAAAAAAACACCCCAATGTCGCTGTAACATTTGTGAAACATACCCGAAAAGCACTAGGCCAATCCCGTAAGTTCGGGTAGGGTAGGACATCATGGCAGAAGCTAAACCCAAAAAAATTCTCGTGGTGGACGACGAATCCGACGTCTCCGCTCTCGTCGAATACAGCCTCAAAGCCAAGGGATTCGAGGTCGCCGTCGTCAATGACCCCAACGCCAGCATCGGCACCGCCCGCACCTTTCTCCCCGACCTCGTCATCCTCGATGTCATGATGCCCGACATCAACGGCATCCAGATCTGTCGCATGCTGCGCGCCGACCCCAAACTCAAAAAAGTCCCCGTCATTTTCCTCACCGCCAAAGCCGAGGAAAACGACCGCGTCCAAGGCCTCGAAACCGGTGCCGACGATTACATCTGCAAGCCATTCAGCACCAAAGAATTAGTTCTTCGCGCGCAAACCATCCTTCGCCGCCTCTCCGACGCAACCCCCGAGGAACCCAAGCGCCTGCAAGTCGGTGAAATCGTCATCGATACCGAGCGCCACGAGGTCCAGATCCACGGCAAACCCGTCGATCTCACCGCCACCGAGTTCAACCTCCTCAAACTCCTCATGGAACGCCGCGGCCGCGTCCAAACCCGCGAGCATCTCCTCCTCAACGTCTGGAACTACGAGACCGAGATCGAGACGCGCACCGTGGACACCCACGTCCGCCGCCTCCGCGAGAAACTCGGCACCGAGGCCGACTGGATCGAAACCGTCCGCGGCGTCGGTTACCGCATGGCCGAAAAACGCGCCCAAGAAGCCGGCAGTTCTTGATTGCGGATCACTAGGCGCGCGGTTGACCCGCCCCGCGCCTGTCGCCATTCCTCGCCGCACCCGCGCATGTTCATCGTCCTTTCGCTCGGCCTCGCCGTCGCCCTCGCGTTCGCGTATTCCAAAATCCGCTCGCACCGCCGCGCCGTCCTCGCCCTCCAGCAGGCAATCACGCGCAAACAGCCCTTCCTGAGCGAAGAACTCCCGGAATCCGCCGGCGCCGCCTGGGAAAACCTCCGCGTCACCACCAACGACCTCATCACCGAGGTCGCCCAGCTCCAGCAACAACGCACCGGCCAGCTCGCCCAGCTCGAAGCCACCCTCGGCAGCCTACAGGAAGCCGTGCTCATCGTTGACGCCAGCAACTACATCCTGCTCGCCAACAAAGCCCTCCAAGCCATCTCCCCCCGCGCCGCCGACCACATCATCGGCCATCGCCTCGAACTCGTCCTCCACAGCGCCGATTTCCTCAACTACGTCGAATCCGTCCGCGCCGGCAAAGCCACGCCCCAGCACGAGGTCGAGTTCGTCGAATCCGGCCGCACCACTTGGCTCGAAGTCACCGGCACCACCATCCAATCGCCCGGCAGCTCCAAAGGCCCGTGGACCCTCTTCGTCCTCCACGACATCACCAAGCAGAAAAAACTCGAAGCCGTCCGCAAAGACTTTGTCGCCAACGTTTCCCATGAGCTCCGCACGCCGCTCTCCGTCATCAAAGGCTACGTCGAAACCCTCGTGGACGGCCACCTCGACATCCCCATCGACGACCGCGAACGCTTCCTCAAAACCATCCAGCGCCATACCGAGCGCCTCAACTCCCTTCTCGAAGACCTCCTGGTCCTCTCGCGCCTCGAATCCATCAACCCCGGCCTCCACCGCGAATCCGTCGATCTCCAAAAGCTGCTCACCGACATCATCGACGACTACCACGGCCGCCCCGCCGCCGCCGCCCACACCCTGGATCTCGACGTCGATGTCGCCGTCGGCACCACGCTCATCGATCCGCTCAAACTGACCCAAGTCGTCGAAAATCTCCTCGATAACGCCCTCAAATACACCCCCAAGGGCTCCCGCATCCAACTCGCCGCCCGCCTCCAAACCAAAGGCGAGATCCTCATTTCCCTCGCCGACAACGGCCCGGGCATCCCCGCCGAAGACGTGCCACACCTCTTCGAACGTTTCTACCGTGTGGACAAAGGCCGTTCCCGGGAAAAAGGCGGCACCGGCCTCGGTCTCTCCATCGTGAAACACATCGTGCAACTCCACGGCGGCCGCGTCTGGGTCGAAAGCACGCAAGGGCAGGGGACCACCTTCTTCCTCACACTCCCCCCGCGCCCCAACGGCCACGCCTGAGGGTGGAACGCGTTGTCCCCAACGCGTTGACGCGGCCCCGCCCGCGCCCAAACCGGCGTGTTGAGGACAACCCACTCCGCCTCATCCGCTACCGCCCCACCTTCGTGATTGTCCCCGCACCCCGCGCCGCCTAACACCTCGGCCTCCTCATGCCGCTGGAAGTCGCCCAAGCCATCACCGAAAGCCGTCTCGCCGAACTCCGCGAGCGCCTCGTCCCGCTCCTCGCCACCCGCCTTCCGATCACCCTCGAGGTCGGCAGCGGACACGGACACTTCCTGACCGCCTACGCCCAGGCCCACCCCGAAAAGTTCTGCATCGGCATCGACCTGCTCCCGGACCGCCTCGCCCGCTCCGAACGCAAATCCACCCGCGCCGGCCTCCCCAACATCGCCTGGCTCCGCGCCGACGTGAACCTCTTCCTCGACGCGCTCCCCGCCGACACCCGCCTCGCCGAGATCTTCATCCTGTTCTCCGACCCCTGGCCCAAACGCCGCCACTGGAAAAACCGCGTCCTCCAACCCGATTTCCTCACCGCGCTGGCCGCAAGGGCAGGGGAGGGCGCCCGCCTCTGTTTCCGCACCGACCACGCCCCTTACTTCGCCCAGGCCAAAGAGTTCACCGCCGCACACCCCGACTGGACCCTCGCCCCCGACGAACCCTGGCCCTTCGAACTCGCCACGGTTTTCCAACAGCGCGCCGCCGACGGACACCAGTCCTACATCGCCCGCCGCCGCCCGCCCACACCGTAGGCCGCGAGCTTGCTCGCGCTCCGATTCCGCCCGCTCCGCCCCTGCTCGCGCTCCAACGCCCCCCGCGCTTTCATCCCCAACGTTAAAATTAGCAGAATTAGCCGCACCGCGCTCGCGCTCATCACAACTAATTACTCACATCCCGATAAGCCGGCGTTATTTTCAGGGGTTGACGACCGCAAAGCCGTCCGCCTAGGTCTTATCTTTTTCCATTCACGCCTAGCCCTTCCGCGAATCCATGTCCGCAGTCAAAACCCTCGCCCTTTCGACGATCTTACTCGCCACTGGCGCGACCGCGTTCGCCGCCGGTGGACACGAGGCCGCCTCCTCCCTTAAGGACGTCATCGGCCTGCCGGTCACCAACAGCATCCTCACCAGCTGGGTCATCACCATCGCCATCATCCTCGTCATTCGCTGGATGGTCGGCAAACCCAAGCTCGTTCCTTCGCGCGGCCAGGCCATCATCGAAGACGCCGTCACCGGCCTCCGCGATCTCTACGAACCCATCGTCGGCAAAAAAGCCATGCCGATGGCCTTCCCCGTTCTTGTCACGCTTTTCCTCTTCATCGTTCTGCACAACTGGTCCGGCCTCCTCCCGTTCGTCGGCACCGTCGGCTGGGGCCATAACGATCCCGTCACCGGTAAGTTTATTGTGGATACGGCCATCCTCCGCCCCCACACCTCCGAGCTCAACGGCACCATCGCCCTCGCGCTCGTGTCCTTCGGCGCCTGGTTCATCATCGTGATGCGCTACGCCGGCCCCGGTCTCCTCATCAAAGACCTCTTCGGCAACAAGGCCGACAAAAAGGAACTCGCCCCCGCCATGTATTGGGGCCTCTCGATCGTGTTCCTCGTTGTTGGCTTCATCGAGGTCGTCTCGATCTTCATCCGTCCGGTGACCCTTTCGATGCGTCTTTTCGGCAACGTGTTCGGCGGTGAAAACCTCCTTCACGCGATGCACTTCCTGCCGCCTTTCTATTTCCTCGAACTGCTCGTCGGCTTCGTCCAAGGCCTCGTCTTCACCCTGCTGACCGCCGTCTACATCGGCCTCATCTGCAACCACGGCGACGACCACCATGACGACGACCACGGCGGCGACCACGGCCACTCCAAGGAGGGCGGCCACTGATACTCCTTTCCTACTTTGTCGGTTCGTGAACTCGGGCCCACGCGCCACACCAAACGAGCACGAAACGACGCAATCCAAACAACCAAATCCATCCACCCATGAACACCATCCTCGCCCAAGCCGAAGCCGCCGTCGTCCAGACCGGCATCACCGGTAACATCGCTTCCGCCGCCGGCCTCATCGCCGCCGCCATCGCCGTCGGTATGATCGGCACCAAGGCCGCCGAGGCCGTCGGTCGCAACCCCGGCGCCTCCGGCAAGATCCTCGTCCAGTCCATCCTCGGTATGGCGCTCGCCGAAGGTCTCGGCCTCCTCGCGCTGTTCCTTGCCAAGTAAGTAGTCCGCGTTTCCCGGCTCCGGCTGCCTCACCGCACCGGAGCCACCCCCCTTTCCACTCCGTCCTTTCCCGCCATGCTCTCCCTTCTTCTTGCCGCCGCCAATCCCGCGACCGACGCCCAAGGCGGCCTCGTCCAAGAACTCGTGACCAAATTCGGCATCGACGGCGCCAACGTCGGCATGCAGCTGCTGAGCTTCAGCATCCTCGCCATCGTTCTCTACGTATACGCGATCAAGCCCGTCCTCGCCACCATGGACGAGCGCAACGCCAAGATCGACGCCGGCCTCAAAAACGCGGATGCCACCACCGCCCAGCTCGCCGAGGCCCAGGCCCAGGCCGCCGCCCAGCTCAAGGAAGCCCAGGTCGCCGCCAACAAGATCATCGACGAAGCCCGCAAGACCGCCAAGGAGCTCTCCGAGCGCGAAGCCGCCGCCTCCACCGAGCGCGCCGCCGCCCAGCTCGCCAAAGCCCAGCAATCCATCGAGCTCGAACACAAGATAATGCTCGAGGAAGCCCGCGGCGAAATCGCCCGCCTCGTCGTCGCCACCACCGAGCGCGTCCTCGCCAAGAAACTCTCCGACTCCGACCGCTCCTCCTACAACGAGGCCGCCGCCCGCGAGCTCACCACCGTTTAATCACCCGCCATGGCCACCGGCAAACCCCAGATCCAGCAGCTCGCCCGCCAGCTCTTCAAACTGAGCTTCACGGACGGCCGTCTCTCCTCGGAGCAGGTCGCCGGCGTGCTCGCCTACGTCGAGAAGGCCCACCCCGCCAACGCCCTCGCCATCCTCAAGATCTACCAGCGCCTCGTCGCCACCGAGGTCGCCAAGGGCGTCGCGGTCGTCGAACATTCCGGCCCCGTCAGCGAGACCGTCCTCGCCTCCATCGCCGGCGCCCTGTCCCAGCGCTACCACCGCCCGGTCACCACGACCGCCAAATCCAACCCGGCCCTCATCGCCGGCCTGCGCGTCCGCATCGGAGACGACGTCTACGAGTCCTCTGTCGCCGGACAGCTCGCCGCCCTCTCCGCCGCGACCTGACCACCAGTCGTATCCTTTTTTCAACTACTTCACTCCCCAGTCCCTTTTTAAACAAATGAGCACGGTCATCGAACAAATCGAACAGCAGATCTCGAAGCTTTCCAACAAAGCCGTCCGCAAGAACACCGGTATCATCCGCACCGTCGCCGACGGCGTCGCCAAGATCGACGGTCTCTCCGACGTCGCCTACAACGAGATGGTGCAGTTCCCCGGCGGCGTGATCGGCATCGCCCTCAACCTCGGTGCCGACGAGGTCGGCGCCGTCGTCCTCGGCGACGTCTCCCAGCTCAAGGAAGGCGACGAGGTCTCCACCACCGGCAAGCTCCTCTCCGTTCCAGTCGGCAAGGCCCTCCTCGGCCGCGTCGTCGACGCCCTCGGCAATCCCGTGGACGGCAAGGGCCCGCTCGGCGCCACCGAGACCTACCCCGTCGAGCGCATCGCTCCCGGCGTCATGGCCCGCAAATCCGTCAACCAGCCGCTCTTCACCGGCATCCAGGCCATCGACTCCATGATCCCGATCGGTCGCGGCCAGCGCGAACTTATCATCGGCGACCGCGGCACCGGCAAGACCACCATCGCGATCGACACGATCATCAACCAGGCGAAGATCAACAAGGTCGGCCTCGCCTCCGGCGACCCCAAGTTCCGCCCCGTCTACTCCATCTACGTCGCCGTCGGCCAGAAGAACTCCAACATCGTCCGCACCATCAACGCCCTTGAAGCCGCCGGCGCGACCGAGTTCACCGTCATCGTCGGCGCCCCCGCCGCCGACAACGCCGCCAACCAATACATCGCCCCCTTCTCCGGCGCCGCCATAGGCGAATGGTTCATGGAAAACGGTATGGATGCCCTGATCGTCTATGACGACCTTTCCAAGCACGCCGTCGCCTACCGCCAGATCTCGCTCATCCTGAAGCGCCCCTCCGGCCGCGAAGCCTATCCCGGCGACGTGTTTTACCTGCACTCCCGCCTCCTTGAGCGCTCCGCCCGCCTCGACGGCAAGGGCTCGCTCACCGCGCTCCCCATCATCGAGACCCAGGCCGGCGACGTGTCCGCCTACATCCCGACCAACGTGATCTCCATCACCGACGGCCAGGTGTTCCTCGAGACCGACCTCTTTAACCAAGGCATCCGTCCCGCCGTGTCCGTCGGTCTCTCCGTCTCGCGCGTCGGTTCGTCCGCCCAGATCAAGGTCACCAAGCAGGTCGGCGGCAAACTCAAGGGCGAACTCGCCCAGTTCCGCGAACTCGCCGCCTTCGCACAGTTCGGTTCCGATCTCGACGCCAAGACCAAGGCCCAGCTCGACCGCGGCGGCCGCATCGTCGAACTCTTCAAGCAGCCCGCCTTCAGCCCGATCTCCATCGAGCTCCAGGCTGTCACGATCTACGCCCTCCAAAAGGGTTTCTACGACAACCTCGACATCAAGAAGGTCACCGCCGCCTCCGTCTCGATCCGCGACTTCTTCGCCTCCCGCAAAGACGCCCTCCTCACGGAAATCCGCACCAAGGCCGCCCTCGACAAGGACCTCGAAGCCAAAATCGTCGCCGCCCTCGAAGAATGGAAGAGCACCTACACCGCCTAACCGGCGCCTAGGTTTTTCGTTCCAACCCTTCGCTACCAACCACAATGGCCTCAACACGCGACATCCGCCGGCGCATCAAGTCGGTCAAAAACACCCGCCAGATCACCAAGGCGATGGAGCTCGTCGCCGCGTCGAAGATGAAGAAGGCGCAGCAGGCGGCCCTCGCCGGCCGTGCCTACGCGCAGCTCATGTCCGACATGCTCGCGTCCCTCGCCCCCCGCGTCTCCGAGCTCCAGCACCCGTTCCTCGTCCAGCGCGAGATCAAGACCCGCGGCATTCTCCTCGTCACCACCGACAAGGGTCTCTGCGGCCCTCTCAACGCCAACCTCTTCAAGATCGTCACCGAGATCAAAACCCCGGTGAAGTTCTTCGCCGTCGGCCGCAAGGGCGCCCAGTTCCTCTCACGCACCCACCGCGACCTCGTCGCCGATTTCGTCGTCCAGGACCGCGTGCCGTTCTCCGAGGTCAAAGTCGCCGTCGAACTCATGGTGCAGAAGTATCTCGACGGCGAGATCGACACCGTCGAGGTCATCTATCCGCGCTATAAAAACACCCTTGTGCAGGAGCCCACGCTCCGTCCCGTGCTCCCGCTCGCCAGCCTCGCCTCGTTCATCGAGCAGGCCCACACCGAGTCCGGCACCGCGGTCAAACGCGACGACCGCGACATGCTCTTCGAACCCGGCGCCGCCCAGGTTCTCGAAGCGCTGCTCCCGTTCTACGTCAACCGCCTCGTCTACCAGCTCGTCCTCTCCGCCCGCGCCTCCGAACACTCGGCCCGCATGGTCGCGATGAAGACCGCCAAGGACAACGCCACCAAACTGGTCGGCGAGCTCAGCCTCGAATACAACAAAGCCCGCCAGGCCGCCATCACCCAGGAAATCCTGGAGATCGCCGCCTCGTCGTTCGCCGCGTAATTGAATTTCAAATACAAACCCAACCCACCCTTTATCGTCCATGAGCAACATCGGCAAAATCGTCTCGGTCATCGGCCCCGTCGTTGACGTCCAGTTCACCGAAAACAACGTCCCGCCCATCTACCAGGCGCTGACCGTCGACTTCACCGTCTCCGGCAAACAGGAACGCCTCACCCTCGAGATCCAGCAGCATCTCGGCGACGGCGTCGTCCGCACCATCGCGATGTCCTCCTCCGAGGGTCTCGTGCGCGGCGCCGAGGTCGTCGACTCCGGCAACCCCATCACCGTCCCCGTCGGCGACGGCATCTTGGGCCGCATCTTCAACGTCACCGGCGATCCCGTGGACGGCAAGGGCCCGGTCGCCCACACCAAGCGCTACCCGATCCACCGCGCCGCCCCCGCCCTCGCCGAGCAGGACACCAAGGCCGAGATCCTCGAGACCGGCATCAAGGTCATCGACCTCATCTGCCCCTTCATCAAGGGCGGCAAAGCCGGTGCGTTCGGCGGTGCCGGCGTCGGCAAGACGGTCGTCATCCTTGAGCTCATCAACAACATCGCCAAGGCCCACGGCGGTTACTCCGTGTTCGCCGGCGTCGGCGAGCGCTCCCGCGAAGGTAACGACCTTTACCACGAAATGTCCGAGGCCGGCGTCATCAAGCAGGACAACCTCGGCGAGTCCAAGGTCGCCCTCGTTTACGGCCAGATGAACGAGCCGCCCGGCGCCCGTATGCGCGTAGCCCTCTCCGCGCTCGCGATGACCGAGTATTTCCGCGACGAGAAAAACCAGGACGTGTTGCTCTTCATCGACAACATTTTCCGTTTCTCCCAGGCCGGTTCCGAAGTGTCCGCCCTCCTCGGCCGCTCGCCCTCCGCGGTGGGTTACCAGCCCACGCTCTCCTCCGAGATGGGTCTCCTCCAGGAGCGCATCACCTCGACGAAGAAGGGTTCCATCACCTCCGTGCAGGCCGTTTACGTGCCCGCCGACGACTTGACCGACCCGGCCCCCGCCAACACGTTCGCGCACTTGGACTCCACCATCGTGTTGGAGCGCTCCATCGCCGAGCTCGGCATCTATCCGGCCGTCGATCCGCTCGCTTCCGTCTCGAAGGCCCTCGAACCCTCGATCGTCGGCGAAGAGCACTACAAGGTCACCCGCGAACTCCAGCGCGTCCTCCAGCGCTACAAGGACCTCCAGGACATCATCGCGATTCTCGGTCTCGACGAATTGTCCGCCGAGGACAAGCAGACCGTTTACCGCGCCCGTAAGATCCAGCGCTTCCTCTCGCAGCCCTTCGCGGTCGCCGAAGTGTTCACCGGCGCCCCCGGCAAATACGTCCCGGTCAAAGACACCGTGCGCGGCTTCAAGATGATCCTCAGCGGCGAACTCGACCACGTCCCCGAGGGCGACTTCTACATGAAGGGCGGCATCGACGAAGTCATCGCCGCCTCGGCCAAAAAGTAAGTCAGTCCGTCTTAACCACGAAATACACGAAACACACGAAAACCGAACCACGGGATCTCTTCCGATCCTTTCGTGTATTTCGTGTGTTTCGTGGTTAAAAAATCTCAGCCATGTCTTTAACGCTCGAAATCGTCACCCCCGAAGCCCGGGTTTATTCCGACACCATCGACACCGTGGTCATCCCGACCGTGGACGGTGAAATCGGCATCCTCCCCGGCCACATCCCGCTCCTCACCCAGGTCGCCGACGGCGAACTGCGCGTGACCAAGGACGGCAAGGACCAGTTCCTCGTGATCGGTGCCGGTTTCGCCCAAGTCGAAGGCGACAAGGTCTCGATCCTCGCCGAACGCGCCATCACCGAGGACAAGATCGACGAAAAAGCCGTCGAGGAAGCCCTCAAACGCGCTGATACCCAACTCAAAGACAGCGCCCACCTCGACCCCGCCGAGCAGGAAACCCTGCACTCCCTCGTCCGCTTCGCCGGCGTGCAGCTCGAACTCAAGCGCCGCAAACGCTGATATCGGCTCGGACCGCTGATCGGGTTTCCGATTTCGATTCACAAAAAAACGCGGTCCGCAAAGACCGCGCTTTTTTATGTCTGCAAATAAAGAGGCACCTTACTTCTTCGTCACTTTTTCGAGCGACTCGATCCACTTGGCCGCCCCGCCTTTCTGATAGCCGAGCTCACCCAGCTGCTTTCCCTTCGGATCCAGCACCACGATTGTCGGGAATCCGCGCACGCCAAACTTCTGGGCCAGCGCTTCGTTCTTCTTTTTCTCCGCTTCCGACAACGGCTTTTTGCGCGGGAAATCCAATTTCACCAGCACCACGTTATCCTTCGCGTAATTCACAAACTCCTGCTGCGAGAACACCTCTTTATCGAGACGGATGCACCAGCCGCACCAATCCGAACCGGTGAAGTTGATCACCACGGGCTTTTTTTCCGCGGCGGCTTGTTTGAGCGCCTTGTCGTAATCAGTCAGCCAGCCCGCTTCAGCGGCGTGCAGCGAACCAAGGGAGAGAACCGATACCATCAAGGCGATGAAGAGACGTTTCATGTTTTTGGAGGATTGAGGATGAACCTGAGCCGGAAGGTAAGAGTGCCCAAACCGCCTTTTCTTTCAATCTATCTCAAAAAATCCTCCTCGACCTCGTCTCCCCCGCAAAAGCACGCTCTCCGCCATGCCCCGTCCCGTCCTCGCTTTGCTGCTCCTCTGGGTTTCGGGCGCGGCCTTCGCCGCCGAATCGACGGCCCCGTGGCGGGAATTGCTCCTGGAACGCACCGAGCTCGCCGAGTCCGCCAACGCCTTGGTGCGGCTGCGCCCGCTTTATGAAGCGTGGACGCCCCCCGATCCGCAACTCGCCGAGGAACTCACCGCCTTGTCCTCGCCCGTGTCCGCCGCTTCTCCCGGCCCCAGCCTGCTCGCCTGGCTCGGCAATGCCACCGACTCCATCGCGCAAGCCAGGTTCAACCCCGGCGAATTTATCCAGCTTCCGCGTATCCACGGACCGGAGACACCGTTCCCCGACCACCAGCCTTTGCGGCAGCTCGCCACCGTCCGGATTGCACTCATAAAAACCTGCTGGTTCATGGGCGAATCCACCGCCGCTCTCGACCTCGCCCTCGAAAACCTGGCCCTTTCCCGCGCCTTGCTCGTTTCGCAGGAAGGGATCGTCCCGCTGCTCAACGCCACCCGCATCTGGCAGCTTTCCCTCGACGGCATCTACTGGCTCGCCCGTCAACCCGACCTCACCGCATCCCAGGCCACCCGCCTGCAACTCGCCCTCCTGCGCGACGAACGCCTCGCCTCCGACGCCCTCGTTCGCGCCTTTCGCGGAGAATTCACTTTCTTCACGCATCTGGTCGTTGACCGGCTCCCGCGCACGCGCGATGTCGAACTGCTTCTCAGCGGAATCAGCTCGCTCGGCATGGCCCCGCCCGTCCCTCCCGCCGATGGTGAACCGCGCCTGTCCATCCCGCCCGCAGGCCGCGAGCCGTTCGACCGCGAAGCCACCTTGCAATCCGCCGCCGCCGACGTGCGCGGCTGGACCGCGGCCTTCGCCGCAACCGATCGTCACCCCCGCGATCTCAACGACCGCCACACCCGCCGGCACCTCCAAGCCCACGCCGCCGAAATCCCCGCGCTGCTCCGCTACGCGTCGGATGATACCCCCGTCACCCACGCTCAAATCGCCACCATCGACGCCGAGATCGCCTCAATCGAAAACCCCGTAGGCAAACTCTTCCTCATCATCACGACGTCAAATTGGGAGCCGCTCTCCGTGCACGTTTACCACCGCGAAGCACAAAGCCGCGCCCTCACCGGACTCCTCGCGTGGCGCCGCTTCGGCAAACCCGCCGCGTGGAAAGACCTTGTCACCGCCGGCCTGCTGCCCGCCGCACCCGCCGATCCGTTTTCCAACCAATCCTTGCGCCTTGAGCTGACCCCGCCGCGCATCTGGAGCCTGGGCGCCAACGGCATCGACGACGGCGGGGCGGGGGACGGTGACAACGTGGGCCGGCCCGCCGATTTCACGTGGCCGGCTGGTTTGTAAACCCGCGCCACCGCGTAACCAAATGCTCAATACCGCACGCTCTTCCCGAAATAGCTCAGCAACCAGTATTCCTTCCACACGCGGTAACGGCCTTCGTGGCTGATCTTGCCGTATTCCTCGCGGTCCGCGTGCGGAAACAGGAATCCCAGCTCCGTGTTGATCTGCTCCAGCTCGCGTTGCTGCGCGTTCAGGTCGTTGAGCGGATCGGTCGTCCACGGTGCCGCCATCTCGTTGCCGCGCGCCAGGCGGTTCCGGTGCAACTTTACCAAACCCGCCAGCGAACGCCGCCAGGGGTTGCGCGATACCAGCCAGTTCTCCGGATAAAATCCGCCGAACGGCAGATGCAGGTTGTCCGTCACATAACGATGTCCGCTCACCGTGTTCGTCGAAAGGCTGTAACACACGGACAGCGCCCCGTTGCCCTGCGGCAGAAACGTCACCTGCAAACGCACGCCCGCATCCGCGTCCTGATAAATGGATACACGCAGATGCATGCCCGGCCCGACCTCCGCCTTGAGCGCCTGCACTTGTTTGAACCGGTTCGCGCGAAGCCAGTCCCGGATCTTTAAAAACCGCGCCTGCGTCGGCCACTCTTCGCCGGAATGATTCAACGTGAACCGCGGAAACAGCGGCAGCGGACTCACGCTCAACGCATGGATCGCGAGCCAGTTGTAGAGTGTCTCCAAGACAAACCACCCGAGGAAAAACGCCGCCACCAGCACCGGGTAAGGACGCGCCGACCATTCGAGATCGAGCACCACCGCCGCCCCGCCAAACGCAAAAATCAACCACCGCAACCACCGGTTGAAAATCGCCAGCACCGGCGAACCCCGCCGCTGGTTGAGCTGCAGGAGCACCAGCGACAGGATGATCGCGCCAACAATCGGGTAGTCGGGGTTCATGGATGAGAAAGGCCGAGGTCGTAAAACCTCGGCCGGAAAAAGGAGGCCTGTGAAATATGAATCAGCTCAACCGCACCGGCATGATGACGCAGATGAAGCTCTCCAGCGTCTTGAACACGCCGGGGCTCACTTCGTCCTTCAGCTCGAAGAACACTTCGTCCTTGGTCAGCGCCTTGAGCGGATCCAGCACGAAGGAGGGGTTGAACGCGACTTGGAGATCGGGACCGCTGTAGGCGATCGCCATCGACTCGTGCGCCTCGCCGAAGTCGGGGCTCTGCGCCGTGATTTCGAGGAGGTTGCTGGTGAGTTTGATCTTCACCGAGTTCGACTTCTCCGACGTGACCAGCGCGGCGCGGTGCACGCACTGGAGGAACAACTCGCGCTCCAACTTGATGCGCTGGTGGGTCTCCTTGGGGATGACCTGCTGGTAATTCGGGTAATTGCCTTCGACGACCTTCGAATAAAGGTAGATCGAGTCCACCAGACCGTTGTCACCCTTGTCCGTGTTGATCTGGAACGACGCACGGCGGTCGTTAAACGCGATTTTGAGCTTCTCCCCCTTGTCCAGCATGCGGGTGAGCTCGGAGACCGTCTTGGCGGGCAGAATGATGCTTCCTGCGCTCTCGGCGGGGACTTCGAGCTCCTTGGAAATCAGCGCGAGGCGGCGGCCGTCGGTGGCCACGAGGTTCAGCTTGCCGTCGCGGAAGTTGAAATAGACGCCGTTGAGGATGTAGCGCGTCTCGTCGGACGACTGCGCATACGACACGCTCTTGAGCATCGAGGTGAGTTCGGCCTGCTCGAGGGTGAAGCTCTTGTCATCGCCCAGCTCGGGGAGGGGAGGGAACTCTTCCTTGCCGATGCCGACGATGCGGAACGTGGAACCGCCCGAGGTGAGTTTCACCTGGTGGTTGGGGGTGGAGTCGAAGGTGACATCCACGTTGGGCAGTTCGCGCACGATGGTGGCGAGGCGCTTCACCGGGAGGGTGACGGAGCCGCCCTCTTTGACCTCGGCTTTGATTTTGCAGCGGATGCCGAGATCCAGGTTCGTGGTCGTGAGAGAGATGTAGTCCTTCTCGGCTTCGATCAGCACATTGCTCAGGATCGGCATGGTGGCTTTGGAGCCGACGACGTTGAGAACCTGGGCGAGGCCGTTGCTGAAGTGATCGCGGTTGATCTTGAATTTCATGGAAAGCGTGGAGGAGAGGAGACCTGAAAGCTGGAAGTTAACAAAGGATAAAAGATACCTACTTCAATTATATATGTTATCCCTCTTATCAGGGGCTGCGAGTAACTGCCATAACCCGGGATTCCACCTGCTGAAACCGCCCGTATTCCGGCGTGAAAAACCAAACTTTGAATCACCAATAAGCGGGGGGTTATGCACAGGGGTGAAGTTATTGGCCGGTTATTGGTCGGTTGATCGCAGAATGATTCACACCAAGGGCGCCCGCTTGATCAGACCATGCCTGCGCCAGTGCCGGACCAGTCCGTAAAAAATGTAACCCAAGCTCATAATGATCATCCCATACTCCTTGAATTTGATCACCGCCGCCGCCACCACGACATAAATGACCAGCGTCGTGAGCTTCGTCTTCGTCCGCAGGTCGATCTGCTTGCCACTCGGATAACGCACCGTGCTCACCATCAGCATCGCGATCAAAAGCAACAAGGGGGGAAGTCCCAACGCCATCCACTGCAATGATTTGTCGTGAGAAACCAGATTCAACAGGAACAACACCAGCGCCGCCACAGTGCCCGCCGCGGCCGGCACCGGCAACCCCACGAAGTCCTTGCTGGACGCTTTCACACCGGGTTTTTGCAGCAGCGGATGCGTGATAATGTTGAACCGCGCCAGGCGAATCGCCGCGCACAGCAAATAGATAAAGCCGATGAACCCACCCACGCTGAGCAGCGTCTGGTCCCCCGCCGCCGGCCGGATGATCAGGAAAAACACCATCAAGGCCGGCGCCAATCCGAACGACACCACATCCGCCAGCGAATCGAATTCCGCGCCAAACAACGACTCCTTGCCACCCATGCGCGCCAACCGTCCATCCAGCGCATCAAA
>CAMBLN010000073.1 GCA_945868215.1 Opitutus sp. GAS368
CCCTCCCTGCTTGGTTCCGCGCCCATGTATGAATTTCCTCTCACCGGCGCGCAGAAAACCTTTCTCCGCGGCGTCGGCCAAACCCTCGAAGCCTCCGTCAAAATCGGAAAAGGCGGACTCACCCCCGAGTTCCTCAAAGAGCTCAACAAACACCTGAACGCCCGCGAACTCATCAAACTCCGCTTCGTCGCCGCCGACCGCGACGAACGCCCCGTCCTCGCCGCGCAAATCGCCGACGAAGGCCGTTGCATCTGGATCAGCTCCGTCGGCGCCACCGCCCTCTTCTTCCGCCAAAACCCCGACCCCGCCAAACGCGTCATCGATCTCTCATAGTCCGCGCCTCGGAATTTATGGCCGCAAAAAGTCACAAAAATTCCCCCGTGCCTGCGCAACCCTCCCGCGCGCCTATAGGCGCACGCACGACTCCATTCGCAGACAGAAATTTTGCGCCTCTTTGCGGCAATCCCTCCGTTTCCTTCCGTCCATCTCCTCACGGCCTTAGCGCCTTGGCGTCTTTGCGTTAAATCTCCGTTTCCTCCGTCCTCCGTGGTTAACCCCTCCGACACACTCACCTCCTACGGCTGGGACGACGCCTGGGCCTCCTCCTTCGCCCCCCACGCCGCCGCCGGCTACGAACCCGCCCGCGTCGTCGTCGAACTCCGCCGCCACTACTACGCCGTCCAAACCGCCGGTGGCGAAGTCCTCGGCGAACTCACCGGCAAATTCCACCACGCCGCCGACCGCGACGCCCGCTCCTACCCCGCCGTCGGCGACTGGGTCGCCGTGCAAATCCCCTCCGACCGCCAGCGCGCCCAAATCCACGCCCTCCTCCCGCGCCGCTCCTGCTTCTCCCGCCAGGCCGCCGGCGAACGCCAGGTCGAACAGATCGTCGCCACCAACATCGACACCGTGTTCCTCGTCAGCGGACTCGACGCGAACTACAACGCCAAGCGCATCCAACGCTTCTTCGTCGCCGCCCGCGACAGCGGCGCGCAACCCGTCATCATTCTCAACAAAAGCGACCTCTGCGAAGACGCCGAACGCATCCGCGCCGAGATCGAACTCCTCGTCCCTGGCATCCCCGTCGCCATCACGAGCACCTACACGCGCAAAGGCCTGAAAGCCCTCACCGAAACCTACGCGCTCCCCGGCCGCACCCTCGCCTTCGTCGGCTCCTCCGGCGCCGGCAAATCCACCCTCATCAACCGCCTCCTCAAAGACAGCGAGGCGATGCCCACCGCCGAAGTCCGCGAAAAAGACAGCCGCGGACGCCACACGACCACCCGCCGCGAACTCACGCAAACCCCCACCGGCGCCCTCGTGATCGACACGCCGGGTATGCGCGAATTCCAACTCTGGGACGCCAAAGAAGCCGTCGAAGACGCCTACCCCGACATCGTCAACCTGGCCGCGCAGTGCCGCTTCAGCCGCTGCACCCACCTCAGTGAACCCGGCTGCGCCATCCGAGCCGCCCTCGACGCCGGCACGATCCCCCCCGAACGCCTCGACAGCTATTTCAAACTCAAAGCCGAACAAGCCGCCAAAGCCCCCAAACAATTAAAGCCGGGCGCCCACGCCAGCGCCCCCGGTTGGCGCAAAAAAGCCGAAGAGTCCAAAGTCCGCCCCTTCCGCCACCGCCAGCACAACGAAGACGAGTGACAACTCCTCTTAGTCAAAAATTACTTCATCAATTAGCTCAGGCCCAATACGGAAGGTATTCTGTAAATCTCAGAGATGCATTATCAGGGTCTGCGGGCTTAATGCGTTTTTGCTCCACTGCTTTTTGAATCAAAACGGAAACCATGGAACGGTGCTTTTCCGGCATTCTCAATCTCTCACGCAAGCTTTTGTTAGTCATGGTGGAGGATGAGTAATACTTCAAAACTGCATGCTGGTAACATGCGTCCAGTCTTTCTCTTTCCGTCATTTCGGCGAATGTCCGAGGAGAAAACAGTGTGACCTTAAAAAAATTCGCGCCGTTCGTGAATGCAATCGGTGGAAGACCGAATACTTCGCAAACCTCGGCCGCATCCGCGATGTCAACCTCGACCTCGCCAGCGGTCGCATCATCGAGGTCTTCGTCGTCACGGGCGACGTCCTCGGCTTCGGCGGAAAAACCGTCGCCGTCCCGACTTCCCTCCTCATCAGCCAGCCCGCCCGGGGCCTCTTCTGTCTCAATGCGAGCGACGAAACCTTCAAGTCGGCCCCCGCCGTGAGCCTCTCCGCAAAAGGCGACTACCGCAGCCACACCCGCATCGCCGCCAACGCCCGCCACTTCGGCGTCGAACCTCATTTCACCCAAAACGACGCCGCCTCCAACCGTTCCCAAAACCACCTCGGTCACATCGAGCGCGCCAACAAACTCATCGGCCTGCCCGTCGGCAATTTTCAGAACCAGCCCTTCGGCACCGTCTCCACCCTGAACTTCAGTATCCAGAAGGGTATCGTTCAAAGCGTCATCGTGCGCACCCCCGGTTTCATCAAAGCCGAGAGCGTCATCCCCCCGACTGCATTCGCTTTCAACCCCGGGCATACCGCACTCGTGCTCGACACCACCCCGCGCGAGTTTGCCGATGAACCCCGCATCGTGATCACCGATCCGGCCAACGCCCAACCCGCCACCTCCAAGGAAGAACTCTTCTCCACCAAAATCCCCCCCGCAGTCGTCCCCCAAGGCTCCAGCGCCGCCGACATCGACCTCGCCGCCTCGATCACCCGTAAGATCGACTACGCCAAAATCAGAGACCTCGACGTGCACGTCATCACCCTCGACGGCCGCACCGTTCTCCGCGGCTCGGCACCCGACACCACGGCCCGCAACCGCGCCTTCGACATCGCCATCGCCGCCTCCCGCCTCGAAGTCGTGGACAATCAAATCACCATCAAATCCACGGTTAAACCCCTCTGAACTCCGCTCTCCGCGTTGTGAACCCATAAGCCGGCCGCTACCCCAAGGGGTCGTCCGGCTTTTCCATGTCCATCAACAACCGCCCCTCCGACGAGTCCGCAAATTTTTTGCGCGACAACCTATTTTGGCGTTGCGGAAATCCCTGATAATCCGAGTTCCTAACCCCCGCCGCATGAGCAAATCACCGCAGACGACGCCTCCCTTCGGACCCGGTTCCAAAAGCCGCCCGAAACCGTGGCGCGTGATCGCCTTTTGCGTGGCACTGGTGGCCTTGGATTTCTGGTCGGGCCCCTAATACGCCGTTTCGGTGTTTTTCGTGCTGCCGGTCATTTCCGCCGCGTGGTATCAAGGTTTCCGTTTCGCCTGCGCGCTGGCCGCCAGCCTCAGCATCATGCGCTTCACCAGCAACTGGGCCTGGGGTTTCCCCATGAGCTACGACGCCGCCCTCGTGAACAACGTGCTGCGCGCCGTCACCCTCATGCTCGTCGCCTTCCTCACCGAGCAACTCGCCTCGCAAATGCGCAACCTCAAGAAACGCCTCAACCAGCTTGAAGCGCGCCTGCCCGTTTGCCCCGAATGCGGAGTCGCCTGCCGCCACGACGGCCAATGGATGCCCCTCGACGACGTCACCCCGCTCTCCACCACCACTCCTCCCGGCAGCCTCTGCCCCGAGTGCGAGCGCCGCGGCTACGACGTGCAGCCGGGTTGAGCCGCTGCCAGCCGTGTCAACCCCAGGGCAGCGCGGTGCCTCCCCTCACAAGGTGGAGCGCGTTGTCCCCAACGCGCTGGTTTGCGAGGTTTACCTAGCCGCAACGCGTTGAGGACAACGCGTTCCACCCCACCCAAGAGATTTGCCGTTTTATTAAAACCGCGATGCGCCTCACGCCCGCGTCACATCGCGGATCGGATACTGCGTGACCGTGATCCCCTTCGCCCCGCGGCTGCCGATCGTCAGTTCCTTCAAGTCGAACTCGAAGTCCTTCACGCGCGCCGAACAGCGTCCGCTCAACTGCACACGCACCTTCGTCGGCATCGACTCCTGGTTCTTCGTTTCATCGAAAAACACCAGCTTCGAGCCTTCGCTCGCCGCGAGGTTATAAACCTTCTCGCGCGTGGTGCCGCCGAGCTGGAAACGCTTCGCAAACGCCTTCCCGCTCTCCTTGTCCTGATAAATCACCGTGTAAAAACGGTCGTCGCCGTCCTTCGGCAGGATGTGCACGTGGCGGATGTCTTTTCCGACAAACACCTTGTCCGCCACCTTCACCACTTTGCACGTCGCGTCACCCATGAAGGCGACCACGTCATCCAGAATCGTGCACTCGGTCACGAATTCATGCTGACGCCAGTTGAGGCCCACGAACCCTTCCTCGCGGTTGACGTAAAGTTTCTGGTTGGCGACCACCACCTGCGCGGCGCTGATCTGCTCGACTTCGTCGCAGGTCGTGCGGCGCTTGCGGCCCTTGCCGTATTTTTCCTGCAAGGTCTCGAACCACTTGATCGCAAACTCCGTCAGATGCGCGAGGTCGTGCTTGGTCTGCTTGATCTCGTCCTCGATGGCCTTGATGGCTTCGTCAGCCTTGAAACGGTTGTAGGCCGAGATGCGCTTGATGCGGATTTCCGTCAGGCGTGTGACATCCTCGTCGGTGACCGCGCGGCGGAGTTTTTTCACGAAGGGTTTCAACCCTTCGTGGATCTCCGCCAGCACGCTTTCCCACGTCTTGGACTGCTCGATGCGGCGGTAAACGCGCTCTTCGATAAAGATGCGCTCCAACGAATCCCAGTGCCACTGCTGCTCGAGTTCGCCGAGCTTGATGTCGAGTTCCTGCTTGAGGAGCTGGACCGTCTTGTCGACGGAGCGTCGCAGGATTTCGGATACGCCGAGGAACACCGGTTTGTCCTGTCCGTCGATCGTGTCGATCACGCAGGCGGCCGGCGAAATGGACACCTGGCAATCCGTGAACACGAAGAGCTGGTTCATCACTTGGTCGGCGTCCGCGCCCTGCGGCAGGTGGACGATGATCTCGACCGACTCCGACGTGTTGTCGTCCACGTGCTTGATCTTGATCTTGCCCTTCGCGTTGGCCGCGAGGATCGACTCGATCAACGAGGTCGTGGTCACGCCGTAAGGCAGTTCGGTGATCGCGATCTGGTATTTCCCGCGCGCGTCCATCTTGGCGCGCACCTTCACCTTCGCGCCGCGCTCGCCGTCGTTGTAGTCGGCAAAATCGGCGATGCCTCCAGACGGAAAATCGGGGACCAGTTTGAAGCGTTTGCCCTGAAGGTGGTTGATCGCGCAGCGGCAGATGTCGTTGAAATTATGCGGCAAGATCTTGGTCGAAAGACCGACCGCGATGCCCTCGGCTCCGTCCAGGAGGACGATGGGGAACTTGGCCGGCAACGTGACCGGTTCCTTGGCGCGTCCGTCGTAGCTGGACTGCCACACGGTCGTCTTCGGATTAAACAACACATCACGGGCAAACGCCGTGAGCCGGGCCTCGATGTAACGCGGCGCCGCTGCATCGTCACCGGTGAGCAGATTGCCGAAGTTGCCCTGCGGCTCGACGAGGTAGCCGCGCTGCCCCATGCCGACGAGCGCCGCGCCGATGGACGCATCGCCGTGCGGATGAAAGCGCATGCATGCACCGACGATGTTGGCGACCTTGTGGAAACGCCCGTCGTCCTGCTCCCAGAACGTGTGAAGGATGCGGCGCTGAACGGGTTTCAGACCGTCGTCGATGTGCGGAACGGCACGGTCCAGGATGACGTAGCTGGCGTATTCGAGAAACCACTTCTGGTAGGAATGCGCGAGCGGAGCATTGTCGTTGTTCTTGGGAACCTCGGCTTCGGCGGCGACGAGCTCAACCGCCTCGGCGGCAGGCGCAGCCTCGGGAACGGTGGACTCGGGCGCAGGTTTACCGGCGAGCGGAAGCTCGGGCTGTTCGTCTTTGGGATCTTTGCGGTTGGGCATCTACGGGAAAAGCGGCTGCGTGAATTCTTGAAAGGGCCAAAAGAGGCAATGACGCCCCTAATGGGAAGCGGGAAAATCATTTTAACCCGATTCCACCCAAACCAAGTTTGTCACTTAATAAGTGACAAACCGGCTTGGGCCGGGCGGCCAACGTCCGCGGACTCAGGGGCTGAAACGCCCGCGCAGGCGGGCAACGGTGGCGCCGGATTCGCGCGCGATGGCGGCGAATTCCGGCGACACGCGGTCGTCGGCGGCGACGCGTTGCCAGAACACCTCCGCCCAGCCCGCCGCCACGCTCCAGTCCGCCGCCTGCGCGGGCGTGGGCGGGAGCGGGGCAAACGTGCGCGGCACGATCTCGCCGCCCGCCGCCGGCGCCCAGAGCATCGGCAACATGTCGTAAACCGGCGCGAGGTGCAGCGGAAGTTCATCGCGCAACCAGAACGCGAGGTTGCCGAAGTGCATGTCGCTGTTGCCGATCAATTCACCAAACGCCTGCCGCCGCCGCACCGACGTGAGCGCTTCAGGCGCAAGCAGGCCCGCGACCGCGAACGGCTCCGCAGCCTGCACCCACGTGTTCGCGCCTCCGCTCCCGACAAACGCCCCATGCACCGCCGCCAGCGAAACCACGCCGCGTCGCCCGTGCGCTCCCGCACGGTCGAAACGTCGCACTTCAAGGAAACGACGGCCGCCCGCGTCAAGCACCTGCGCACCCGCCTGCGCCTCGCCGGCATTGACGAGCACATCCAGCGCGTGCGCCTCGGCCACGAGCAAGTCGGCCCAGCGGCGTCCGGCGGGCGTGTCGAGTGGTTGGGAAAACTTTACGAGCACCGCGCGCGTATCCTCGGCGACGCGCACGTGCGTGAGGAACTTCGGATGTTCGCCGCCCGCGGAGGAACCGGGCACGCCGGCCTGCATGGATTGCGCGGCGAGTTCGGGATAACGCACCGCGCGGTCCGACTCCGCCACGGAATCGGGCGGCGCCACCTGCCGCGCCAGCGTGCGGCGCAGCGGCACGTCGCCAACCACCAGATCACCCGGCAAGTCGTCGCCCTCGGACTGAAGAAACACCAACGTATCGTCGTCACCCCAATTCGTCGGGTCCGCCGGCAGGCGCAGCGTCTCGGTCACGCGCCGCGCGATGGCACGCCCGAGAAATCCCTGCGGACGCAGGTCGCCGAGAAAAAACGGAAATCCCTCCACCCACCCATCGACATCCGCCACCTCCAACAACGCGCACCAAGCCGGCGCAGCCCCGGCCCACTCCATGCGAAATCCGCCATGAAATGCCTCCAGTCGCGCCCATTCGTGCGCACGCCCCGCCTCGTCGATCCGAAAAACCGGCCAGCGATCCCCGATGTTTCGCACACGACGGCGCAGCGCATATCTCGCGCGTCGTGCCGCACCGATTTGCACCACCGCGTCAGCCGTGTCGGCCAGCGTGCGCGAGACCTGCGACCGATGCACCCCCGCCGCCGCCGCCAACTCGGCGGCAGTCTGCGGACCCTGCACCTGCAAACGCAGGGTCAAGGCAGGCAACGTAATGATCGGTCGGCGTGGCATATCCGCATAAAATGCACTGATTATACACTGAATCAATAAAATAAGTAAACTGCTAGTAAGCAATTTATGCGTTAAAAATTAATGATAACGCACCGATTTAAATATGATTAATATGACTTAAAAGATTACCGGAAACGCAAATTTTTGCTGATTTATGGATAGGCAGCGCGCCCCCTCCTGAAACTACGCTGGGATCAGCCTTTTGCACGCCGTCCGTAAGGACCCTTACGATTATGAACTCGGCTTTTCACCGGGTTTGACGCCAAGCAGGTTTCTTCGGGGATGGTTGTGGCAAGAAAAGCCGATACGCTCAACCCATAAGCGGTGGCCAGCCGCTCCACCGTCTCTAACCAGATCTGCTTCTTGGTGCCCGATTCCAATTGCTGGTAAAACTTGAAGCTGAAGCCGGCAACCTGAGCGAACTCTTCCTGAGTAAGCTCATGCCGCAGTCGCAACTCACGCAGTCGCCGGGCGATCAGGGAAATCAAATTCACCCATAGATCGTAGGGTATTTGCGTTGACATGATGACCCAACGATCACTTCTATTTCAGCCGCTATGATCACTGCACTTATTCTTACTCCTGCGGCACTCGCCGCCCAGCCGAACGTTCCGCAAAACGCGGAACCTGCTTCCTCGACATCCAACTATAACTGGGAAACCCAAACGGGCTCACCAAAAGGACCTTGGGCCTACGGGACCATGCGTGGCACTCAAAGCTATGTTGGCGGGTCGATGACAGTGACAATCGACGACTGGAACAGCGATTGAGCTGCAATAGAGCAACAAACCAGCCGGGAGCAATCTCCCGGCTTTTTTTATCCCAATGCTACTTGTGCTGACACATAGCGAGGACGCTATCTGCGATGAGTTAATCCCCCACTTGGGCGAAGTGCCGTTCTTTCGCTTCAACATCGATCTGTGGCGCGATTACCGCTGGGAGATCACCGGCGCAGGTTATCGATTCGAGGACCGGACGGGCAGGGTATGCGAAGAACGTGAGGTGCGGGCGGTCTATCTGCGGAAACTGATTTTTTCGCCTCCCTACATCAATGTTCCCGCTGGAGGAGACGAAGAATCGTGGCAGCGCGAGCAAATCATCCAGATGGTTAACGGCATCCGCGATTTAGCAGAAGTAGAGGGTAAGCTGGTGCTCGTGCGTCCATCGAGAACCGCAAGTAAGATTCGCCAGATGCGCCTAGCTGCGCGCTGGTTCCCCGTGCCTGAGTGGAGCGCTTATCATGGCCCTGGCATAGCTTTCAAAGAGCGTCCCGTCGTGGTTAAGACGTTTGCCTCCGTTCCAGTCGGCAAAGGGTCACATGTCATGGTTCGTGAGGTAGTGCCGGAGCAATTATCAGATGCGCACGCATGGTTAATCCAAACTATGCTGACAGAAGCTTCGCACGATGTGACCACTGTTTTTGTAAATGGACGCCTATTTTCCTACGAATTGCCCCGCACTTTTCAAGGGGTAGATTGCCGCCTGCCTACCGCTCTTGAAGACTTACCATGGTTGCCATGCGAAATAACCGAGCAGGAGGCCCAGGGAATCCAATCCATGATGAAAGATCTCCATCTGGATTTCGGACGGTTTGATTTTCTGCGCGTGAACGGCAGGCTTTGGTTCTTGGAAGTAAATCCCAACGGTCAATGGGGCTGGCTAGACCCAGCTGGAACCAACGGTCTCTACAAAGCGATCGCTGAAGAAATTCGCAAAGCTTGGAGTCAGGGGTAGCGCGTTCCAGATTTGAGATAGATGGCATTGACTGGATTACAGCGAAATTCGCAACACGTGAAACTCGTGCCACGATACGACAACCGCCCCGGTAATGGGATTTACCCGCAACCGAATCTTCGGTCTCAAGCCTCCACCAAATCCTTCTCCACCCGCAGATTCCCGATGATGAAGTCCTGTCGGTCGGGGGTGTTCTTACCCATGTAGAACGTGAGCAGGCCTTCGACGTCGTGGAGGCGGTCCAATGTGACTTTCTCCGCGCGCATGTTTTCGCCGATGAAATCCTTGAACTCGGCCGGGCTCACTTCGCCCAAGCCTTTGAAGCGCGTGATCTCGGCGCTTTGGCCGAGCTTCATCAGCGCAGCTTGTTTCTCGGCTTCGCTGTAGCAATAACGCGTTTCCTTCTTGTTGCGCACGCGGAAGAGCGGCGTTTCCAAAATAAAGAGGTGACCCTGCGTGATGAGCTCGGGGAAGAACTGGAGGATGAACGAGAGGAGCAGCAGGCGGATGTGCATGCCGTCCACGTCGGCGTCGGTCGCGATAATGACTTTGTTGTAGCGCAGGCCGTCCATGCCGTCCTCGATGTTGAGGGCGCTTTGGAGGAGGTGGAATTCCTCGTTCTCGTAGATGACTTTTTTGGTGAGGCCGAAGGTGTTGAGCGGTTTGCCCTTCAGCGCGAAGACGGCCTGCGTCTGCACGTCGCGGCATGAGGTGAGCGAACCGGCGGCGGAGTCGCCCTCGACTATGAACAGTGAACTGTCCTCGGCGCGTTTGTCTTTTCCGTCGAGGTGCACGCGGCAGTCGCGGAGCTTGCGATTGTGCAGCGAGGCCTTTTTGGCGCGTTCGCGGGCGAGGTTGCGGATACCGGAGAGCTCTTTGCGCTCGCGTTCGCTGTCCTCGATTTTGCGCTTCATCGCGTCCGCCGCCTCGGGGTTGCGGTGGAGCCAGTTGTCGAGGTGCTGCTGGAGGAAGCCGCCGATGAACTGGCGGATCGTCGGACCTTTCGGACCTAGGTCGGTGGAACCGAGCTTGGTCTTGGTCTGCGACTCGAACACGGGTTCCTGCACGCGCACGGACACGGCGGCGATGATCGACTGGCGGATGTCGGCGGCGTCGTATTCTTTTTTGAAGAAGTTGCGGATCGTCGCCACGAACGCTTCGCGGAACGCGGCGAGGTGCGTGCCGCCCATGGTGGTGTGCTGGCCGTTGACGAAGGAGTAATATTCCTCGCCGTAGTGCGCGCCATGGGTGATCGCGACTTCGATGTCCTCGGCTTCGAGGTGGGCCATCGGGTAGAGCGGTTCGCCGGTGAGTTTCTTGGTGAGGAGATCCTTGAGGCCGTTCTCGGATTTGTAGGCCTTGCCGTTGAACGTGAGCGTGAGGCCACGGTTCAGGTAGGCGTAGTTCCAGAGCATCTCCTCGATGAACTCGTTGCGGAACTTGAAGTCCTTGCCGAAGAGCGCCTCGTCGGGCGTGAAGGCGATGATGGTGCCGTTCTTCTCGGTGGTCTTGTGGGTTTTGTGGTCCTTGCGGAGTTTGCCTTGTTCGAATTCGACGATGCGCGTCTCACCTTCGCGGACGGCTTGGGCGGAGAAATAAACCGAGAGCGCGTTGACGGCCTTCTGGCCGACGCCGTTCAAACCGACGGATTTCTGGAAGGTCTCGCTGTCGTATTTCGCGCCGGTGTTGATGATCGAGACGCAGTCGATGAGCTTGCCGAGCGGGATGCCGCGTCCGTAGTCGCGCACACGGAGGGTGCGGTCGGTGAGCTCGATCTCGATCTTCTTGCCGTGCCCCATCGTGTATTCGTCGATGGAGTTATCGATGGTTTCCTTGAGGAGAACGTAGATGCCGTCCTCCGCGTTGGAGCCGTTGCCGAGACGCCCGATATACATACCGGGGCGCAGGCGGATGTGTTCGAGCGGCGAAAGGGTTTTGATCGAGTCTTCGGTGTAAGCGTTGGCCATGAGGGAGCGCGGGGGAAAAAATTAACGACTTCGGCCAAGGCAGGGCCGAGCCTCCGCGCTGACAAGGTAAAACTTATACAGGCCCGCAATCCGGCCTCTTATATCATCACCGCGTCACGCATGTCACCGGTCAGCAGGAACTGCTCGTGCATGGCGAAGGCGCGGTTGAGCGTCTGCGGCGTCTGGCCGTGCTTCGCCATCTCGAAGTAGTGCATCAACTGGTCGTGAAACTGGGGATGCGCACACTTCTCGATGATCAGGCGGGCGCGCTCGTTGGGATTTTTCCCGCGGAGATCGGCCACGCCGTTTTCGGTCACGACCACCTGGACCGAGTGCTCGCTATGGTCCATGTGTGAAACCAGCGGAACGATCGTGCTGATCTTGCCCCCCTTAGCGGACGACGGGCAGGTAAAGATGGAGATATGGGCGTTGCGCGTGAAATCGCCCGAACCGCCGATGCCGTTCATGAGGTTGGTCCCCATGATGTGCGTCGAGTTGATGTTTCCGAAAATGTCGACCTCGATCGCTGTATTCACCGTAATGATACCAAGGCGGCGGACGATCTCCGGGTTGTTGGTGATCTCCTGCGGGCGGAGCAGGATGCGGGAGCGAAAAAACTCCAGGTCCTCGTAAAATTTGAGCAGCACGTCCTTCGCGATGGTCAGCGATGTGCCGGTGGCGAACTTCACCTTGCCCGAGCGGACGAGATCGATGACCGAGTCTTGAATCACCTCCGAATACATCTCAAAGGCCGGGATGTCCGGATGCGCGCCGAGGCCCCCGAGAACGGCGTTGGCGATGTTGCCCACGCCGGATTGGATGGGAAGAAATTCCTTGGGAATGCGGCCCGCGCGCAACTCCCCTGCGATGAATTCCGCAACGTTGCGACCGATGCGCTCGGTGGTGTCGTCGGCGGGCTCAAAGCCGCCGGTCTCGTCGGCCATGTTGCTTTCCACGATACACGCGATCTTGCGCGGATCGATTTTCACGGTGTGCGTGCCGATGCGGTCGGTCGGACGCAGGATCGGAATCGGCAGACGATGCGGAGGATCCAACGGCTCGTAAATATCATGAAACCCACGCAGGTTCGGCGAATGAAAGCGGTTGAGTTCGATGATGACCTTTTCCGCACACCGCAGGAACGTCGGCGACGCCCCCACCGAGGTGCTCAACACAATTTCACCGTCGGCCGTCACCTCGCAGGCCTCCACGACGGCCCAGTCCATTTTCCCCAGGAAACCGCTCCGCACCTGCTGCGGCAGATGCGAAAGATGCATGTCGAAAAAACGCGTGCGCCCCGCGTTGATGCTTTCACGCAGAGACTTGTTGCTCTGGTAGGGCGTGCGCCAGGAAATCGCGTCCGCGCGCGCGAGTTCGCCGTCCAGTGAATCGCCGGTGGAGGCCCCGGAAACAATCGCCACCTTGAAAGGGCGGCCCGCAAGATGCTCGGCGCGCGCACGAACCGCCAGCGCCCGCGGCACGACCTTGGCCGCGCCGGCCGGTGTGAAGCCGCTGACCCCGAGGGTCTGGCCGTCTTGAATCAGGGCGGCCGCTTCATCGGCCGTGAGAATGGGGAAAGGGGAGCTCATTGGGTAGGCGACAGTATGCGCGTTAACCCCTGCGGACACCAATCGCGTTTTGCCAATGCCTGCGCATTCTTTGCGACTACACGGCTTATGGCGTGTCCAACTGACTTGCGCCCGCCTCCCCAAAGAAACACCCTGCATCACCCAAAATGAAAAAACTCCTCCTCATCCTCGGCATTCCGCTCGCGTTGCTGCTGGTCGGTGCATTCGTCGCCTCGTTTTTTCTCGGTTCCATCGTCACCAAAGGCGTCAACACCTTCGGCCCCAAAATCACCGGAACCAAGGTCACCTTGGAACGCGCCAAAATCTCCCCGCTTTCCGGGGCCGGTACGCTCGATAATCTGTTCGTGGGCAATCCCCCGGGATGGAAAAGCGACAAGGCGTTCTCCTTCACCCAAGTCCATGTCAGCATCACCCCCTACACGTTGCTCGGTGATCACATCGTCATTAAGGAAATCCACATCGACGGCCCGCAGTTTGTTTACGAAGCCCGCATCTTGAACAGCAACATCAAGGATCTCATGCGGAACATCGAAAAAAACACCGGCGCCACCGATAAAAAACCCGCCGAGGAGGTGCCCGCCAAGGAAGGCAAGCCGCTCAAATTCGCGATCAAAAGTTTCCGCCTCGAAAACGCACGAGTCACCCTCGGCGTAGGTCCCACCGCCATCACACTGCCCATGCCCCCGCTCGTGATCACGGATCTCGGCGTCAAGGAACGCGGCATCACCCCCGACCAACTCGCGGCCAAGGTCATGACCGCCATCGTCGCCAACATCGGCAAAACCGTCGCGGACGCCGCACTGAAGGCGGGCGGTGTCGCCGGTTCCGCCGCCACGGACGCCGCGGCGGACACCGCCAAGAAGGCCACCGATGGCCTCAAAAAAATCTTCAACGGTAAAAAAGAATAGTGCCGCCGCCCGCCTTCGCACGCCCGGCAACTATCCTTTTATCGCCCGCTTTCGGCTCACGGTTTTCACATTTGCGCTTCATCCGCACATACCTTGCGCAGGCGATTACGCTAGTCCCCGCGCCCCTTTACTGATGGTCTTTTCGTTTTAAATCTCACCGACACCTTCCATCCCGCTTCCCACCATGTCCGAACACACCCACGAAGGTCACCACCACGAGGAAAAATTCTCCCCCTGGCTCTTTATTGCCACGATTCTGATATCGCTCGCCGGCCTTTTCACCGTCCTCGCGCTTTTGTTTCCGTCCGTTTGGAAGGCACAACTCGCCGCCAGCGGCTGGTCTCTCTTCCTTTGTTTCACCGTGGTCCATGCCGTCGCCGGAACGTTCGAGTTCTTCTTCCACCGCTACATTTTGCATGCCCCGCTGATCCCGTTTCTCAGCTACTTCTACAAGCAGCATACCCTTCACCACGCGCTCACCCACATCGGCTACCACCGCTCCAAAATCAGCAACGAGGACGTCCCCGGCCTCGTCGAAAACGAGCACATCGCCCGCAACAACTTCCCCATCGAAGAGGAAAAACAATACGAGGCCTCCTACTTTCCGTGGTATTCGCTCATCATCTTTTCCCTGGTGATCACGCCGTTCCTCGCGATCGCCCAGTGGCTGATGCCGTCCGCACCGGTGTTTCTCGGCGGCTATCTCGCCGTCGCGTTTTCACTCTCACTCTACGAACTCATCCACGCCGTCGAACACTGGCCCCAGGACACCTGGGATCGTCTCATCGCCCATCCGCGCTACGGACGCATCTGGCGCAAAGCCTACGCCTTTCACCTTCGTCATCACGCCGACATACGCTGCAACGAAGGCATCTCCGGCATCTTCGGCCTGCCTCTCGTTGATTTCGCCCTCGGCACCTATGTCGATCCCGAGACCCTCTACAAACACGGCGCCAAAGTTCATGCCGACGAGTTCAACAGTCCGCAGCCCCGCTTCGCCTTCATTCGCTGGCTAGACCGCCGCGCCGACGAAGCCGTGAAAAACCGCCGCGCCGCCCGTCGCGCCGCCTGAGTTTTTCCAACCCCGCACTTGACCCGCGCGTCGTTTCTCCCCTCCATCACTTCGTCTCAATGAACCTCGGCACCACGACCATCGCTTCCAAAGCCTCCGCCTACTCCTCCGTAGTCGCAGTCGTCGTCGTGTCCGTTACGTGCGCGCCGCGAGGGGCTTGAGCGAATAAAACTTTCGCCCCCTCCGGTGCCATACCGGAGGGGGCTTTTTTGTGCCCTTGTCCGGTCCGGCCCACGAGGGGGTGGCTTAAACCAAACCACACCCGACATGAACACCACCGACATCCACCGCATCGCGTTGCGCTTAACCCAACCGCTCAACCTGCGCTTCAACCGCGACCCTCGCCCGGACATCACGCGCCCGTTCTTCGAGACGCACCGCCGTCCCGCCCGGCACGACATGCTGCTCCTCAACGCCCATCCCGAACTCCTCCCCACACCCGAACTCCCTCCGCCTCGCGATCTCACCTTCTTCAACTTCGACCGCCCGTGAACTTCCCGCAGCTTCACCGCGCCCCCCCCCGACGCTCCGCCATCCGCTCCTCACGGCCATAAAACTCAGGAGCCGGCTTGCACCACGACCAACTCCTCACATGATTTTTCTCGTTCGAGATCGTTAGGCCCGCGTCATGCTCATCAGACGCAGGCTCAGTTGACAGTCAGCCGCTTCGTCGGCGTGTCGCTCGCGGACATGCCGGCATAAAGAAGCGGGTTCTTCCTCACTTCAACCCGGTGCACGGGCACCCACAGACGGAAATTCATCATCATGAAACTCTCTGCCTTGCTTGCCTCCCGTTCCACGATCCTCCGCCAAGCCGCACTCGCGCATACCGCCGCCGCCTGGCTCACCCTCCAAAACGCGTCCACCCGCATCTCCGCCGCCGGCCTGCATGGAACCGTCCGGCTCACTCAGGCCGATCCCGATTCGGGCGAAGCCCCCTGGGCCACGCTCACCTCGGATGAAATCCGCC
>CAMBLN010000074.1 GCA_945868215.1 Opitutus sp. GAS368
CCATGCCTTGCGATCTCATCCTCGCCCTCGACGTCCCCACCCGTGAAGAAGCCGCCCCGCTCCTCCGCCAGCTCCGCGGCGAACTCCGCTGGGTCAAAATCGGCCTCCAGATGTTCACCGCCTACGGCCCCGACTACGTGAAGGCCGTCGCCGACGAGGGTTTCAACATCTTCCTCGACCTTAAACTCCACGACATCCCCAACACCGTCGCCAAAGCCGTCGAATCCCTCGCCCCGCTGCCCATCGGCATGTTGACGCTCCACACGTCCGGCGGACGCGAGATGATGTCCTACGCCCGCCAGGCCCAGCTCGCCTCCAAACCCGACTTGCTCCTCCTCGGCGTCACCGTCCTCACGTCCATGGACGCCACCGGCCTCTCCGAACTCGGCATCTCCGTTTCACCCGAGTCCCAGGTTTCCCGTCTCGGACACCTCGCCGTCGACGCCGGCCTCACCGGCCTCGTCTGCTCGCCCCTCGAAGTCGGCATGTTGCGCAAACATCTCCCCGCCGGCATCCAACTCGTCACCCCCGGCATCCGCCCCGTAGGGCCGCCGCTCGCCGGCGGGCCATCTGCGATTTCCGACGACCAGAAACGCATCATGACCCCCGCCGACGCCGCCCGCGCCGGCTCCAGCTACATCGTCGTCGGCCGCCCCATCCTCAAAGCCAAGGACCCCGTCGCCGCCACCCGCGCCATCCTCGCCGACCTCGCCTCCGCCTGATCTTCTTCAACTTAAACTTTCATCTTAAACTAAAAGACATGCCTCGCACCGCCGCCATCCTCCTCGCCGCCGGAAGCGGCCAACGCATGAACGGTTCCGTCGAGGACAAAATCCTCGCCCCGCTCGGCGGACACCCCCTCTTCCTCCACTCCGCCCTCGCCTTCGCCGAAAGCGGCGTCGCCGATTTCTACGTCATCGTTTACCGCGACCAGAAGCAGATGCTCGAGCTCTCCGCCTACGCCCCCACCCCCGCCGTCTTCGTCCCCGGCGGCGAACAACGCCAGGATTCCGTCGCCGCCGCCCTCGCCTCCCTCCCGCCCGACATCGGCAAGGTCTTCATCCACGACTGCGCCCGCCCCTTCGTCCGCGTCGAGCAACTCATCGCCCTCCACAAAATCGTCCTCCGCGAAGACGCCGTCGTCCTCGCCCGCCGCGTGACCGATTCCATTAAAGAGCACCGCGCCGACGGACACCTCAAGTCCCTCGACCGCGACAAACTCTGGGCCATGGAAACCCCGCAGGTTTTCGCCCGCGACCTCATCGTCGCCGCCTACGCCAAGGTCGCGAAGAAGAAACTCCACATCACCGACGACGCCGCCGCCGTGGAACTCCTCAAACACCCCGTCGCCCTCCTCGAAAACACCTACCCCAACCCCAAACTCACCACCCCCGCCGACCTCCCGTGGTTCGAGTATCTGCTCTCGAAGCAAGTATCCTGATTTGGCCTTTGGAACTTTGGCGTTTGGAATTTTATGAACCTTAGAATCGGCCACGGCTACGACATCCACCGCATCGTCCCCGGCCGCCCGATGATCCTCGGCGGCGTCCACTTCGCCGACTGCGACTACGGCCTCGACGGACACTCCGACGCCGACGCCCTCACCCATGCGATCTGCGACGCGCTCCTCGGCGCCGCCGCCCTCCCCGACATCGGCCACTTCTTCCCCAACACCGACCCGGCCTACAAAAACATCGACTCGCAGGTCCTCCTCCAACGCGTCACCGCCGAACTGACCCGCCTCGGCTGGCGCATCGTCAACATCGACGCCTCCCTCATCGCCGAAAAACCCAAGATCTACCCGCGCCTCGTCGAAATGAAGTCCGCCCTCGCTAAGTCCACCGGCCTCGACGTCTCCCAGATCGGCCTCAAAGCCACCACCAACGAGGGCGTCGACCAAATCGGCCAGGGCCTCGCCATCGCCGCCCACGCCGTCGCCCTCATCACCAAATAACACCGCCTCCTTTCGTTCAGTCCGTGTGCTTCGTGGTTAAAACTCCGTATCTCCCCCTTCCGATTCTTCCGTGTATTCCGTGTCTTCCGTGGGCAAAAACTCCGTGATCCCCTCCCTTTTCATCCGTCCTTTCCGCCTCCGTCTTTCGTGTCTTTTCGTGTGTTTCGTGGGCACCCTTCTCGTCTTCGCCCCGACCGGCTGCCTCCAACGCGAGACGGCCGTCGAGCGCGGCAACCGCGACCAGACGCTCCACCGCGGCATGGGCCCCGAGGTCGCCGATCTCGACCCTCACCTCGCCACCACCGCCAACGACTACACCGTCCTCTCTGCCCTCTTCGAGGGCCTCGTCGGCGAACACCCCGAAACCCTCGCACCCGTCCCCGGCGTCGCCACCCGCTGGGAGCTCTCCGCCGACAACCTCACCTATACGTTCCACCTTCGCCCCGACGCCAAGTGGTCCAACGGCGACCCCGTCACTTCCCGCGATTTCCTCGCTTCCTGGCAACGCGTGCTCACCCCGTCCCTCGCCGCCGACAACGCCTACCTTCTCTACATCGTCCAAAACGCCGAGGCCTTCCACAAGGGCGATCTCGCCGACTTCTCCCAGGTCGGCGTCTCCGCCCCCGACGCCCACACCGTCCGCATCACCCTCGAACATCCCGCGTCCTACTTCCTCTCCCTTCTCCAGCATTGGGTCTGGTGGCCCGTCCACCTCGCCACCCTCGAAAAACACGGCTCACCCTACACCCGCGGCAACCGCTGGGCCCGTCCCGACACGTTCGTCGGCAACGGCCCGTTCATCCTCAAGGATTGGCGCACCGGTCAACACATCGACGTCGTCAAATCCCCCACCTACTGGGACGCCGCGACCGTCCGCCTCAACGCCATCCGTTTCCACCCCATCGAGGACCTCAACGCCGAGGAACGCGCCTTCCGCTCCGGCCAGCTCCACCTCACCGAAGCCCTCCCCGTCGCGAAAGTAGACGCCTACCGTTCCTCCTCGCCCGGGCTCCTGCGCATCGATCCCTACCTCGGCACCTACTACTACACGTTCAACACCAACCGCCCCTTCATCAACGAGCCCAAGGTCCGTCGCGCCCTCGCCCTCGCCGTGGACCGCACCGGCATCGCCGAAAAAATCCTCCGCGGCGGACAAACCCCCGCCCACGCCTTCACCCCGCCCGGCACCGCCGGTTACTCGCCCGTCGCCTATCTCCCCACCGACTTCGACGAAGCCCGCCGTCTCCTCGCCGAAGCCGGCTACCCCGACGGAAAAGGCGCGCCCATCCTCGAAATCCTCCTCAACACCTCCGACAACCATCGCATCATCGCCGAGGCCATCCAGGCCACCTGGCGCAAGGAGATCGGCCTCGAAATCCGTCTCCTAAACATGGAGGGCAAGAGCGTCCTCGCCGCCCGCCGCTCCGGCGATTTCCAAATCCTCCGCTCGTCCTGGATCGGCGACTACAACGACCCGTCCACGTTCCTCCACGTCTGGACCGCCGACAGTGGCAACAACCACAGCGGCTGGTCCCGCCCCGACTACGACCAGCTCCTCTTCCAGGCCGCCCGCACCGACAACACCGAAGCCCGCCACGCCCTCTTCCAGCAGGCCGAAGCCCTCCTCGTCGCCGACGCCCCGTTCATTCCGCTCTACACCTACACGCACGTCTTCCTCAAACACCCGTCCGTCCAAGGCTGGCACCCCAACCTCCTCGACCACCACCCCTACAAACACGTCTGGCTCGAGTAACTTCTCCGCCTCGTTCTCATAATCTTTCTCCCTCTCCCCTTCCCCATGATCTCTCCTCTCCGTCTTTCGTGTCTTTTCGTGTGTTTCGTGGGCACACTCCTCTCCGTCACCCTCACCGGCTGCGGTAAAAAATCCCCCTCGTCCGCCTCCGACTCCGCCCCCGGCTCCAAAATCCTCCGCATCGGCAACGGCGCCGAGCCCAAGGACCTCGACCCGCACGTCGTCACCGGCGTCGGCGAACACAAGATCATCACCGCCCTCCTCGAGGGCCTCGTCACGTATTCAGAAACCGGCGACATCGCCCCCGGCGTGGCCGAGCGCTGGGAAATCTCCGAAGACGCCCTCACTTACACGTTCCATCTCCGCGCCGACGCCAAATGGTCCAACGGCGAACCCGTCACCTCCCGCGATTTCGCCCGTTCTTTCCAGCGCATCCTCACGCCCACCATCGGCTCCGAGTATTCCTACAAATTGTTCCACCTGGTCGGCGCCGAGGAGTTCAACACCGGCAAGCTCACCGACTTCTCCCAGGTCGGCGTCGCCACACCCGACGACCGCACGCTCCGTCTCACGCTCAAGCATCGCACGCCTTTCCTGCTCGAATCGCTTCTCCACTATGCGTGGTTCCCCGTCCACATCCCCACCGTCGAAAAATTTGGCGGACTCGACCGTCCCGGCAGCACGTGGACCCGCCCCGGCAACTTCGTCGGCAACGGCCCGTTCGTCCTCGTCGATTGGAAATCCCACCAGAAAATCACCGTCACCCGCGCCGCCACCTACTGGGACGCCGCCAACGTCAAACTCGACGGCATCGACTTCTTCGCCATCGAAAGCTCCGACACCGAGGAACGCGAATTCCGCACCGGCCGCCTCGACTACGCCTACAGTCTCCCGCTCTCCAAGATCGAGACCTACCGCCGCGACCACGCCGACACCTACCGCGCCACGCCTTACTACGGCACTTACTTTTACCGTCTCAACGTCACCAAAAAACCCCTCGACGACAAACGCGTGCGCCGCGCCCTCGCCCTCGCCATCGACCGCGAGTCCATCATCAAAAACATCCTCCGCGACGCCGGCCAGACCCCCGCCTACCACTTCACGCCCGTCTCCCAAAAATTCGCCGCCACCGCCCGCCTCTCCGGCGACCTCGCCGAAGCCAAACGTCTCCTCGCCGAGGCCGGCTACCCCGACGGCAAGGGCATGCCCGCCGTCGACATTCTCTTCAACACGCTCGACAGCCACCGCACCATCGCCGAGGCCATCCAGCAGATGTGGAAAACCCGCCTCGGCGTGAACGCCACCATTCAGAACCAAGAGTGGAAGGTCTATCTCGATACGACGCAGACGCTCAACTACCAGGTCTCCCGCGCCGGCTGGATCGGCGACTACGACGACCCGCACACCTTCCTCGACATGTGGATCACCGGCGGCGGCAACAACCAGACTGGCTGGTCCAACGCCGAGTATGACCGCCTCATCCGCAGCGCGCTCACCCAACCCGACGAAGCCGCCCGCATGGCCGTTTACCAAAAACTCGAAACGATCCTCGCCGACGAACTCCCCGTCCTCCCGATCTATTTCTACACCCGCATCTACGCCATCAGCCCCAAGGTAAAAAACTGGATCTCCACTCCCCTCGACAACCGCGCCTGGAAGTGGGTGGACTTGGCCGACTAATTCATATCTGCCTTTTCTGGTTTTCCGCTTCCCACCTTAACCGCACTCCATGCTCCGCTTCATCGCCCGACGCCTTCTGGAGACGATCCCCGTCCTCTTCATCATCGTCACAGCCACGTTCTTCATGGTGCGGTTCGTCCCCGGCGGCCCTTTCGACAGCGAGAAAGCCACCACGCCCGAGATCCGAGCCAACCTCGAAGCCTACTACGGACTCAACCTCCCGCTTCACCAGCAATACACCAACTACCTCAAGGCCGTCGTCCTCGATGGTGATCTCGGCCGCTCCACCAAATACGCCAGCCGCACCGTCAACGAGATCATCGCCGACAAACTCCCAGCCTCCCTCCAACTCGGCGGCCTCTCCCTTCTCATCGCCCTCGTCCTGGGTCTCTCCGCCGGCGTCCTCGCCGCCGTGAAGCGCAACACGAAGATCGACTACCTCGCCTCGTCCTTCGCGATGACCGGCATCTGCATCCCCACCTTCGTCCTCGGCCCGATCCTCGTCCTCGTCTTCGCCATCCACCTCGGCTGGTTCAGCGCCTCCGGCTGGTATTCATGGCAAGACCGCATCCTCCCGTCTCTCACGCTTGGCATCGTTTACGCCGCCGGCATCGCCCGTCTCACCCGCGGCGGCATGTTGGAGGTCCTCAACCTCGACTACATCCGCACCGCCCGCGCCAAGGGCGCCTCCGAGTCCCGCATCATTTTTAAACACGCCTTGCGCGGCGGACTCCTCCCCGTCGTCTCCTACCTCGGACCCGCCATCGCCGGCATCCTCACCGGTTCCTTCGTCATCGAAACCATTTTCCAAATCCCCGGCCTCGGCCGCGAATTCGTCAACAGCGCCTTCAACCGCGATTACACCTTGGTGCTCGGCACCGTCATCCTATACGCGGTCCTCATCATCGCCCTCAACCTCATCGTCGATGTCGTCCAGGTGTGGCTCAACCCGAAGCTGAAATTCGAATAACCCTTCCCGTAGCTACGAGCGTGAGCGAGTGGCCGTTTCCCATCCGTGCCCATCCGTGAAATCCGTGGTTAAAATCAGCCCGCTGTTCCTCTCCTAGCCACGCCATGACTTCCCTTTCACCCAAAAACCTCCCGTCCGCCGACCTCGCCCCCGCCCAACTCGAGCGCGGCGTCTCCCCGTGGCTCGACGCCTGGCGCCGCCTGCGTCGCAACCACCTCGCCGTCTTCGGCGGCGTCACCCTCATCATCCTTTCGCTCCTCTGCGTGATCGGCCCGTGGTTCAGCCCCTACGGCTATCAGGAAACCAATCTCGCCAACACGTTCTCCCCGCCTTCCGCCGCCCACTGGCTCGGCACCGATCAACTCGGACGCGATTTGTTCACGCGACTCATGTTCGGCGGACGCATCTCGCTCATGGTGGGCCTCGTCGCCACGTTCGTCGCCCTCACCATCGGCGTGATCTACGGCGCGATCTCCGGCTACGTCGGCGGCAAAATCGACCGCGTCATGATGCGCATCGTGGACATCCTCTACGCCCTGCCGTTCACAATTTTCGTGATCCTCCTCATGGTGTTTTTCGGCCGTAACATCGTGCTGCTCTTCGTCGCCATCGGCGCCGTCGAATGGCTCACCATGGCGCGCATCGTCCGCAGCCAGATCATGTCGCTCAAGCGCATGGAGTTCATCGAAGCCGCCCGCTCTCTCGGGCTCGGCACGCCGCGCATCATCTTCCGCCACATGATCCCCAACATCCTCGGGCCGATCATCGTTTACACCACGCTCACCATCCCCGGCGTCATGCTCCTCGAGGCCTTCCTCAGCTTCCTCGGTCTCGGCGTGCAGCCTCCCATGAGTTCCTGGGGCGTGCTCATCAAGGACGGCGCCGAGCGCATGGAGGAATATCCTTGCCTGCTCCTCTTCCCGGGCACCGTGTTCTCGCTCACGCTGTTCTCCCTCAACTTCCTCGGCGACGGTCTCCGCGACGCCCTCGACGTCCGCGCCGCCAAAGATTGAAGCTTGCTAGTGGAAGCGAGCTTGCTCGCGATTACAAATCCTCCGCCATGCGCCGTTTCTACCCTTACGCCTCCTACCTGAAGCCCGTGCGCTGGCACTTGCTCGCAGGCGTGCTCCTCGGGCTGGTTTACGCCGCCTCCAGCGGTTTCGGCCTGCCTTACATGGTGAAGTTCGTTTTCCCGAAAATCTTCACCGAGGGCGCGCCGGTCATGAGCAACCGCGAGATTTTCCTCATCGCCCTCTGGTTGCCCGCGATCTTCACCCTCCGCGGCGTCTCCGGCTACCTCAACACCTACCTCGTCCAATACGGCGGCACCCGCATTCTCGAACAGCTCCGCCTCGACTACTTCCGCAAGCTCCAGGTCCTCCCGCTCGCCTTCCTCCAACGCAACTCCTCCGGGGACCTCATCTCCCGCGGCGTCTCCGACACCAACCAGCTCCAGGTCACGCTCAGCAATCTCGCCAACGAGCTCGTCAAACAACCCGGCACGCTCGTCGCCGCCCTCGGTTACCTCACCTACCTCGCCTTCACCGAAAGCGGCGTGGGTCTCGTCCTCGTCTGTCTCGCTAGCGTCCCTCTCTGCATATTTCCCATCCGTTTCGCCGGCCGCAAACTCGTCCGCCGCGCCGTGCAACTCCAGACCGAGCTCGGCTCCCTCACCGACCGCTTCAGCGAAAACCTCTCCGCCTCCCGCGAGGTCCGCGCCTTCAGCCTGGAGGAGCGCGAGGTCGCCCGTTTCAGCATCTCCACCCGCCTGCTGCTCACCTCCCAGATGAAGGTGGTCAAATACGCCAAGGCCCTCCCTCCCGCCATCGAGATCATCAGCGCCTTCGGACTCGCCGCCACCTTCATCTACGCCTACCGCTCCGGCCTCGAACTCGCCCCGTTCCTCTCGATCATCACCGCCCTCTACGTCTGCTACGACCCGATCAAGAAACTCGCCGCGTTGAGCAACGACACCAAGCGCGGCGCCGCCGCCCTCGACCGTCTCGAATACGTCCTCAACGAACCCGTCGCCATCGCCGATCCCGCCTCCCCCGTTCCCGTCGGCCGCCTCAAAGGCAACCTCGTCTTCGACCACGTCACCTTCTCCTACAAAGACGACGAACCCGCCCTTCGCGATGTCTCCGTGACCATCCCCGCCGGCACAGTCTGCGCCCTCGTCGGCCCCAGCGGCGCCGGCAAGACCACCTTCGTCAACCTGGTCCCGCGCTTCTTCGACACCGCCTCCGGTCGCGTCACTTTCGACGGCATCGACGTGCGCGACCTCCGCCTTGCCGATTTGCGCGCCAACATCGCCCTCGTGTCCCAGGATCCGTTCCTCTTCAAGGACTCCATCTACAACAACCTCCTCCTCGGACGCGAAACCGCCACCCGCGCCGAGGTCGAGCAGGCCGCCCGCGAGGCCCACGCCCACGACTTCATCCTGTCGTTGCCCGCCGGATACGACACCGTCGTCGGCGAACGCGGCGCGACCCTCTCCGGCGGACAACGCCAGCGCATCGCCCTCGCCCGCGCCTTCCTGCGCAACGCCCCCGTCCTCATCCTCGACGAGGCCACCAGCGCCCTCGACAGCGAGAGCGAGTCCGCCATCCAGCTCGCCCTCCGCAAACTCGTCGTCGGCAAAACCGTCCTCATCATCGCCCACCGTTTCAGCACCATCCGCGACGCCTCGATGATCCTCGTTTTCGACCGCGGCCGCATCGCCGCCTCCGGCACCCACGCCGCGCTCTACGACACCAGCCCGCTCTACAAGACGCTCTACGACCGCCAGAGCACCGCCGCCTGAGTCTTTCCGCATGGCCGGCGAACCACCCAAGCCCTTTTCCTTCCAAGCGGAAAAACTCATCGCCGCCCTGCGCCGCGTGCCCGACGACACGCCCGCGCGCATGAAAAAGCGCCCCACCAAGGAGCTCTCCGGCCTGGTCGAGGAGCTCATGCTCAAATTCCAGATCGGCCGCGACTCCCCCGAAGACAAAATCCGCGAGAACTGGCCCGAACTCGTCGGCCCCGCCAACGCCCACTACTCCCACGCCTCCCAAATCGATCCGCGCGGCAAACTCATCATCCTCGCCGGCCACGCCGTCGTCCGCAACGAGCTCTTCATCCACCGCCAGACCATCCTCGAACGCATCCGCAAGCTCCCCGGCTGCACCCACGTCAAAGAACTCCACATCCGCGCCGGCTGACATGGAATGCCGACGTGGGAGCGAGCTTGCTCGCGATGACGCGCAACGCGCGCCTCCGCCAGTCCCCGGCCACCCGCTTGCACTTTCCGGCAAATTTACGCTTGCCCACGCCCCCGCGATTCGGGAACTTGGCCCCTTGCGTTAGTGAAGCTCCGTCGGTTACGGGGCTCCACCATGACTGGTTTGGCACTCCGCCAAATTGGAACGGTGACGCCGGCAAACGCCGTGGTTTTCGCCACGTCGGGAGCGGGTGGCACGGGGCCTGCAAAGGTCCCCTACAGTCGTGTAACCCAGTTAAACTAAACCATGTCTACGATCGCCAAACCCGAAATCATCTCCAACTACAAAATCCACGACACGGACACCGGTTCTTCCGAAGTCCAGGTCGCGCTGCTGACCGCTCGCATCAATCACTTGACCGAGCACCTCCGCACGCACCGCAAGGATTTCCACAGCCGCCGCGGCCTACTCCAGATGGCCTCCCGCCGCCGCAAGCTGCTGGACTATCTCAAGCGCCACAACCTGCCGAAGTATAACGAGCTCCTCCAGAAGCTCAGCCTCCGCAAGTAACCAGCCCTTTAGCAACACGGGCGCCCTCATCCGGAGGGCGCCCGTTGTCTATCCGACACTCGAAACTAGACCGGGACATTTCTGAGTGCTTCAAGGTGGACCGCGTTGTCCCCAACGCGTTTTTCCGTGAGCCAACCAGAAATCTCTCGTCCAAGACGAGGATTGCGAAACGGGTCACCCGTTCAGTTACCAGATTTCCCCAACCCTTTCCGCCGACACCCGCGCCCCGTGCGCGGCCTTCGCCCGCCCTTCCGGCGGGCCTGTCGTCGAAATCCCCGGGCCGCCCCCTGCCGCGCGTCGCAGGCCGGCCTTTCTATCCGCGACGCGCAACCGTATCCGAAACAGAAATACATCATGTCCCTTAAGCAGAAACACTCCGTCACCGTTCCCGAACTCGGGATCACCTTCTCCACCGGCACCTACGCCGCCCTCGCCAATGGCGCGGTCAACGTCGCCGTCGGCGAGACCAACGTCTTCGTCACCGCCTGCGTCGCCGCCAACATGAAGCCCGGCCAGGACTTCTTCCCCCTCACCGTCGATTACCGCGAGAAATACGCCGCCGCCGGCCGCTTCCCCGGCGGTTACTTCAAGCGCGAGGGCCGTCCTTCCGAAAAGGAAATCCTCACCTCCCGCCTTTGCGACCGTCCTTGCCGCCCCCTCTTCCCCGAGGGTTTCCTCAATGAGGTCCAGATCATCGGCCAGCTCATGTCCGCCGACCAGTTGAACGAGGCCGACATCCCCATGGTCAACGGCGCTTCCGCCGCCCTCGCCATCTCCGACATCCCGTGGAACGGACCGATCGCCGCCGTGCGCGTCGCCGAGATCGACGGCGTGTTCGTCGCCAACCCGACCATCGAGCAGATGTTCCAGTCCTCCCTCGACCTCATCTACGTGGGCAACGAGAAGGACATGCTCATGATCGAGGGTTCCGCCGACCAGATCCCCGAGGACCGCTTCATCGAGGCCCTCGCCTTCGCCCACGACTCCATCCAGCCCATCATCCGCGGTATCCGCGAACTGGTGACGCTCGCCGGCAAGCCCAAGCAGACCTTCGCCCTCGTCGGCGCAACCGCCGAGGCCCGCGCCATCATCGAGCGCGTCGTCCCCGCCGAGCGCGTCTCCGCCGCCATCTTCGGCTTCGAGAAGGCCGTCCGCGGTGCCAACGTCAAAGCCCTCAAGGAAGAGGCCAAGGCCGCCCTCCTCGCCGAACTCGGCGAAGGCAAGTTCACCGACGTCGACCTCAACGTCGTCTTCGAAGACCTCCAATACAAAGCCTACCGCAAGACTGTCCTCGAGCGCGGCGTCCGCGCCGACGGCCGCGATGCCAAGAGTCTCCGCCCCCTCCACTCCGAGGTCGGCATTCTCCCCCGCGTCCACGGTTCCGCCTCCTTCAAGCGTGGCGACACCCAGTCGATCGTCCTGACAACCCTCGGGCCGACCAAGGAAGCCCAGGACCTCGACGCCCTCACCGGCGGCGTGAAGTCCAAGAGCTTCATCCTCCACTACAACTTCCCGCCCTTCTCCGTCGGCGAGACCGGCCGCTTCGGCTCCCCCGGTCGCCGCGAAGTCGGCCACGGCGCCCTCGCCGAGCGTTCCCTCGTTCCCGTCCTCCCTCCCGAGGACGTGTTCCCCTACTCCATCCGCGTCGTCTCCGAGATCATGGCTTCCAACGGCTCGACCTCGATGGCCTCGATCTGCGGCGGCTGCTTGTCCCTCATGGACGCCGGCGTGCCGATCATCGCCCCCGTCGCCGGTATTTCCTGCGGTCTCATGACCGAGACCGCCGCCGACGGCTCCATCGCCAAATGGACCACCATCACCGACATCATCGGTGAGGAAGACCATTTCGGTGACATGGACTTCAAGCTCGCCGGCACCACCAAGGGCATCACCGGCTTCCAACTCGACCTGAAGATCAACGGTCTTCCCTTCGAGATCGCCAAGGTCGCCATCCACCAGGCCCGCGAAGCCCGCGTCGAGATCCTCAAGAACATGCTGGCCTCGATCCCCGCGCCCCGCAAAGACCTCAGCACCTTCGCCCCCCGCATCCAGACGATCCAGATCGATCCTGAAAAGATCGGCCTGCTCATCGGACCCGGCGGCAAGACCATCCGCCGCATCGTCGAGACGACCGGCGCGCAGATCGACATCGCCGACGACGACTCCGGCAAGGTCTTCATCTACTCCAACAACGCCCTCGCCTCCGAGCGCGCCCTCAAGGAAATCGACAGCCTCGTCGGCGGCGGCAGCGGTGGTGGTGGCCGTGGCGGCAACGCCGGCGGTCCTCCCATCGAGGAAGGCAAGATCTACACCGGCCGCGTCACCGGCGTGAAAGAGTTCGGCGCCTTCGTGGAATGTCTACCCGGCAAGGAAGGCCTCTGTCACATCAGCGAACTCGCCGACTTCCGCGTGCGCCGCACCGAAGACGTCGTCAAGATGGGCGACAGCATCACCGTAAAGTGCATCGGCATCGATGAACGCTCCGGCAAAGTCCGCCTCAGCCGCAAAGCCGCGATGAAGGAACTCGAAGGCCAGGGCCAGCCGGCCCCCGCTGCCGACGCCCCCGTCGCCTAAGGTGGAGCGCGTTGTCCCCAACGCGCTTTCCGCTCCTTAGGCCGCGAGCTCGCTCGCGCTCCGAAAGCCGCAGCCTCACCGCTGCGGCTTTTTTGCGTCCGTCAGTTCACTTCCCGCAACCGCTCGATGTGATGCGCCGGCACCCGCGCCTCCACGCCGGGCGCCGTGCGCAGCCGCACCGCCCCGTGCGTGTCGATGCCCAGAAACCATCCGCGCGTCGCCGCCAGGGTCACGCCTCGCGTCGGCTGCAGCGCCACCTCGCGCGGCTCCCCCCAGCAATGCCCCAGCACCGGGGCGAATCCCGCCAGCCGGATGCGGCCGAATTCCCGCCACGCCAGCTGTATCGCCCGCAACAGCCGCCGCACCCACTCCTCCGCTTCCATCACCGGATTTCCACCGGTGAAATCCGCCAGTCGCCCCGCGATTCCGCACAAGGCCGGGTCGGCCAGCCAGGGGCGGTTGTTCACGTTGAGCCCGATGCCCACCAGCAGCGTATTCACCCCGCCCTGCTCCACCAGAATGCCACCCACCTTCGAGGTTCCGACCATCAGGTCGTTGGGCCAGCGCAGGCGCGCCTCCCTCACCCCCGCCCGCCGCAACACCGCATGGACTGCCCAGCCCGCCGCCAACGCAAAGCCGCGCGCGGCCAGCGCATCGCCGTCGTAAGGCAGCACCGCCGTCAGATAAATCCCGCCTGTATCGGAAACGAAACTACGTTCCAGCTGGCCGCGCCCCGCCGTCTGTTCATCGGCCCACACCGCCGACCACGGCGGCAGCCCGCGCGCGAGCGCCTGAGTCGACGGAACGCTGGCGTGATGCGCAATCATCCAGCCGGGTCCGCGAAGGACCGGTGCGTTGCTGGGGTGGTCGGCGGTGGTCATGGGAGGGAATCACACGGGGCTTAGCGCCCGAGCGTGGAAAGAAAATAACCCGCCGCGATCGCCGTGCCAATCACGCCGGCCACGTTCGGTCCCATCGCGTGCATCAACAGGTGGTTGCCCTTGTCGTATTTCTGGCCCTCGGTTTGAGAAACTCGCGCGGCCATCGGCACCGCCGATACCCCCGCCGAACCGATCAGCGGGTTCACCGGATTATTTGGCGACAGGGCGTTCATCAGTTTCGCGCACAGCACTCCGCCCGCGGTCGAAAATGCAAACGCCACCACGCCCAGCAGGATGATTTTCAACGTGGCCGGCGCCAGGAAGGTTTCGGCCGCCATCGTCAGGCCCACGCTCGTGCCGAGAAAGATCGTCAGCACGTTGATAATTTCGTTTTGCGAAGCTTTCACCAGCCGCTCGGTCACGGCGCATTCCCGCAGGAAATTCCCGAGCATCAGCATCACGATCAGCGGCGAAGCTGCGGGCACGAGCAACACGCAGACGATCATCACCACGAGCGCGAAGAGGAGTTTTTCCAACTTGGAAACGACGCGCAGCGAATGCATGCGGATCACCCGTTCCTTTTTGGTGGTCAGCAGGCGCATGATCGGCGGCTGGATCAGCGGCACGAGCGCCATGTAGCTGTAGGCCGCCACCGCGACCGCGCCGAGCAGCTCCGGCGCGAGCTTGTTCGCGAGAAAGATCGCGGTCGGTCCGTCGGCTCCGCCGATGATGCCGATGGAGGCGGACTGCTTCGCGGTGAAGCCCAGCAGATTCGCCCCCATGAAGGTCATGAACAGTCCGAGTTGCGCGACCGCGCCGAGCAGGAGCGTTCGCGGCATGGCGATGAGCGGTCCAAAATCGGTCAGCGCACCCACGCCGAGAAAAATCAGCGGCGGAAAAATCTCCAGTCTGATGCCTTGTGCGATGAAATCATACAGCCCGCCCTCGATGCGTTCGATGCGGTTGCGTTGCAGTTCTGCGTCCGGTGCCGCGGTCGTGGCCGTGTCGGTTTGCGCGGGCTCGATGATCGCCCGGCTTTCGACGGTGAAGGTGGCGTCCGTGTAAATACCGCGCGTCGGCAGGTTCGCCACCAGCGCGCCGAAGGCGATCGGCACGAGCAGAAGCGGTTCGAATCGTTTGCGCACCGCCAGCCAGAGCAACACCCCCGACACACCCCACATCACCGGCATTTTCCAAGTCAGCTGGGTGAACCCGGTGGTCTGCAGAAAATCGATCAATCCGGAAAACATGGCGTGGAGGGTCAACGGACCCGGTGGGAGGAGAATATGTCGCGGCGTCCTTCGCGGGCCCACGAGGTGTCGGGCTGGACCTTGTCGACGGAGATGATGCGCGCACGGCCGTGGAAGAGGCTGTGCACCGTCGCGGCGATCAACACGCGCACATGCTCCGGCGGTGTTTCACCGACGGATACGATCCGCGCGCGTCCCCTGAAAAAAGCATGCACGGACGCCGCGACGAGCGCGTGGGTCAACGGCGCCACGCCGGCGCTCGGAGTCGCGATCTGCGAAGCGGGCGGCAACTCCGGAACCGGTTCGGCGGCGCCGGCGTGGTGCGCATTGATCCGGCGGAAACACGCGCCCGAAATTTCCAGCAGCCCCCAGATTCCGCCCAATGCGATGAACACGACCGCCAGGCCGGTGAGTTGATAAGCCAGTGAATCCGGAACGGACGGGTATTCCGGCAGGGCCGCCAGCATGAGACACATGGGGTGTTGTGCGATCATGGGTGGAATTTTAAGAAACGGTGGGTGGATCGTCGGTCGCGTGGTTCCGCAGCCGGCGGCGGATTCCAAGCAGGATGATCAACAGGCCGCTCAGCGCGATCAGTTGCCCCGCCAGTGCGGTGGCGGCGCGGCCGGGTGCATCAAACCCCGGCGCGATCAACCGGCTGACCGCCACCCCCACGCCGGCGATGGCGATGCCGGCGAGCCAATGGCGGGCGGAGGCTTTGATCGCGGGCGACATTTTATTTCCCGATCAGCGGGATGATGGTGACGTAGATGCCGGTGAAGATCGCCGAGGTGATCACGCCGCAGATGCTGGCGCCGAGCGCCTCGGGGA
>CAMBLN010000075.1 GCA_945868215.1 Opitutus sp. GAS368
GACCAACCGCGCGTCAACCGCCCCCCCCGCCGCCTCTCCGAAGAGAAACACGAGCTCATCTCTCATTCCTAAACTCACCACCACCCTCCGACCCATTGGTCATTGGACATTGGTCATTGGTCATTCGGCGCGGAGCGACGCACGCAACACCGGAGACTCTTCGCCGACGGCCAATTTTACACCGCCGACCGCCGCGCCGTCTTCCACTTCGACGAACCGCGCCCCATGCCCGAGCCCCCATGCTCCGCCTACCCGTTCCTCCTCAACACCGGCCGCGGCAGCTCCGCGCAATGGCACACCGGCAGCCGCACCAACAAAAGCGACGTCCTCCGCAAACTCGCCCCCACGTCCCTCTACGTCGAAATCAACCCCGCCGACGCCGCGCGCCTCGCCATCACGCACAACTCCTCCGTCCTCGTCTACTCCCGCCGAGGCGACGCCGAGGCCTTCGCCGTCGTCACCTCCACCGTGCAACCCGGCCAGCTCTTTATGCCCATGCACTTCGACACCGTGAACCGCCTCACTTTCCCGTCCTTCGATCCGCACTCCCGCCAGCCATCCTACAAAGCCTGCGCCGTCCGCATCACCAAAAGGTAGGGACGCCTACTTTCGTGTATTTCGTGTGTTTCGTGGTTAAAAACTCCGACTCTTCGCGCCTCTTCGCGCCCCTTCGCGGTTAAACATTTGCCGCCTGCCTTCTCCTGCATTGCCCTCATCCCCATGTCCGCCCCCCTCGTCGTCGAAGCCAAAATCCGCATGAACTCCGGCCGCCGCTTCGCCTTCGGTCCGGGCAAGGCCGATCTCCTCGCCCGCATCGAGGCCACCGGCTCCATCAGCGAAGCCGCCAAGACGATGGAGATGTCCTACATGCGCGCCTGGCAAATCGTGAAGAGCTTGGACGGAGCCTTCGCCGAACCCCTCGTCCTCAAATCCCGCGGCGGCAAAACCAAAGGCGGCGCCACCCTCTCCGACACCGGCCGCGAAGTCCTCCGCCTCTACCGCGAGATGGAAACCGCCGCCCAATCCGTCTGCGAAAAATCCGGCGTCCGCATCGCCGCCTTGCTCAAGTCCTGACATCCCGCCCGTCGCGCGCCGCTCATCCAAAACCCGCGCAACTTTCATGGTCCTTTCGTTATATTCATTTGAATATAACGCCACCGCCGACACCCTCGGTCATCGGCCCATGAACACCGACTGGCTCATCCTCCTCGCGCCCCTCTTCCTTGTCGCTGTCCTCTACGGCGCCGTCGGCCACGGTGGCGCCTCCGGTTACCTCGCCGTCATGGCGCTCGCGGGCATCGCCCCCGCCGTCCTCAAACCCACCGCGCTCACCCTCAACCTCGCCGTCTCCCTCATCGGCACGATCCTCTTCTTCCGCGCCGGACACTTCGCCTGGCGGCTCTTCTGGCCTTTCGCCGTCACCTCGATCCCTTTCGCCTTTCTCGGCGGACACCTCTCGCTCCCCGCCCCCGCGTTCAAACTGCTCCTCGCGCTCGCCCTCGCCTTCGCCGCCCTGCGCCTGCTCCTCCCCGCACCCAAAACCGACGAGCTCCGTCCCGCCCCGCTCCCCCTCGTCCTCCTCTTCGGTGCCGTGATGGGACTCGCCTCCGGCCTCATCGGTGTCGGCGGCGGCATTTTCCTCACCCCGCTCCTCTTGCTCATGCGCTGGTCCCACACCAAGACCGCCGCCGCCGTCTCCGCCCCGTTCATTTTCGTGAACTCCGCCGCCGGCCTCGCCGGACACTCCGCCTCGCTCCACCACCTGCCCTCCTCCTGGCCCCTCCTCGCCCTCGCCGTCGTTGCCGGTGGTTTTCTCGGCGCCCGCTGGGGCAGCCGTAGCGCCCGCCTCTCCCAACTCCGCCCCGTCCTCGCCGCCGTCCTCGGCATCGCTTCGCTCAAGCTCGTCCTCACATGACCGACCCATTTGGACGCACCGTCGATTACCTCCGCATCTCGGTCACCGATCGTTGCAACGAGCGCTGCCTCTACTGCATGCCCGAGGGCTACAAGGGCTGGGCCCAACGCCCCGACCACCTCACCGCCGCCGAACTCGTCAGCATCGCCACCGCCGCCTCGTCCCTCGGTTTCCGTAAATTCCGCCTGACCGGAGGCGAACCCTTGCTGCGCCCGGACCTCGTCTCCATCGCGGCCGGCATAGCCGCGCTTCCGACGACCTCGTCCCTCGGCCTCTCCACCAACGGCACCCGCCTCGCCTCCGCCGCCCGCGACCTCGGCAACGCCGGCGTCACCTCCGTCAACGTCTCCCTCGACGCGCTCGACCCCGACACCTACCACCGCATCACCGGCGGACGCCTCGCCGACGCTCTCGCCGGTATCCACGCTGCCATTACCGCCGACTTTGAATCCGTAAAACTCAACGTCGTTCTCATGCGCGGGGTGAACGAAACCCAGCTCGCTCCCCTGGTCCGTTTCGCCGCCGAGCACCGCACCCCGGTCCGCTTCATCGAGCTCATGCCCCTTACTCGCACCGATGTCCTGAGCTCCGATAATTTCCTCTCCTGCGAAGCCGCCCGCTCCTTGATCGAAGCCGAACTCGGCCCGCTCCTGCCACTCCCCGAATACCGCGCCGGCCACGGGCCTGCCCGTTACGCCCGCGCGCAAAACGGCGCCCTTGTCGGTTTCATCGGCGCGCTCACCACTCCCGATTTCTGCGCCAGCTGTAACAAGCTCCGCCTCACCTCCGACGGCAAACTTCGCCCTTGTTTAGGTCGCCACGGTGAGATCGACCTCCTCGCCCCTCTCCGCGCCGGCCAGGCCGATCTCGAAACGCTTCTCACCGAAGCGATCGCCAACAAGCCCCAGGATCACACATTTCAGCAAGACTACATACCCTCCCGCCCCATGACTGCCATCGGCGGCTGAGCCGCCGAACGATTCAAATCTCGCGCATCACCAGCGAATGCCAGCCGGTCGAATACGTTTCAAAGCCCGGCGAAAACCCGTGCCCCACCAAGTGGCTCTTGCCTCCGATACTGACCACTCCGAACCCTTTTTTCCCCTTAAATAACGTCCCGATCTCGGTCACGCGCAAAGACTCCTCAAGCGCGCGTCCACGCGAATCCGCCAGTATCAAACCCTCTGGCGAAACAATACAGACACGGGTTTTTTCCGGTGCGACATCATCGACCGGCGTCGACCGCACTATCGTATCGGCCAGCGCATCCCAGCGAAAGACAACCCCGAGTACGCCCAACGGTACTCCATCCGCATGACCTTCCGTACACACCTTGCAGGAATACACCAATGCCCTTTTGCCTCCTGCGAGCGGAGAAACGTGCGCCGTTTCAAACCCAAATTGATCCCCGTTGCGCGAATTCCAAGCCGTCCGAAACCATGCCGTGTCGGCGACGACTTTACCCACCGATGTGTAATCAGAGGGATTGCCATTCGCGATGATACGACCGTTCCGATCAGCCAGCACGATGTCGAAATACACCGTGTAAGCTTTCAAAATCACCCCCATGCGTTCGCTCGCAAACGCGATGGCCTTTTCCCCTCCTTCAGTAAGTGCAGCCACCATCGCTCCGTCGGTGGCCCACCAACGACAATCACACGACCGCTCGTAAAGATTGCGATCAATCAAATCGATATTCCCCAACGCCAGATCGCTCAGCCGGCTGCCACGTACTTCCGTCGCCAGATTCTCGCAGATGCCCGATAATTCGCGGATCAGGGCCAGCGACTCGTTTTGCAGTCCCGACGCCGCCTTCTGCGTGCGATCGGAAAGCCCCACCATCTCGGAGGCCACCACTCCAAAACATTGTCCCACGGAGCCCGCCCGCGACGCTTCGATCCGCGCATTAAATGCCAGCAACCGCGTCTGAAGATTAATTTGCGCGATCTCGCTACCCGTCATTTCGATGCAGTTGGCAGCAGCCTTGCTGAGCTCAAGGATCCTTTCCGGCGTGGCAGCGGTTTTGGCTGTCGATGTCGATTGGTTGAGGACAGTAAAAGAGATAATCACGCTAATAACGGCCCGCATCCCACCAAATTAATCCATTTTGAACATTTTATTTAAAATAGCCCTGAACTATTCACCGCTATCCTATGATCATTCTCTATCTCGCTCATACCCGCCGCATCACAGGCGTACCTCAGGAGGTCATTACGGTACCCGGACCCATTTCTATCCAGGAGCTTTGGGATCTGCTTATTAACCGCCACCCCACCCTCGCCCCTTTTCGCTTATCTTCCCGCTTTGCTCGCCAAAACGATTTCCTCCCCGCCGACGCACGCATCGAACCTAACGACGAAATCGCCCTTATCCCGCCCGTATCCGGAGGTTAACCACATCGTGTACATCGAAATCTCCATCTCCACCGCTCTCATCACACCCACCACCCCGCCCGCTCCCGACGATGTCGGCGCCCTCGCCACCTTCACCGGACTTGTTAGAAACCTGGAAAACAACCAGCCCATCTCCGCCCTCGTTTACGAGGCGTACCAACCGATGGCCGAAACCATCATCCGCCGCCTCCTCTCCGAGCTTGCCTCCGAGCACCCCTGCCACGCCGTGTACGTCCAACACCGCATCGGAACCATACCCGTTGGCCAAGCCGCCATCCATATCACCGTACAAGCCAAACACCGCGCCCCAGCCTTTGCGCTCCTCGCCGCCTTCATGGATCGCCTCAAACTAGACGTCCCCATCTGGAAAACCGACATTCTGACCGCATGATCTCCGTAACCGATCTCTGGCTACAACTCGATGCCCTCACTCCGTCGCCGCTGCCCGCCGAACGGGTGCCGCTCGGCTCGACACACAACCGCATTCTGCGCGAGCCCATCCTCGCGCCCGAGGACCAGCCGCCCTTTGATCGTTCCGCCATCGACGGCTATCTCACTCACGCCGAACAACCCGCCGGTCTCGTCACGCTCCAAGGCACGATCGCACCCGGTTCGCCCGCGCCCACCGTCCCCCCCTCTGTCGGCACCGCCGTACGCATTCTCACCGGCAGTGCTCTGCCTGCCTCCGCCGCGATCATCATGCAGGAAGATACGAAGGCCGCCGATAACGGCTGCATCCATCTGCTCCAACCGCCCTCTACCAAACACATCCGCCACCGCGGCTCGCAAGCCCGCGCCGGTGCCCAACTCCTCGCTCCCGGCCAGTTGCTCAACGCCGGCGCCCTTGCCCTACTTGCCTCCCTCGGCGCAACCACTCCACTCGTCACCCGCCGCGCCCGCGTCGCCCATCTCGTCACCGGCGGCGAACTCGTCAGCCCCGAAGCCAAGCCCGCCTTCGGCCAAATCCGCGACTCCAACTCTACGCTCATCGCCGCCCTGCTCGCCGACGCCCACGCCGACCTGCTCTGGCAACAACACGTCTCCGACTCCCGCGCTGCCACCGCCGGTGCACTCGCCGTCGCGCTCTCCACCACCGCCGACATAATCCTCATCAGCGGCGGTGCCAGTGTCGGCGACCACGACCACACCGGCTCATTGCTCGCCGCCCAAGGTTTTACGATTCACTGCGACAAGGTCGCCAGCCGGCCCGGCAAACCCTTCATCGCCGCCTCGCGCGACGGACGCCTCGCCTTCGGCCTGCCGGGCAATCCGCTCTCCCACTTCGTCTGTTTCCACCTGTTCGTGAAGCGCGTGCTTGCCCGCCTCGCCGGCACCGGCCCCATCGCCCTCATCCACGCCCAACTCGCCCCCCATTCCGAGCTCCGCCCCGACCCGCGCGAAACCTGGTGGCCCGCCCTCCTCACCCACGACTCGGTAACTCCACTCCCTTGGCGCGACTCTTCCGATCTCACCGTTCTTGCCCGTGCCAACGCCCTGCTCCGCGTTCCCTCGACTCCCTCCGACAATTCCCGTGTCGAAGTCCTTCGCTGCTCCTAATCCATGAAAAAATTCTCCCACCTCGACGCCACCGGAGCCGCCACGATGGTCGATGTCGGTGCCAAGCCCCCGCAACTCCGCCGCGCCGTCGCCACCGGCGAACTCCGCTGCGCCCCCGCCACGATCCGCCTGCTCAAAAAGCAGGCGCTCCCCAAAGGCGACGTCCTCGCCTGCGCCCGCCTCGCCGGCATCATGGCCGCCAAAAAAACGTCCGATCTCATCCCGCTCTGCCACCCGCTCGCCCTAGAAAAAATCTCCGTCGATTTCGTCATCCGCCGCGACCGCATCCTCATCACCGCCGAAGCCCGACTCACGGGGAAAACCGGCGTCGAGATGGAAGCCCTCACCGCCGTCTCCGTCGCCGCCCTCACCCTCTACGACATGATGAAGGCCGTGGATAAAAAAATGGTCATCGGCGAAGTCCGCGTAACCACCAAAACCAAACAAACCGTTTAGCCCACGAAACACACGAAATGACACGAAAGAAGCGGAGACGGAAATGGGGGTTTCTTTTCGTGTCATTTCGTGTGTTTCGTGGGCAACCACTCCGACTCCTTCACCTCCGCCCCTTCCGTGTGTTCCGTGTATTCCGTGGGCAATAACTCCATCTCCATGACCGCCCCCCTCCGCATCGCCCGCGTCACCCTCAGCGACCGCGCCTCCGCCGGCATCTACGCCGATCTCTCCGGCCCCGAAATCGAACGCATCCTCACGCCCGCTTTCCCGCCCATCACGCCCGCCTTTCTTTCCCGTCTCATCCCCGACGACCGCGCCACGATCTCCTCCACGCTCATCGCCCTCGCCGACACCGACCATTGCGACCTCATCGTCACCACCGGCGGCACCGGACCCGCCCCGCGCGATGTCACTCCCGAAGCCACCCGCGACGTCCTCGACCGCGAACTCCCGGGCTTCGGCGAGATCATGCGCATCCTCAGCTTCCCCGCCGTCCCGACCGCCATCCTCTCCCGCGCCACCGCCGGCACGCGCGGCCGCACGCTCATCATCAACCTCCCCGGCAACCCCCGCGCCATCGGCGAATGCCTCCCGCCGCTCCTCCCCGCGATCCGCGAATGCCTGAAACACCTCCAAGGCGGCTAGCGCACGAAACACACGAAATGACACGAAAAGAAATCCCTCCATCCTCTCCGACTTTCGTGTCTTTTCGTGTGTTTCGTGGGCAACCACTCCGGCTCCGCCCCATGATCCGCATCGAACATCTCTACCTCTCTCCCGGACACAACTACTTCGGTCACCACGGCCAGCCCGCCGGCGAACATCCGATCCTCTCCGTCCCGTCCCTCGAATGCATCGCCGGACACGGCATCCGTGGCGACCGCTTCTTCGACTACAAGCCCGACTACAAAGGCCAGATCACCTTTTTCTCCGCCGAGATCTACGACGAACTCTGCGCCTCGTTTCTGCCACTCGCCGGCGCCCATCCCGCGCCCTCCGCCTTCCGCCGCAACGTCATCACCCGCGGCATCGATCTCAACACGCTCATCGGCGTCGAATTCACCCTACAAAACATCCGCTTCCTCGGCACCGCCGAATGCAGCCCGTGTCACTGGATGGACCAGGCCTTCGCCCCCGGTGCCCACGCCGCCCTCAAAAACCGCGGCGGCCTCCGCGCCAAGATTCTCAACGACGGCATACTACACCTCGATCACCCGCTCGTTTCACCCTTCCCGCCATGAAACCACCGCCCCTTCCCCTTCATGTCACCGGCGTGATTCTCGCCGCCGGAAAATCAACCCGCATGGGCCGCGACAAAGCCTTCCTCACGCTCGCCGACGGCACCACCCTCGTCGCCCACCAAGCCGCCTTGCTTCGCTCCATCCACGTCAACGACCTGCTGATCTCCGCCCGTCCCCACACCGACTACCCCGTGCCCGGCGCTCACCGCGTTTACGACACCGTGCCCGACGCCGGTCCGCTCGCCGGCATCGCCGCCGCCCTCGCCCACTCCACACAACCCCACCTGCTCGCCCTCGCCGTGGATCTGCCGCGCATCACCGCAGCGCTCCTCAAATCCCTTCTCGATCACACCACCCCCGGAGTCGGTGCCGTTCCGTCCACACCCCGCGGCTTCGAGCCCCTCTGCGCCGTATATCCAAATACTCCCGACAGCCGCGCCGCCCTCGCCGCCGCCCTCGCTTCCCACGACCTGTCACTTCAAAACCTGCTCAACACCGCCGTAACCTCCGGCTGGATGCGCCCCGTCCCCGTCGCCGAAGCCGATCTCCCCGCCTTCGCCAACTGGAACACCCCGCAAGACCGCGTCACCTGACCCGTCCCCCACCGCCCCCTGCGCCGTCCGGGCCCGGTCACGCCTCCATCGCCCCCAGGATATGGGCCATCTTGGCGCACGTATTTCTCGTCCTTTTTGTGCGTCCACCACCGATAGTTGACCGTTTATCTAGTTGGAACGAATTCAGCTCCAGCCAGTCTCAACCTAAGCCGCTATAGACCGGATCAACCCGGGAATAAGCTTTAACCGCTCAACTCTTACTCACATGGCCGCCAAATCGAAATCCGCTCGCAAATTCAACGAAGCCGACGAAGTCGAAACCCTCGCGCCCGCCGCTTCCGCCGTCGTCGTAGCGGAGCTCGATGCCCCGCCGTCTTTCCTCGAAAAGTCCGACACCGCCGCCCCTCGCGACCAGCCCGCCCACGGTGATCGCAGCAACCTTCAGCTTTATCTGCAGGAGATCGGCAAGACGCCCCTCCTCACCATCCAGGAGGAGGTCAAGCTCGCCCGCCGCATCCGCAAGGGCGACAAGGCCGCCCGCGATCACATGATTTCGGCCAACCTGCGTCTCGTCGTGAAAATCGCGATGGACTACAAGGACTTCGGTCTCCCGCTCCTCGACCTCATCTCCGAGGGCAACATCGGCCTCGTCAAAGCCGTCGAGCGCTTCGACCCGCGCAAGGGTGGCAAGCTCTCCACCTACGCCGCCTGGTGGATCAAACAGTCCATCAAGCGCGCCCTCGCCAACCAGTCCAAGACCATCCGCCTGCCCGTCCACCTGGTCGACAAGATCTCCAAGATGCGCAAAACCGCCATGAAGCTCACCGAGGAATTCGGCCGCGAGCCCACCGATGAGGAAATCGCCATCGAGCTCCAGGTGCCGACCAGCCGCGTCGCCCACTTGAAGTCCGTCAGCGTCCGCCCCGCCTCCCTTGACGCTCCGGTCGGCCAGGACAGCGACTCCGGCACGTTCGGCGAAATGGTCGGCGACGAAAACGCCTCCAGCCCGTTCGAGTCCCTCACCGAGAAGACCCGCAACTCCGATCTTTACGCGATGATCTCCGACCTCGAACCGCGCGAGGCCGAGATCATCAAATACCGCTTCGGTCTCGACGGACGCGACGAGCTCACGCTCGAGGAGGTCGGCGAGAAATTTAAGGTGACCCGCGAACGCGTCCGCCAGCTCCAGAACATCGCCCTCTCCAAAATGCGCAAAGCCATGGCCTCCCACGAGCACCAGCGCAGCATCGAAGAGATCGAACTCGAGGAGCAGGTCCGCGCCCGCCACGAGGTCATCCGCGACTTCATGGCATCCAAGTCGGCCAAATCCACCGAGGACGCCCAGCGCAACTAACCTCGCGTTTTCTCTTTTGGTGTCAGTGTGTGCAAAGCCGCCCGGCTAAAAACCGGGCGGCTTTTTTTGTCCCCGCCCGTTTGCCCGCCGCCGGCTGCGCCGCTCACTCATACCTGAGCGCTTCGATCGGATCGAGTTTCGCCGCCTGCACCGCCGGGTAAATCCCCGCCAGCACGCCAGCCGTGACGCTGAACGCGAAGCCCACCCAAAACGCCGATGGCGCCAGCATCGGCGCGCTGCCCGGCGGCAGCACCGCCCCCAACCCTTGGATCATCGCCACCGCCACGCCCACACCCGCCGCACCGCCCAACAAACTCAACGTCACCGCCTCCGCCACGAACTGGCTGAAGATGTTGAACGGCGTCGCCCCGATCGCCTTGCGTATGCCGATCTCGCGCACGCGTTCGTTGATCGAGGCCAGCATCAGGTTCATGATGCCAATGCCGCTCACCAGCAGCGACACGCCCGCGATCGCGCTGCCACCCACCACAAAACTCGCCTTCGTGCTCGCGTAGCTCGCCAGCGACTCCTCGTTCGTCTTCACCTTAAAATCGATCAACCCGCGATGCTGCTGCGCCAGCACGTTGGCCGCGGCGTCCACGGTTTCACGCAGCCGCGACAAATCCTCCGACTTCATGTTGATCCACGAGAGCTGGTCCGACCGCTGCACTTTCGACGCCATCGTCGTGATCGGGATGAACGCCACATCATTCTTCCAATTGAGCGTGTTGTAGGTGCCGTAAAGCCGTTCGTAATGCTTCAACACGCCGATGATCAAAAACGGTCGTCCATTGTAATCGAGAAACTGCCCCAGCGGATTCTCCCCCGGCTGAAAGCAATTCTTCGTCACTTCGCTGCCGATGATGATCACGTCGGCATGATCGTTCATATCCAGGTCGGAAAACATGCGCCCCTCCGCGACTTCATAGCGGTTGATTTCAAAAATGCCGTTGGTCACTCCCTGCGCGCGGCCGACAAACCGGCGTCCCTTTCGCGTCAGCCGTGAACTCTCCGCGTCGATCTCCGGCGACAACACCGCGATCGTGGGCACCAGTTCCGTCAACGCCCGCGCATCCGCGAGCGTGAATCCCTTCGACACCGGCGCAAAAGGCGCCTGCCGCTCCGAAAGACTCTGCGGAACCCCGGAAATCTTCTCCAACCCTCCGGCTTCCTGCAACGAAGCCTCCCACGTGCCGAAGAATCCTTCCATGAACCCGGTCGTCACCACCATCGAGGCCACGCCCAACATCACACAACTGATCGTGAGCAGCGAACGCAGCTTGTGCCCCCAGATTTCGGCGAGGCCGTTGATCACGCCCGAGAACAGCCGTTTCATGCGGAGCCCTCCGTGACGCGTCCGTCGAGCACATGGATCTGACGCTTGAAGCGCGCCGCGATCTCCGGCGAATGCGTGACCACGATGATCGTCCGCCCGAGGCGGTTGAGTTCCTGAAACAGGTCCAGAATCGCCGCCGCCGTTTTTGTATCCAGATTTCCCGTCGGTTCGTCGGCGAGCAGGATGCGCGGCTCGTTGACCAGCGCGCGGGCGATGGCGACACGCTGGCGTTGTCCGCCCGAAAGTTCGCCGGGTTTGTGATGCGCGCGATGCGTCATGCCGACGAGTTCCAGCGCGCGGTCCACCCGCGCCTCGGCATCCGCCGGCGGCGCGCTGTTGTAGGCCAGCGGCAGCGCGACGTTGGCGCGCACCGAAAGGCGCGGCAGCAGGTTGAACGCCTGAAACACAAAGCCGATCTTCTCCGCACGGATCCGCGCCCGCTGCCGTTCGGTCAGCGCCGCGACCGGCCGCCCTTCGAAAATCACCTCGCCCGAGGTCGGCGAATCCAGAAAGCCGAGCAGGTGCATGAGCGTCGATTTGCCCGACCCCGACGGCCCTAGGATCGCGACGGCCTCGCCTTCGTTTAGCGTGAACGATGCATCCACGAGCGCGTCCACGATGGTGTCGCCCATCGGGTAGCGTTTTCCGACGCGATCCAGCCGAAGGACTTCGCGGACGGAGTTCATCGGGCTTATTTATCCTGGCTGAACTTCGCGGCGACCGGGCGTTGCAACGAAATCTCCGTGCCCTCGGCCAGCCCCGATTTGATCTCAACGTGACGGCTGTCGCGCACGCCGAGTTCGACCTTGGTTTTCACCGGTTCGTCCTTCGGATTTTTCGCGCGCACAAAAACAAACCACTCGCCCGTCTCTTAGTCGTTGAACACCGCGGTGTGCTCGACCGACAACGCCTGGGCCGAGGCCGCGGTTTCGATGTGCACGCGCGCCGTCATGCCGGGACGCACGCGTGGATGGGATTGCTCGATGGCGATTTGCAGCGGGAAATCACGCGATGCGCTGCGACTTCCGCCGCCGCCGCTCGCTTCCCCGCCCGCGGATTTTCCGGCCGCCGGCGCGATGAATGTGATGCGTCCGCTGGCCTTGGCTTCGGGCACGGATTCAAATGTGATCTCCACCGGCATTCCCAACGTGAGCACGGCGACATCGATTTCATTGACCGAGGCTTCGACGCGAAGCTGCGCGAGGTCGGCGAGTTCGAGGAGCGTGTTGCCTTCGCGGCCCGCATCGGCGCCCGTGACGATCATGCCGGGGCGCGCGGCGAGACTCAGCACGCGTCCCGCGTAAGGCGCGGTGATGATGCTTTTCGCGAGTGAATTTTCGAGCAGTCGCACCCGCGCCTCCTGCGAGGCGGTGTCGGTCTGCGCGAGGAGAAAGGTGATCTCGGATTCCTTGCGCTCCTTCTCGGGCACGTAGGCTTTTTCGGCCAGGGCTTGAAACCGTTTGAAATCAAGCTGCGCGCGTTCGGCGCGAAGTCCGGCGGCGGTGACGCCGAGCCGGGCCTCGTCGAGCTGCACCTTGAGACTGCTCTGATCGAGTTCGATCAGCGGTTGGCCGGCGGTGACCGTGTCACCGGCCTCCACGAGAACCTTCGCGATGCGTCCGCTGACCTCCGAACGGATTTCGGTGGAAAGCACCGGCGTGATCGTGCCGTTGATCACGACCTTCTGATGCAGGTCGCGCCGCTCGGGTTTGACGTAGGTGAACGTGATTTTGTTCTGGTCCGCGGACCCGCGCACCTTGAAGACCCACCCGATGCACAGCGCGAGCAACCCGACTGCGGCGACAATCCACAAAAGACGTTTCATCGGGTGTCGCGAAGGGTGTTGGGCGGCGTGCTCAGCCCTGGATCAACTTGAAGTTCACCGCGTCGGTGAGGGCTTCCCAAGAGGCGTCGATGATGTTGTCGCTCACGCCAACCGTGCCCCAGATTTCCTTGCCGTCGCCGCTCTCGATAAAGACGCGCGTGCGGGCGTTGGCACCGGCACGGCTGTCGAGGATGCGCACTTTGTAGTCGCGCAATTCGAGTTCCTTGAGTTGCGGATAAACGTTCTCGAGCGCGACGCGCAGGGCTTTGTCGAGCGCGCCGACCGGTCCCGTGCATTCCGCGACCGTGTGGAGCGACTGGCCGTTGACCTTGAGTTTCACGGTGGCCTCGGAAACCGACTCTTTTCCGCGACGCTCCACGCTCACGCGGTAGCCTTCGACTTCGAAAAAGGTCTTCGCCTGGCCGAGCGCGCGGGCGATGAGCAGTTTGAGCGAAGCGTCCGCCGCCTCGAATTCGTAACCGCGGAATTCAAGTTCCTTCAACTCGTCGATGAGCGTCTTCATCGCGGGTGATTTCTCGTCGAGATCGAGCCCGAGTTCCTTGGCCTTCATGGCGATGCTGGAGCGTCCCGCCATGTCTGAGACGAGAACCCGCGTGCGGTTGCCCACCAGCGACGGATCAATGTGCTCGTAGGAGGATTTCACCTTCTGCGCGGCGTTGGCGTGGAGACCGCCCTTGTGCGCGAACGCCGAGGCGCCGATGTAGGGTGTCTTGGTGTCGGGCTTGAGATTGGCGAGTTCGTCGAAATAGAGAGACAGATCGCGGAGCTGGCCGAGGTTCTTCGCGCAATTTGCGGTGCGGTCCATCTTGAGGAACAGACTCGGGAGAACCGTGAACAGGTTGGCGTTGCCCGTGCGTTCGCCATAGCCGTTGGCGGTGCCTTGCACAAGCGAGGCGCCGACGGAAACACCGGCCAGCGTGAGCGCCACGCCAAGGCCGCTGTCGTTGTGACAATGCACGCCGACTTTGTCCGCGCCGAATTCCTTCACCACGCGGGCGACGATGGTCTTGAAATCATCCACGAGCGTTCCGCCATTGGTGTCGCACACGGTGAGGTTGCTCGCACCGCCGCGGATGGCGGCGGCGAGGGTCTGGAGGGCATAGTCGGGATCGGCTTTGTAGCCGTCAAAAAAGTGCTCGGCGTCGTAAACGACCTCCCGGCCCTGCGAGGTGACGAAGCGGATGGAGTCCTCGATCATCGCGAGGTTTTCCTCAAGCGTGGTGCGGAGAATCTCGGTGACGTGGAGCGTCCAGGTTTTGCCGACGAGGGTCAGGACGGGTGTCTCGGCATCGAGGAGCGTTTTGAGTTGGGCGTCCTCGGAAGCCTTGGTGCCGGCGCGGCGGGTGGAACCGAAGGCGGCGAGGCGGGCATGCTTGAGCTTCAGTTTTTTCGCCTCGGCGAAGTAGGTGATGTCGCGCGGATTGGAGCCGGGGAAACCGCCCTCGATGTAGTCCACGCCAAACTGGTCGAGTTTCTCGGTAATCAGCAATTTGTCGGTGACCGAGAAGCTGATGCCTTCACCCTGCGTGCCATCGCGCAGAGTGGTGTCGTAGATTTTAACGGCGGAACTCATGGGAAAAGGAGAGGTTTGCCCGTGACTCGGGCTCTGGCAAGCGGGGGTTTCGATGAGCAACACTGAGGGCGGTTTCGGATTGCCCCGGTAAATCACTTACACCAACCCTGTCATTATCATGAACAAGCGGATTGTTAACTTCCTGAAAGAACAACTTGTGCCCGTAGCCGTTTGTTTTGCCCTGGCTTTTGCGCTGGGCACCACGTCGTGGCTGAAACGCTTGGAGAACACGACGCAGGACGTCGTCACCCAATTCCGCGCGTCGCCCGACATCCGCAAACAATTTTTCGACGACCGGCCCGCAGCCGATCCGCGCGTAATCACGATGGGTATTGATGACGGCAGCCTCGAAATGTATGGCCGCTGGCCGTGGAGCCGTGACAAACACGCGAAGTTCATGCGGGGCATGGCTTTTGCAAAACCTGCCGTCATCGCTTGGGATATCCTGTTCCCTGAACCGTCGGTTGAAAAACAGTTCAATAATGAGTTAGACGTCGCGGTGCAGAACGCTGCCGGGATGTTGCCCGGTCGCGTTATTTACGGGGCCTACACTAGTGATGACGATCCCGGCCAGCCTGCGCCGGTGGCAGAAGCCAATCGTCCCTTCCCCTTCATCGAGGGCGACACATCGAAACTGCCTTCATCCGCCTTCGCCCTACGCCCCGTGCCACCGCTGCAAAAGACCGGTCTCGTCGCATTCGTGGACACGCCACCCGGCAAAGACGGTGTGCGTCGCACCGTGCCCATGCTCCAAAAAATCGACGGTAAAATCTACCCCAGCCTCTCGCTGAAAACCATCATGGTCTACGGCGGTGTGAGTCCCGAACAGGTGCGCATCGTGCCCGGCGACGCCATCTACTTGGAAGGCGCCACTTTCAAACGGCGCATCCCGATCGACCAACAGGGCCGCTACTTCGTCAACTACCGCTATGCCTTCGACACCTGCAATGCTCTGCCCTTCGCTCCCATCACCGAGGATTTTTACGACAAATACGTAAATCACGTGCAGCTTGAGGGAGATTTGCCCCCACTTGAAGGCACGATTCTACTTGTCGGTCAGCTCTCCACGGGCCTTAGCGACAATGGTGTCACTCCATTCGGGTCCGAGACCCCTCTCGTGCTCGTGCATGCCAACGTCATCGACAACATTCTCAACGAGGACTACGCGGTGGTATGTCCGCCCCTGCCCGTCCTGCTGGTCGGCATTCTTGTCGGAACGATCGGCCTGATGTATTTCGACAAGCGATCCCTCGCCCTAAAATGCGCCTATGCCATCGGTCTATCGGTCGTCTACATCGGCATCGCGGTCGCGCTCTGGACACTCAAGAGCTTCGCTCTGCCGTTGCTCTGGCCGTTTATCGGCTTCATCGGCATTCAGATCTTTATGATCACCCGCCAAGTCGTGCGCGAACAGAAGGCCAAACAGCAGATC
>CAMBLN010000076.1 GCA_945868215.1 Opitutus sp. GAS368
ACGCCCCCCGCGCCCACCCCGCCCAATCCAAAAACAACTTCCCGCTCGTCACCCCGCCCAGCCACGCCACTCCCCCCAGCACCAACGCCAGCGACCACGCGCCCAACGCCACGCGCACATGCGCCCGCGCCCGCGGATGCCGCGCATCCACGCACCATGCCAGCAACACGCCCACCAGCGGCAACGAACACCAGCCATACAGCTGCCAGTTCATGTGCAACGGCATCCACCGCCCATACGTCAGCGGAGCCAGCGCATCGCCCGCCGCCGGCCACACCAACTCCACCGCGAGCAACACGCCCACCGCGTTCGCCGCGACCAGCCAGCCCAACGCATGACGCGCCGTCAGCTCACCGATCATGCGTCGCCCATCAACCCCCTCCGCAAACTGTGCCTTACCAGTCATTGGTCATTGGTCATTGGTCATTGGTCATTGGTCATTGGTCATTGGTCATTGGTCATTCCGCGCCTCCGGCGCGGTCACACCTCCGAAACCTTTCCGTTCCGCACCCGCACGATCCGGTCGCACGCCTCCGCAAACCGCCGCTCGTGCGTCGCCAGCACCACCGCCACGCCCTCCCGCGCCGCCAGTTCCTTCAACAACGCAAAAATCGCGTCCCCCGTCTGCTCGTCGAGCGCCCCCGTCGGCTCGTCCGCCAGCAGCAACCGCGGCGCATTCATCAACGCCCGGCAGATCGCCGTCCGCTGACGCTCCCCGCCCGACAAATCCTGCACCCGATGCCCGATCCGATGCCCCAGCCCGACTTGTTCGACCAGCACACGCACCCGCGCCGCCGTATCCATTTTTCCCTTACCCGCCGCCAGCGCCGGCACGCGGATGTTCTCCTCCACCGTCAAATCGGGAATCAGATTGTGCAGCTGAAACACAAACCCCACCGCTTCCCGCCTCAACCGGTTCCGGCTCGCCTCGTGACACGGATCGAGTCCGCACACCGCCAGCGTCCCGCTGTCCGGCGCATCAAGCCCGCCGAGCAGATGCAGCAGCGTGCTCTTCCCCGACCCCGACGCCCCCCACAACGCCACGACCTCCCCCGCGCGCACGTCCAGGCTCACGCCCTGCAACACCGTGATCCGCCCGCGGTCATACGTCTTCGTCACATCCCGCGCCGACGCCACGATCTCCCCGCGCGCCTTCATTTCGCCCCCTCCTTTAACGCGCCCACCCCCAAACCCAATTTGTCACTTAATAAGTGACAAACATGCTTTTCCCGTTCTCCCCCAAATTTTTCCAACAGCTTAAATTGATTCATTTCATTCATACTATTTCTCCTCTCATTCATATCTAAGGGCCTCTGCCGGTTGGATCCGCGCCGCGAAACGCGCCGGATAAATCGCTCCCGCCACCGCCGTCACCAGCGCCGTCACCGCGATCCCCGCGACCACCAGCGGCTCCACGCGGGCCTGCACATACCCGTTGAACTGCGGCACGTGCTCCATCACCCCGAGCACACCCAGTCCAATCGTGAATCCCACCGCCAACCCGCCCGCCGCGATCATCGCCGCCTCGCCGAAAATCAACGCCGCCACCTGCCGCTCCGAAAACCCGCACACCCTCAACACCGCGATCTCCCGGATGCGCCCGAACACCGACAACAACATCGTGTTCGCCACGCCCAACCCGCCCAGGAAAAACGCGCAAATCCCCACCGCCCACGCCGTGAAATTCAAAATCTTAAAACTATTGTAGCTCTGGCTGAACTCCCGGTTCTCCAGCGCGATCACCCCGGGATGCGCCGTCTCCACCGCCTTCTTAAAGGCCGCCCCCTCCGCCTGGTCGCGCAACTTCACCGCCACGACCGACGCCGCGCCTTCCCGGTGAAAAAACGCCTGCGCATCCTTCAGCGGCAAAAACACCCCGCCATCCTCGAAACCGTTTTCATTCTTAAAAATCCCGCCCACCTTGAACGTCCCGCGCCCGATCTCGACGGTCTCGCCGAACTTCGCCTGCAAAAACTCCGCCGCGCGCGCCCCGAGGAAAATCTCTCCTTCGCCCTTCCCGAAATCCGCCCGCGCTCCCGCACGCCACTCCCCGCGCACCAGCCGCGGATCATCCGCCTCGATCCCGAAACACGTCACCACCGGATTCCCCGCCGCCGACACGATGCCGAACAACAACGGATGCGCCGACTCCACCTGCGGCAGCGCGCGGATGTCCCGCACCTGCTCCGTCGTCACCGAACTGAAAAACAGGTCCGACACGTTTTTCTCGAACACCAGGTAATGGCTGTCCGTCGAAAGAATCCGCTCAAACATCCCGATCGCCCCCGTGACGATCGCCAGGATTGCCAGCATCGCCGCCACGCCAAACCCGATGCCCGCAACGCCGATCAACGCCCGCAACCGATGCCGCCGCAGGTTCGTGAAAATCAAAGAAAGAAAGCGCATGTTAAAAAATCCCCGTTTCCCCCGCAACGCCCGCATCCGAAATTCCTAATGTAGGAGCCTGCTTGCAGGCGATATTCACCGCCCGCCCGCCAACCCGCGCCCCGATCCGCTCCAAAACCTCCCGCCTTTTATACGTATTCATTTTATGGATTCGTCTCCTCACGCCGCCACCGCGCCCACCATCGGCTCGACAAACTCACGGTGAAACCCGCCGAGATAACTCCACCTCGCCGACTTTCCGTCCAGCACCGCCACCGCCCGCCGCGCCTGCTCCAGCAACCGCGCGATCCTCGCCTGCGCCGCCGGCACGCCGATCGCGTGCGCGAGATTCGGCCGCGTCAGCGCCCGGTCGCGCCCCGTCGTCTTGCCCGCCTCGAACGCGTTCATCAGCGCGTCCTGCAGATCGTCCGCCGCCTGATACGCCTGCCCCCAGTAAACGCACAGCGCCTTCAGCGCCCGCAGCTCGCCCGGCGACGGCGCCGCCAGCAACGCCGGGAAATACACCGCCAGCCAGAACAACGCCCCCGTCTTCCGCATCGCCACCGCCGACACCGCGCGCGCCGAGCGGTCGCTCTCCGCAAAACTCAGATCCGCCGCCTGCCCGCCCAACAACCCCGCCGGCCCGAGGCACGCGTCCAGACACGCCGTCGCCTGCATGCGCACATCCGCCGGATACATCGCAAACGCGAATCCCGACAACGCATACGCCCGGTTGATGAACGCCAGCGCCCCAAGAATCGCCGGCGCCTCGCCGTAAACCTTGTGCGCGCACGGACGCCCGCGACGCGTGAACGCGTCGTCCATGCAGGGCAGATCGTCCAGCAGCAGCGACGCCACGTGGAAATACTCGACCGCGCACGCCAGCCGCTCCGCCGCCCCGCCTTCAAGCCCGTGCGCCTGCGCCGCCGCAAACACCAGACGCGCCCTCACCAGCTTGCCGGTGTTGTCCGCCGCGAAGGTGATGATGTCCCGCAACCGCGCATCGGTCGCCGCCAACGCCGGACTGTTCTCAACCAACGCAACGCGAAGTCGCGTATAAGTGTGCGGGGAGTTCATAAATTTTCAGCTTTGGGATTTCTTGACCGTGCCCTGCAGGTGAAACCTCACCTTCACCACCGGATCGACCTTGAGCAGACCGAACTTGCGGATCACCGGCAGACCGAAGTCCTGCGTATCCAGCGTGGCCACGCCATCGATCGCATAGAGCGTCCGGTCGGTGATCACCGAAACGGGAAACACGATCTCCCGGCTCACCCCGTGCAGCACAAACGTGCCCCGCGCCTCGAACCGTCCGTCGGCCGCGGGTTCCAGCGCGGACAACGTGAACACGCCTTCGGGATGCTTCGTTGTTTCAAGCCACTCGTTCATCGCCTCGTCGCGCCCGTCTTTCCCGGTGCGGATGGCGTTGCAGTTGAAACGAAACGAGGCCGTCGCGATACGGCCGCCCTCCACCGTGATCGCCGCCTTGTAAACCCCGAGCTTCCCCGTGAACGAATCCACCGTAGCCTTCACCACGATCTCCACCCGCGACTGCGCCGCGTCCACCACCAGCACTTCGGGCGTCGCGGCCAGAATGGCTGTGGCCGCGAGCACAATCACAGAGAGGATGGACCACAGGAGGGATTTCATGCCCCCACGCTACGCCATCAAGATGAACGCCCCGTGAACACCGGATTAATTTTTGTTCATGAACCCCAACCCCGTTTGTCACTTAATAAGTGACAAACTTCCCCCTCGCCCTTCTTCGCCCCCACCGGGACCGCCGGCATTCCTGCCGGCCTCTCCTTTTTGCGTCTTCTGCGCCTTTTTTCGGCCCCCCTCCTCCGGCTCCGATCCTCATCCCCTCCGCGCCTCTCTCCGCGCCTTTGCGTATTTGCGTTAAACTCCGCCCCTGCCCCTCCCTCGCACGCCCACCCTCCGCGCTTGCCTCGCGCCCGCGCCCGCCGCCACAGTTCCGCCCCATGCCAGCCGCCGCCAAGCCGTTCATCTTCGTCTGCGGAGCCGATGACTTCCTCGTCAACCGGCTCGGCAAGACGCGCTACGACGAGCTCACCGCCGACGTGACCGATGAATTCGCCCGCGAAATCATCAGCGGTTTCGCCAACAATGTCGGCGAGGTCGAATCCGCCGTGAACCGCTTCCGCGAAAGCGTGCAAACCGTCTCCATGTTCGGCGGCAAACGCGTCGTCTGGTTCAAAGACGTCAACTTCCTCGCCGACTCCGTCACCGGCCGCGCCGAGAGCACCCTCAAACTCGTCGAGGACCTCCAGGAGCTCCTCGCCTCCGTCGATCCCGAGCAAGTCGCCGTCGTCGTGACCGCCGCGCCCATCGACCGCCGCCGTGCGTTTCCCAAGTGGTGCGAAAAAACCGCCGACTTCTCCCTCGTCGGCGGCGGTGACGGCGAAGGCGCCGCCGAAGCCCTTGCCGGCGTCATCCTCTCCGAAGCCCGCGAACTCGGCGTCACCTTCGGCGAGGGCGCCGCGCAACTCCTCCTCGCCAAAGTCGGCGCCAACACCCGCCTGCTCATCGAGGAAACCCGCAAGCTCGCCACGTTCGCCCCCGCCAACGTCATCGAGGAAGCCCACGTCGCCGAGCTCACCGCCAACACCGCCGAAGGTGATTTCTTCGAGGCGGCCGAGGCGTTCTTCAGCGGCGACCTCAAGTGGACGCTCGCCGCGCTGCACCATCACTTTTTCACCGGCGGCGACGCGCGCCCCATCATCAGCGCGATGCAGAATCGCAACCGCATCCTCATTCAAGTGCGCGCCCTCGCCGACGCCGGCGAAGTGCGCGTGGGCAACCGCGGACTCGACGGCCTGCCCAAAGCCACCGCGACCTACGGACACCACTTCATCGGCGTCACCGAAAAGAGTGCCTACAACCTCTTCAGCCAAAACGCCTGGTATGTCGGCAAACTCGCCGGCAGCGCCAAGCTCCCGTCGCTCCGCCGTCTAATCGATAATCAGCAGGAATTCATCCGCGCCTTCGAAGAAATCGTCCAGCGCCCCAACGAGCAGGAGGAAGTCCTCCGCGAAATGTCCGTCCGCTGCCTCTCCGCCTGACCGCATCCGCTCATCGTAGCAGCCGAGGTAACGAGGTTGTTCCGAAATCCCCCGCCCGCATAAGCGTCGCCAAACCCCTCCCCCGCTCCCACCCTTGCGCAGGCGACTGGTGCTCTTCCTCCTCGGCCTTTCCCTCACCTGCAACATCGCGCGCTGATGCTGCCGTTCATGAACCCGCGCATCGCGTTCACGACCGGGCCCTGCTCCGTCCTCAGCTCGCTTCGAGCGTGGCGAACGTCCGGATTTAGCCGGCTTGTTCTTTGTGCACCCTGCGTTCTTTCGTGGCCGCAACTTCGGTTAAACCGGCCCGGGCTTTTTTCTCCCGCACCCCCCCGTCGATCAGGTGCACCAGCCGGTGCACGATGCCGATCAACTCCGTCGATTGCGCGTTCAACTCCTCCGACGCGCTCGCCGTCTCCTCGGCCGTCGCCGCGTTTCCTTGCGTCACCTGGTCGAGCTGGCGCACCGCCGTATTCAATTGCTCGATACCCACGCTTTGCTCGGCGGACGCCGTGGCGATCTCCCCGATCCTCATATCCACGTCGCGCACCTTCGTCAGGATCATTTCCAGGCTCCCCGCCACTTCCCGGCTGATCGCCGCCCCGCCTTTGCTGCTCTCCGTCGCCGCGCCGATCTTCGCCGCCGTGTCCTGCGCCGCCTCCGAACAACGCCGCGCCAGCGAACGCACTTCGTCGGCCACCACCGCGAAGCCCGCCCCCGCCTCCCCCGCGCGCGCCGCCTCCACCGCCGCGTTGAGCGCCAGCAGGTTCGTCTGAAACGCGATCTCTTCGATCGTCTTGAGAATCTTCGCGATGTCCGCCGATGAATTCGCCACCGCGTCTATCGACACTTGCAACCGCCCGACCTGCGCCACGCCTTGCTCCGCCGAGGCGCGGGCATCGGACGCCGCCGTGTGCGCCTCGCCCGCCGTCTCCGCGTTGCGCTTCGTCATGCTGGCGATCTCTTCCAGCGTCGCCACCGTCTCCTCCAGCGTCGCCGCCTGCTCGCTCGCCCCTTGCGCGATCGTCTGGCTCCCGGCCGACACCTGCCCGCTCGCCGCCGACGCCTGCGCCGCCGCCGTTTCGATTTCATGCGCCGCCAGCCCGAGCACACCCGTGGTCCGCCGCACCAACATCCACGCGATCAACACGGCCAGCCCTCCGCCCACGCCCACCAGCCCCGCCCCAGCCAGCACCATCCGGTGGTAGCGTTTCTGCGCGACCGCGTATTCCTCCGCCGCCACCTTGAGCTGCAACTCCACCAGCGCCGCGATCTTGTCCGAAATCGGATCGATCGTCGCGTATAACTTCCCGTCAAATTCAGCCAGCTTCCCCGCCTCCGCCGGCGCGTCACCCATCGCCTTCAACGCCTCCCTCAACCCCAACACATCGCGGTCCGCGGGCTTGAACAACTCCCGCGCCTCCGCCGCCAGCGCCGCTTCTTCCGGCGTCAGGTAAGTCGCCATGTAGGCGTTCCACTCCCGGGCGATCGACGCCTCCGCCTGCTCGACCGACGCCAGCGCCTGCCCCGGCGTGAACATCCCCGCGTTCGCCTTGTTCGCCGCATCGATGATCTTCACCGCATATTCGTCGGCGATGGTTTTCAGCCCGCGCAACGGAACCACCCGGTCTTCATAAACCGTCTTCAACCCTTGGTTCGTCAGCCGCAGCGAATACAGCCCCGCCACCCCCAGCACCGCCGACAGTAACAGCAAGGCGGCGACCAGCGCGGCCAGTTTCTTCGCAAGCGACATAGTTTTCATAGAAGGATATAATCGGCTCCGTCCCGCCAAACTTAAGCGGCAATCTCCGCAATACTTTGCGCCGCCCCGCCTCGCCCTCGCGGATTTTCTTTGGCCTTTCCCGTTTTGGCGTTTCGACTTCCGCCCACACATGTCCGCCACCGCCATTCCCAACGTCCTCGCCGAACGCTACGCCTCGCCGCTCATCAAAGACATCTGGTCGCCCACCGGACGCATCACCATCGAGCGCGATTACTGGATCGCCGTCATGAAGGCCCAGCGCGACCTCGGCCTCGACATCCCCGCCAAGGCCATCGCCGCCTACGAAAAGGTGAAGTCCAACATCGACCTCGCCGACATCGACGCCCGCGAACGCGTCACCCTCCACGACGTCAAAGCCCGCATCGAGGCCTTCAACGCCCTCGCCGGCTTCGAATCCATCCACCTCGGCCTCACCTCCCGCGACCTCACCGAAAACGTCGAGCAACTCCAGATCGCCCGCTCCCTCGAGGTCGTGCGCATGAAGACCGCCGCCGCCCTCCTGAAGCTCGGCAAGCGCGCCAAACAATACCGCACGCTCATGCTCACCGGCCGCACGCACAACGTGCCCGCCCAGCCCACCACCCTCGGCAAACGTTTCGCCATGTTCGGCCAGGAACTCCTCGCCGCCTTCACCGGACTCGACGAGATCACCGCGCGTTACCCCGTCCGCGGACTCAAGGGCGCCGTCGGCACCCAGCTCGACCAGCTCACCCTCTTCAACGACCCGAAGAAAGTCGCCCGCCTCGAAGCCGGCATCATCAAACACCTCGGCTTCAAAACCACCCTCAACGCCGTCGGCCAGGTTTACCCGCGCTCCCTCGACTTCGAAGTCGTCTCCGCCCTCCACCAGGTCGGCGCCGCCGCCGCGAGTTTCGCCACCACCCTCCGCCTCATGGCCGGACAAGGCCTGCTCACCGAGGGTTTCCAAAAGGGCCAGGTTGGCTCCTCCGCGATGCCGCACAAGGTCAACGCCCGCAACTGCGAGCGCATCTGCGGCTTCTCCACGATTCTCTCCGGCTACGTGACCATGACCGGCGCCCTCTCCGGCCACCAGTGGAACGAAGGCGACGTCTCCTGCTCCGTCGTCCGCCGCGTCGCCTTGCCCGACGCCTTCTACGCCATCGACGGACTCCTCGAAACCCTCCTCGCCGTGCTCAACCAGATGGACGTCTTCGAGGCCGCCATCGCCGCCGAGATCCAGCGCCAGCTCCCCTTCCTCGCAACGACCACGATCCTCATGGAAGCCGTCAAAGCCGGCGTCGGCCGCGAAACCGCCCACCTCGCGATCAAAGAAAACGCCCTCGCCGCCGCCAAATCCATCCGCACCGGCCAAGGCGAATCCGACTTGGTTGTCCTCCTCGCCGCCGACGTCCGCCTCGGCCTCTCCGAAAAATCCCTCCGCGCGATCCTCAGCGACGCCAAACGCTTCATCGGCGCCGCCCCGCAGCAAGTGGACACCTTCGTCGCCACCGTAAAATCCGCCACCCGCAAACTCAAAGCCGCCGCCGCTTACGAGCCGGGCAAGCTGCTGTGAACATACTTCGCATCCCTGCCCCGCGTGCCTTACCGTATCTTTGGCGGGGATTGCTGAGATTTGCCATCGCACTGGTTCTCATTGTCGGCCTTTGCATCGGCATTTTTTATTTCACCTTCGGCCGGGCATTTAGCCGCACCACAGAATCGGTGACCGATGTCTCGCGCTATCCCGAGCTCTTGACCCGGGAACGTAAGAATCAAGGTGTAGCTGGATTGTTGGCACACATGCCCGATACCCAGTTGGTGAACACCTCGCCACGCCCTGAATTATTTTATCAACCTGCTTTCTTGCAAGGAGGCGGAGGAATTTACGTCAGACTTAATCTGTCGGCACAGCACTTATCCACGGAACTTCTTCGCCTTCGTTCCTCAAAAGTCGATACCATCGGCGAACCGGCCCCGTGGGCTTACGACCCCTTCAATAAAACGAAAGGCCTGCCTCTTTCCGATAACTACGACGTCTGGCATTTTGTGACGCAGCCCAAATCCAACCTGCCGTATCGCAACCACGGCACGGATGCGGGTATCGCCATAAAACAAGGGACAGGAGAAATTATTTATTGGGCAGTTTGGTGGTAAACTGAACCTGCGCGACTCGTCGCTTTTCGAGCGCCTTAAAGGCGAACCACAACCGCTCAGGAGTTGCACGCCGCCCGATAATTCACAGCGTCAGCATCATGCCACTCGCCGATTATCCAGACCTTCAAAAGCTCTCCCGGCGCGCCAAAAACCAACTCGCGGAAGAGCTCTGGCAGGCGGCCAATATCGACGCTCCTGTATCCGCCGCCCACCGTCGCACCCTCGACTCACGTTGGGCCGACTATAAATCCGGCAAGACCAAAGCCATCAGCCTGACCGAGCTTAAGCGCCGCCTCGCTGCAAAGTGAACCCACAGCCGGTCATCGCCCTCCCCGAAGTTGAAGGGGATCTTCGCGCTGCCGGTCAGTTTTATCAAAGTTGGCGGTCCGACGGACACGCTCACCTCCAATCTCTGTGGGACGAAGTCACGGACTGGATCGCCGAAAATCCCGACCTGTTCCCCAAACGCTACCGGGACTTCCGCCGCGCCCCGCTTCGCCACAGCTACTACGCCGCATTTTACGTCGTCGAACCCAACGTGACCGTGGTCGTCGCCATGCTGGACCTGCGCCAAAGACCCGCACGCTTGCGCAATTTACTGCGCACCCGCCGCTGATTCTCCCCCACACAGGGAACCTTAACCGTTCCCCGCGTTCCCTACGTCAGCTCCATGAACGCCGCCGGCGCAGCGCCCCTTGATTGTCCCACCTGCGGCACCGCGCACCAACCCGCCGCGCCGCCCCCCGGCCGCGTGGCCTGCTGCCGCCGTTGCTCCACCCCGTTGATTGAAAATCGTAGGTTTAACCTGGATACATCGCTCGCCTTCGCGCTCACCGCCGCCGTCGCCTTCGTCACCCTCACGTTTCTCCCGCTGATGTCCGTCCACAAGGCCGGGCTTCAGCGCTCGATCCATCTGGACGGACTTGGGGACGCCCTGTTCGCGCAGGGCATGCCGCTGCTCGGCACCTTTGTGAACGTCTGCCTGGTGATCGGACCGGTTTTGTTGTTGTCCGGCGCACTCGTTTTGCTCTTCGCCGCCCGGCTGCAACGCCCGTTCCCCGGATGGCGGTTCATGTTGCGCCTCCTGTCGTTTGCCCAGCGCTGGTCCATGCCCGAGGTCCTGTTTCTCGCCCTCGTCATCTCGTTTCTCAAAATCGACACCCTGGCCGCCCCTTCCGTCGGCATGGGCTTCGCCATGCTGGTGCTCGGCGTCACCGCGCTCACCGCGGCAATGCAGATATTTGACCCGGCCGAAGTTCGCCGGCGCCTGGGCTACACCCGTCCGCATTCTCCGCCGCCCGCCGCCAACGACTCCGCTCCTCTCGCGCTTCTGGCCGCCGCCGCGATCACCCTCATCCCCGCCAACGCACTCCCGATCATGGAGGTCTCGCTCTACGGAAAAACCACCGTCAACACCATCTTCGGCGGCATCCTCGTCCTCTGGAGGGAAGGCCTTTGGGGCATCGGCCTGATCGTGTTCATCGCCAGCTTCCTCGTGCCGCTCGGCAAACTCGCCGGCCTCGGCTGGCTTATCTTCCGTGCGCGCACGGCCCGCAGCGGGGCGTTCGACGTGAAACTGCACCGCTTCATCGATTTCATCGGACGCTGGTCGATGCTCGACATCCTGCTCATCGCGCTGCTCGCCGGCCTCATCCAGTTCGGCTCCCTCGGCTACGACCGCCCGGGCCCCGCCGCACCCGCCTTCGCCGCCGCGGTCATACTCACCATTCTCGCCGTGGAATCGTTTCCCCCGCGCCTCCTTTTCAACAACTCCCGCCCTTCCTCCGCCCCCGCCCAATCATGAGTGCTCCCGAAACTCCCGTCATCAAACCCCGTCGCCAATTGCTCGTCTGGGTCGTCCCCCTCCTCGCCCTCGCCATCAGCGGCTATCTCGTGCAACGCGAGCTCTCCTCCCACGGCCCGCGCATCACGCTCCGGTTCGCGGACGGCGAGGGCATCACCCCCAACCAGACTCCCCTCATCTACAAGGGCCTGCCCATGGGCGTGGTGTCGGATGTCGCCCTGCTCCCCGATTTCTCCGGCATCGAGCTCACCGTTGAACTCACCCGCGGCGCCGCCCCGCTCGCCCGCGAGGGTTCGCGCTTCTGGATCGTCCGCCCCGCCATCACCACCTCCGGCGTGTCGGGTCTCGATACCCTCCTCAGCGGCCCCACCATCGCCATGCTCCCCGGCACCGGCAAAGAAGCCTCCCATTTCATCGGCCTCGAAACCGCCCCGCCCGACATCAGCTCCGAAGGCACCGACTTCACTTTGCAGGCCTCCAAGCGCGGCTCCCTGCAACGCGGCCAGCCCATTCTTTACCGCGAAATCACCGTAGGCCGCATCCTCGACGTGTTTCTCGCCCCCGACGCCAGCCATGTCGTCGTCCACGCCCGCATCCACGCGCCTTATGACCGGCTGGTCCGCGCCAACTCCGTCTTCTGGAACGCCAGCGGCGTCGATGTGGATATCGGTCTCTTCCGCGGTGCCAAAATCCGCACCAACTCGCTCTCTTCCATCCTTTCCGGCGGCATTGCCTTCGCCACCCCCGACGAACTCGCCACCCGCGCGGTCGCCGGCACCATCTTCACGTTGAACGATCGCGCCGAGGACCGCTGGTTCCAGTGGACGCCGTCCATTCCCCTGGACGCCGGTCCGCGCCCCCACGACCTCAACGTCGGACCCTCCGAAAACGCAACCCGCCCCGCCGCCCCCGCGTCGCGGTGATTTTCAGTGCCCGCCCGCACCGCGGAAAACACCGGGACCGCGCCTAACTTTGGGTTTGCCAGTGCCGCCCGCCCGCCGACACCCTGCCCGTTCACGTTCTCAGTTCGCTCCCTTTTTTAACAACCCATATACGCCATGTCTGAAGATCTCGTAGGTAATGTCCTTGTCGGCCAGTCCGGTGGCCCGACCGCCGTCATCAATGCCAGCGTCGCCGGCGTCATCGCCGAGGCCCTTAACCACGTCGAAATCGAAGAGATTTACGGCACCCTCAACGGCGTTCTCGGCATCCTCCAGGAAGACTTCATCGACCTCGCAGCCGAATCCCAGCAGACCATCCGCGGCCTCAAGTTCACCCCCGGCGCCGCCCTCGGCACCTGCCGCTACAAGCTCAAGAAGCAGGCCGACTACGAGCGCGTCCTCGAGGTCTTCAAAGCCCACAACATCCGCTTCTTCTTCTACGCCGGCGGCAACGACTCCCAGGACACCGCCGACAAGATCTCCAAGCTCGCCCAGCAGCAGGGCTACGGCCTCCGCGTCATCGGCATCCCGAAGACCATCGACAACGACCTCCCCGTCACCGACCACTGCCCCGGCTACGGCTCCGTCATCAAATACATCTCGACCACCATCCGCGAGATCGCCTGCGACAACGAGGCCATGGGCCAGCACGACCTCGTGCAGATCGTCGAAGTCATGGGCCGCAACGCCGGTTGGATCGCCGCCGGCGCCTCCCTCGCCAAGCGCAAAGACCACCCGCACGACGCTCCCCACATCATCCTCCTCCCCGAAGTCGCCTTCGCACAGGACAAATTCATCGCCGACGTTCAACGCGTCCTCAAACGCGAGAAATACTGCCTCATCGTCGTCGGCGAAGGCCTGATCGACGCCGACGGCAACTACGTCTCCGCCGCCGAAGCCACCGACTCCTTCGGCCACGCCCAACTCGGCGGCGCCGCCGATTACCTCCAGGGCCTCGTCGAGCAGAACATGCCCGGCATCAAAGCCCGCACCGTGAAACTCGGCATGGCCCAGCGCGCCGCCGCCCACGCCGGCTCCAAGACCGACGCCGACGAGGCCTTCCTCGCGGGCCAGGCCGCCGTCAAAGCCGCCATCAATGGCGAAACCGACAAGATGGTCACCCTCATCCGCGGCGACCAGGACCACTACACCGTCGAGACCGGCCTCGCGCCCCTCTCCGACATCGCCAACGGCGTGAAGAAGCTCCCCCGCGAATGGATCAACGAAGACGGCGTCAGCTTGAACCACCAGTTCCAGCGCTTCGCCCTCCCCCTGATCCAGGGCGAGACCGTCGTCCCCTACGACAACGGCCTCCCCGCCTTCGCCAAGCTCGACAAGAACCGCATCGACAAGCAGCTCCCCGCCTACGAACTCTGAGTTCTCCGCGTCACGCGCTCCCCAAAACCGGCCCCGCAACGGGCCGGTTTTTTTGTGAATACTCGCTTCCCATCGCCCGCCACGCGCACATCTTAGTTCAACCTTAATGCGTTGGCTCATCCTGACCTCCTCCACCGGCACCGGCCACAACATGCGCGCCGATTCCCTGCGCCAATGGGCCGCGAAAGTTTACGGTGAAAAAGTCGAGGTGCGCATCCTCCACGTCCTCGAAAGCACCCACGGCCTCTACAAGTTCGGCGTCGAGCTCTACAACGTCATCCAGCGCCGCGCCCCGCGCCTGCATCATCTCTATTTCAACTACCTCGAGCTCGCCGGCATGCACCGCCGCAGCTCGAAAATCCTCGGCGGCGACGCCTTCTCCGCCCTCGTCCGCGAGTGGCAGCCCGACCGCGTCATCAGCGTTCACGCCCACACCAACCACGGCTTCTTCGACCTCGCCCGCGCCGCCCTCCCCGACCAGCCCCCTCGCTGCATCACCTACTGCGGCGAACTCTTCGGCGGCTACGGCTTCAGCCGACACTGGGCCAACCCCCGCGCCGACGGCTTCATCGGCGCCTCCCCCGAAGTCTGCGCCGCCGCCCTCGCCGTCGGCACCCCGGAGAAAAACATCCTCTTCGGCGGCTTCATGCTCCGCGCCCCTTTCTACGAACCCGCCGAAGAAATCGACCGCGACGCCCACACCCTCGCCGCTGAACTGAAGCTCGATCGCCACGCGTTCACCCTGCTCCTCAGCACCGGCCTCGCCGGCGCCAACAACCACCTGCCCATCCTCCGCGAACTCGCCGCCAGCGGACAAAAACTGCAAGTCGTCGCCCTCTGTTCCAAAAACGAAAACGTCCGCGCGCAGATCGAAACTTTTGCCGCCGCCCACCCCGCGCTCACCATCCGCGCCCTCGGTCACACCGACCGCATCCCCGCCCTCAAACGCCTCGCCTCCGTCGTCGTGGCCCGCCCCGGCACCGGCGCCACCAGCGAAGCCATCCTGCTCGGCACTCCCCTCATCCACAACGGCATCGGCGGCGTGATGCCTCAGGAATTGATCACCGTCCAATACTGCCGCCAGCACGCCTGCGCCCGCTTCGGCTCCACGCCCCGCCAAGTCGCCCGCGAAGCCCTCGACCTGCTCGCCAACCCCTCCGCCCTCGCCGCCCTCCGCGAACGACTCCACGCCGCCCGCCCGCCCGGCCACCCCGAGCACATCATGCGCTGGATTCACGACAGGCCAAGAAGCTCATAAGCAAATAAGCTATAAAGCGAGTAAGCCCCATGCAGCCCTCCGACACCTCTACTAGCCTTACTAGCTCTACCAGCTCTACTAGCTTCCTAGCTCATCTCTACCTCGACGCCGTCCTCCCCGCGCTCGCCGAACTCTCCGCGCACGACGCCCCCCTCCGCGCAGCCGCCTCCGGCTCACGCTCCTTCGCCCTCACCCTCTCCGTGCGCCACGTCGGCCTGTGCCACCTCGCCTTCACCCCCGAAGGCCTGATCTCCGCCGTCTCTCAACCCAACCCCCTCCGTCTCTGGTTCCCGTCGGCCGGACAATTCCTCCGCACCGTCACCAACCGCCCCGCGCTCACGTTGCCCGTCGCCGGCTGGAGCCAACTCCCTCAAGTCCGCCGCTTTTCAGCCGCCGGCGCGCGCCTGGAAGCCCTCCTCAACACCCGCGCCGATTCCCACCTCGCCCTCCACGCCTGGGCCAATCTCCTCATCGGTATCCGTGCGGTCACTACGTGGCTCCGCCATCACCCCGCCGACCGCGCCCGCTTCCCTTCTGGCGTCCTCGTCTTCGCCTGCCCCGCGTTCCCGACCCCGATCCATCTCAACCTAGCCACGCTCACATCCGGCACCGGCGAACCCGCCGCGCCCGTCACCACCCGCGTCACCTTCGCCGACCTCGCCACCGTCCTCGCTGAACTTGATCGCACGCTCGACGCCCCCGCCGCCCTCGGCCTCGGCACCCTTCGCATCGAAGGCCACCTCCCCCTCGCCGAAAACCTCGGCCTCCTCATGCTCAAGGCCGGAGAGCTGCTGAAGCAGCGCAGATAAGAGGAGTAAGCTGTAAGAGGATTAAGACC
>CAMBLN010000077.1 GCA_945868215.1 Opitutus sp. GAS368
CTTCCGCAGTGCCGACACACGGCGTGCGGAAAGGATTAAAACAGGTCGCTCAGTAGCTGCGACCTTCGCCATTTTCGAAGTAGTTCAAGTAAGCCTGATTGACCACACGGAAACCGCCGGGCGTCGGGTATTTGCCGGTGAAATACCAATCGCCGGTGTGATTGGGCACCGCAGCGTGAAGGTTTTCAATCGTCTGGTAGATGATCTCAAACTCCCCTTGCCACTCGATGTTCTTGGGGCGGACCATCTCGGTGATCTTGGCGGAAATCTCCTCAGGGGTGAACGGTTCGTAGATTTTGCGCACGTGGTTCACGCATTCGCCCTTGGCCACGGCGTCTCGGCAAAGCTCGTATACCTCTTGAAGAATGTGCGACTGGCCGCGCTCTTTCAGCAAGGTTACGGTCGCCTCGAAGGCGACAAACTTACCGAGCTCCGACATGTCGATGCCATAGCAGTCGGGGAAGCGGATTTGGGGCGCGGTGGAAACGATCACGATCTTCTTCGGGTTGAGCCGGGAGAGGATGCGCAAGATCGAGCGTCGCAGGGTGGTGCCGCGCACGATGGAGTCGTCGACGCAGACGAGGTGGTCGCCCGGTTTGATCGACCCGTAGGTGATGTCGTAAACGTGGCTCGCGAGCTGGTTACGCATGCCTTCCTGACCGATGAAGGTGCGGATTTTGATGTCCTTGGAGACGACCTTCTCACCGCGCGGCCAGTTGCGCAGGATAAGGTCATCGAGCAGTGCGTCGGTGAGTTCTCCTGAGGCTGCGGCGGCAAGCACAGCCTTCTTAACCTCGTCGCGACGCTTTTCGCGCAGCGCGTGCATGAGACCGTAGTAGGCGACCTCGGCGGTGTTCGGAACGAAGCTGAAAACGGTGTTTTCCCAGTCGTAGCCGACGGCTTTTAAAACCTGATCGGCGAGGCGGCCACCGAGGAGTTTACGCTCCTTGTAGATTTCGATGTCGTTGCCTCGGGAGAAATAGATGCGCTCGAACGAGCACGAGGTGCGCGGGAGCGGCGCGGTGAAGGGCGAACTGCTCACGTGGCCGTTGCGCTTCATCACCACGACATGGCCGGGATTAACCTCCTTGGGCTGGTCGAGAGTGAGGTCGAACACGGTCATGAGCGGGGCGCGCTCAGAGGCAAAAGCGATGACCTCGTCGTTCTGGAAATACCAGCAAGGGCGGATGCCCGACGGATCGCGGGCGACAAAGGCGTCGCCGTTGCCGATCAAGCCGCAAAGCGTGTAACCGCCGTCCCACTTCGTCGCGGAGCGGGTGATCACGCGGGCGAGGTCGAGTTCGTCGCTGATCTTGCGCGAGGTCTGCTCCGGCGAAAGCCCTTCGCTACGGAATTTGCGGAAGAGTTCGTCGTGCTCCTCATCGAGGAAGAAGCCGATTTTTTCGAGCATCGCCTGCGTGTCGGTCGCGAAAATCGGATGCTGGCCCATGGCGATCAGGGAGCGGTTGAGCTCCTCGGTGTTCGTCATGTTGAAGTTGCCGCACAGCGCCAGGTTGCGCGTCGGCCAGGGCGAGCGGCGGAAAAACGGATGGCAGGACGAGATGTTGTAGCCGCCGCTGGTGCCGTAGCGCAGATGGCCCATGAGCAGCTCGCCGCCGAAGTCGAAGTGCTTCTTCACCGTGTCGGAAAACTCCGGGTGAATGATGCCGTCGGCCACCTTCTCGTTATACTGGCCGAGGAGGGTCTTGAAAATCTTGTCGAGCGGATTGGTCTTCACGCAGCGCTCGCGGAACATAAACGGGTCGCCCGCTGCGATGTCGCTCTTCACGCAGGCCACGCCGGCTCCGTCCTGGCCGCGGTTGTGCTGCTTTTCCATCAGGAGAAACAGCTTCGTGAAGCCCCACAGCGGCGTGCCGTATTTTTCCTGATAATAGGAAAGCGGCTTCAGCAGCCGGACCATCGCAATACCGCATTCGTGGGTGATCTTGTCGCTCATGGGTGGGAACAGAAATCTGGAACAGGAAATCTTGCCAGCGCGCGGGCCGGATATCGCTTAGGTGCTGTCTTCAAAATAAACCGATGCTTCGTGAGGGGGAAACCATGCTCGGCCAAGGCGACCGAGGCGGAGGTGGCCCGGCGGGCCATGCCGCTGAGGTCAACGCCGGCCCAGCTTGGTTTCCCTCTCACCCGCAGGGCGCAGCAGAGCGGCGGATTATTTTGAAGACAGCGCCTGACGGGAACTGTCCGCGATCTCCCCGCGTTCAGACCGTGCGGAATTCGCAGGGTGGCGGGAGTGACGATAGCGATGAATTTCACAGGCCGTTAAAAGAAAACCATGACGCCGTGAATCCCCAACCGGTCAAGGGGTTTTTGCCGCCCCGGCCAAGCCCGACTCCCTTGCATTAAACGCCCGCCCTGGGGACTAAACCTTGGCCATGTGTGCTTTGGCCGTTTTAATCCACTCGCCGTTCAAACGGCGGTAGTGGCGGTCCCCGTGTTTGGCATGCGCGATAATTTCCTGAAACAGCTGCCGCGCCTCTTCGGTGCGGCCCGTCTTGTGAAGAAATTGCGCCTTGCGGCTGCGCGCCTCTTCACCCGATCCCAGCGAAACCGCCTCGTCGTAAATACGCAGCGCCAGATCGTCGTTGCCCAGCGCTTCATGACAACGCGCTCCCAGCAACAGTCGGTCGGGCAACGCATGTTTGGATCTCACTTCGTCCAGCCGCGTAAGATCGGCCAGCGCGTCTTCATAACGTCCCGCCGCGAAATACACCTGCGCCCGCTCGTAGGTCAGCAGGGGATCGTCCTTGAAGACGCCTTGCAGACATTCGTTGAGCGTGTCCAACGCCTCCGGAAACCGCTTCGCCGCCGCCAGCGCCTGCGCGAGTTGCGTGCGGTTCTTCGTCGTGTTGGAAAACTCCAGTTGCTCCCGCAGTTTCGCGATGGTCCGCGCCGAGGTTTGCGGGATTTTGAAAGACGCCCCGCCGCGTCGCCCGCCGGCGCGCAGGTCAGGCAAAATTTCCATCCCGAAATAAATCGCCGATCCAAAAAACGGCAGGAACAGGATCAACATGATCCAGAGATAGCTCCGGTCGTTGCGGATCACGTGCACGATGCAAAAAATCTTCAGCGCGACTTCCAGCGCCGTGGGCAGGGAATAAATGCCGAAAAAATCCATCGTATGACCGCTACCACCGGAACCGCATCACGCAAGGTCTTCCCTCCCCCGAACCCCTTTCATCAATAATCGCATCAGCCTTGGTTGCGCGGATGAAATTTCGCGTGCTGGTCGAGCAGCCTCTTTTCCTCCACCGCCGTGTAGATTTGCGTCGTCGCGATGTTCGCATGCCCGAGCATCTCCTGGATCGCCCGCAAATCCGCCCCGCCGCCGAGCAGGTGTGTCGCAAACGAATGCCGCAGCAAATGCGGCTTCACCGTCTTCGTGATCCCGGCCTGCTTCGCATATTTTTTCACCAGCACCCACAGCATCTGCCGCGAGATCGCCGTGCCGCGTTCGCTCAGGAACAACTGGCTGCCCGTCTTCGCCTTCACGAAATGCGGACGCCCCGCCGTGAGATACGCGCCCAGCGCCTCAGCCGCCTTCCCGCCAACGGGCACCACGCGCTCCTTCGAGCCTTTGCCGAACACGCGCAAAAACCCCGCCTCCAAATCGACCTGCTGGATGTTGAGCCCCGCGAGTTCCGACACCCGCAGTCCACTCGAATAAAACAACTCCAGGATCGCCCGGTCCCGCAGCGCGTGCGCGTCACCACCGGTCGGCGCCGCCAGCAGCGCATCGATCTCCGTCGTGTTGAGCGTGCCCGGCATCTTGCGCCGCAACTTCGGTCCCTGAAGCAGCTCCGTAAAATCATCCGGCCTCACCCGCTCGCGCACCAGATGCCGGGCAAACATACGCAACGCCGACAATTTTCGCGCCAGGCTCGCGACCGTGTAATCGGCGCTCTTCTCGTCTTCCGGCGCGTTCGCCGCCGGCTCGATCTTCAGCGAATACAACCACGCCATCACCTGGTCGCCCGTCACTTTCTTCCAGTTCTTCACGCCGTTGCGCGCAAGGTGCGAAGCGCACTGGCGCAGATCGCTCTCATAGGCTTCCAGCGTGCGGTCGGACCTCCCGCGTTCGAGCGTGAGCGAGTTCCCGAAATCACGGATCGGATCGTCCAGGTCGTCGGGCAATCCGCCGCCGGCCGCGTCAGGCGTATCGGGATGTGAAGAGGAGTCGGCCACCGGACACAAAAAAGACGCCGTCACACGGACGGCGTCGATGGAAATAAAAAGTTCCAACGCCTCGGCCAAAAAGTAGCAGCCGAGGTAACGAGGCTGGGCCTTCGTCTCAGTAACGGCGCTTGCGCGGCACGAACGGCTGCGCGTTCACATCTTTCATGCGGTAGGTAATGCGCGCCTTTTCGAGATCGTAGGGGCTCATCTCCATCTTCACGCCGTCGCCCGCGGCGATCTTGATGAAGTTCTTGCGGAGCTTGCCGGAAATATGCGCGAGCACGATATGCCCGTTGGACAACTGCACCTTGAACATCGTGCCGGGAAGGACGGTCACGACCTTGCCTTCAACTTCAATGGACTTGCCGTCAGAGGATTCAGACATGGTTAACAGCGGCAACGGGGCCAGGGACGAGGATGATCATGCGTTCGGGTCGGTGTATAAAAGCTCCTTGTAAGCCACCTGCCCCCCTCGTAAGTCAAGGTTTTCCTCGGAACGCCGGCCTTGGCGCACCGTCCCTTCGCGCCTCACCCATGCCCACTTCCGCCCAAGATTGCCCGTTCGAGAAGCGCTTCCCGTCGCAGCTCGCGCGCGACGACACGTTCTTCATGAGTCTCGCCTACAATCAGGCGATCGACGCCTGGCGGCAGGACGAGGTTCCCATCGGTTGCGTGATCGAATACGGCGGCGAGGTCATCGCCTTCGCCCACAACACCGTAGAGTCCTCGCAGGATCCCACCGCCCACGCCGAGGTCCTCGCCATCACCCAGGCCGCCGCCAAACTGGGCAACTGGCGTCTCGAAAACTGCACGCTCTACGTCACCAAGGAACCGTGCCCCATGTGCTCGGGCGCCACGCTCATGTCGCGGCTCAAGCGCGTCTGCTACGCCGTCCCCGATCCCAAGATGGGCTGTCTCGGCGGCGCCACCGACTTGAACGCCTTGCCGCGCGTCAACCACACGCTGGAGATCACCGCCGGCGGCGTGCTCGAAGACGAATGCCGCACGCTCATCCAGGCGTTTTTCCAGCTCAAACGCGCCGCCGGCAAAAGCGACGCCCCCGCCCTCGACGCCCCATAAGCGTTTCCAATAGGGGCCAATCACACCCCGTCACACTGCGCGCCGCGGGCAAATGCCCCTTTCATGCGTCACTGCCCGCCGGTTGACTGGGCGGCTATGTCGTTTCCGATGATTATTCAGGGCGGAATGGGGGTCGGTGTATCCAACTGGACTCTCGCCCGCGCAGTCTCCCGGCAGGGACAACTCGGCGTCGTCTCCGGCACTCTCCTGCCGGTCGTCCTCGCCCGCCGTCTGCAACAGGGCGATCCGGAGGGCCACGTGCGCCGCGCCCTCGCCCGGTTCCCCGTTGCCGCCGTCGCGCAACGCATCCTCGCCGACTGGTTCATTCCCGACGGCAAAGCCGGTGAAAAACCCTTCAAAACCGTCGAGATGCCTTCCCTCGCCGCCAGCCCCGCCCTCACCGAACTCACCGTCGCCGCCAACTTCACCGAGGTCTTCCTCGCCAAGGAGGGCCACGCGGGTCTCGTCGGCATCAACCTGCTCGAAAAAATCCAACTGCCCACGCTCGCCTCGCTCTTCGGCGCGATGCTCGCCGGGGTGGACTACGTGCTCATGGGCGCCGGCATCCCCCGTTCCATCCCGGGCATCCTCGACCAGTTCGCGCGCGGTGAACCCGCCGAACTGAAGATCGACGTCACCGACGCCGCCGCGACCACCGAGGCCGTCGTCCGCTTTGACCCCGCCGTCTTCTGCGCGGGCGTCATTCCCGCACTTCGCCGCCCCCGCTTCCTCGCCATCGTCAGCTCCGCCACCCTCGCCACCACCCTCGCCCGCAAATCCACCGGGCGCGTCGATGGCTTTATCGTCGAGGGCGAATCCGCCGGCGGACACAACGCCCCGCCCCGCGGACCCATGCAGCTCACCGCCTCGGGCGAACCCGTCTACGGCCCCCGCGACACGCCCGACCTCGAAAAAATCCGCGCCCTCGGGCTCCCATTCTGGCTGGCAGGCTCCCACGCCACGCCCGGCCAGCTCTCCGCCGCCCTCGCGCAGGGTGCCGCCGGCGTGCAGGTCGGCACCGCCTTCGCCTTTTGCGAGGAATCCGGTATCGAGCCTTCCTTGAAAAGCGACGTCCTCGCCTTGAGCCGCGAACACCGCGCCCGCATCCACACCGACCCGCTCGCCTCGCCCACCGGCTTCCCGTTCAAAGTCCTTCAACATCCCGACACGCTCTCCAACCCCGAACGCTACGCCGGCCGTCCGCGTCTCTGCGACTTGGGTTACCTGCGCGAGGCCTTCGCCAAACCCGACGGCTCCCTCGGCTACCGCTGCGGCGGTGAACCCGTGGGCAACTTCATCCGCAAGGGCGGAGCCGCCGAGGCCACCGTCGGCCGCATGTGTCTGTGCAACGGACTCCTCGCCACCGTCGGCCTCGGCCAGACCCACGCCAGCGGCTTCGAGGAGCCCCCGCTCATCACCGCCGGCAACGACGTATCGCACCTGTCGCGCTACGCCCCACCCGACGCCGCCACCTACTCGGCCGCCGATGTCCTCCGCGTGTTGCTCGCACCCGCCGGCGCGCCCGCTCAAAACGTCTTCGAGAGCGTCACCGATCCGAAATAACTCTGATCGTCCTGCCCGCGAAACTCGATCGTGCGCACCGCCTCCGTGTAGGTGAGTTGCCACGTCCCGAGGATCACCCCGAAGCCGTAATAAGCGTCACCGACGAAGTTCTTTTTATCCACGCTCGCGCTGTCGCGAAACGTATTCCCATCCAGAAAAATATCCCGCCCCACCGCGCGTCCGTCGACTCCGCCGAATACAAAGAAACTCCAGTTGCGCCGCGTCGATACGCGCGGATCGTTGTCATCCACCGGCGTGCTCGTCGCCCCGCCGCCGCGAATCAGATCAACCCCGAAATCACTCGGCAGGTTAAAGCCCGCCCGCACCATCCCGCCCGCGTTCGCATAGGTCTGCACGTTGCCCAGGCTCGCACCCACGTGCGGGATAAAATCAATGCCCAGCGTGTCGCCAAACGACCGCGCATACAGGCGCCACTTGCGCTCAAAAATCAGGTTCACGCCCAACTCGTCCTCCAGCTGTGAATCCCACCCGCGCGGCACGCTGTCGTTCATCCACTCATGCACGATCCGCTGCGTGTCTTCCGCATAAGAGTGCGGCCCTACGATGCCCACCTGGATCGCCACCGTGTCCATCACGCGCTGCGTCTTGCTCACAAAACTGAACTCCAGATACGACCAGCCCGCATACGGCCGGTCCGTCGGATCCGGCACCGCCAGACTGGTGTCCTGCGGCGTATAAATATTCTGCCCCAGCGACACGCCGAGATTCTTCTGCCGGTCCGGTTCGTTCACAAACGGCAGCGATTCCACGAATCCTTTTCGCCATCCTTCCTGCCCCCATTCCGTCAGATCGCCCGTCACCCACGACAACTTCACCCCGTTCGTGTAGTGCTGGTCCTCGCCCCCGAAATAATCGTTCTCGAAATACAGCGTGAACACCGGCGCGTTGCGCGCCCGCTCCACCGGCACCGCCGGCTCCTCGTCGGCCCGGACCGCGCTCAACGCGCAAACCATCGCCGTCGTTATCGCCAACACCCCGCGAATGTGGATTTTCATGTCCTTGATAGTAGGTCGGAACCAAATCCGGTTCCTCAAAAATTGCGCGTCTTTCGCCAAATCCCGCCCACGCTCCCGGCTCGACGGCACGCGGGCCGCTTTGCACGCTTGTCCTCTTCACATCCCACTCCACGCCCATCATGAGCACTCCCGCCCGTCCCAAAAAAGTCGCCCTCCTCACCGCCGGTGGCCTCGCGCCTTGCCTCAGCTCCGCCGTCGGCGGACTCATCGAGCGCTACACCGAGATCGCCCCCGACATCGAAATCATCGCCTACCACGGTGGCTACAAGGGTCTCCTCCTGGGCGACAGCTACAAGATCGGCCCCGCCGAGCGCGCCGCCGCCTCCATCCTCCACCGCCACGGCGGCTCCCCCATCGGCAACTCCCGCGTCAAACTCACCAACGTCAAGGACTGCGTAAAGCGCGGCCTCGTGAAGGAGGGCCAGGATCCGCAGAAGGTCGCCGCCGACCAGCTCATCAAAGACGGCGTCGACATCCTCCACACCATCGGTGGTGACGACACCAACACCGCCGCCGCCGATCTCGCCGCGTTCCTAGCGAAGAACAACTACGGTCTCACCGTCATCGGCCTCCCCAAAACGATCGACAACGACGTCTTCCCCATCCGCCAGTCCCTCGGCGCCTACACCGCCGCCGAACACGGCGCCCGCTACTTCCGCAACGTCGTCTCCGAGCACAACGCCAACCCGCGCATGCTCATCATCCACGAGGTCATGGGCCGCTCCTGCGGCTGGCTCACCGCCGCCACCGCCGTCGAATACCGCAAGCTCCTCGACCGCGAGGAATTCGTCCCCGGCCTCGGCCTTTCCCGCGACAACCTCGAGGTCCACGCCGTCTACCTTCCCGAGCTCGCCATCGACCTCGCCGCCGAGGCCGCCCGCCTCAAGGCGATCATGGACAAGCATGACAACGTAAACATCTTCATCTCCGAAGGCGCCGGCGTGGAATCCATCGTCACCGAGATGCAGGCCAAGGGCCAGGAGGTCCCGCGCGACGCCTTCGGTCATGTCAAACTCGACGCCGTCAACCCCGGCAAATGGTTCGGCGAACAGTTCGCCAAACAACTCGGCGCCGAAAAGGTCCTCGTCCAAAAATCCGGCTACTACGCCCGCGCCGCCGCCGCCAATGCCGACGACCTTCGTCTCATCAAGAGCTGCACCGACCTCGCCGTCGAATGCGCCCTGCGTCGCGAGAGCGGCGTCATCGGCCACGACGAGGATCAAAACAACATCCTCCGGGCCATCGAATTCCCGCGCATCAAGGGCGGCAAACCCTTCGACACCACCCTCCCGTGGTTCGACTCCCTGCTCGCCTCCCTCGGCCAGCCCAAAGGTGCCGTCGTCCACGCCCACCACTGATAAAACCTGCGCCCCTTTGAGCATTCAAGGTGGAGCGCGTTGTCCCCAACGCGCTGGCTTGGATGCGTCCGCCCCTACCTCTTCCCTGCCCGCGCCGCAAACGCCGCCTCCACCGCGGCCACCAGCTCTTTTTGCGTAAAGGGCTTGGCCAGCACGCCGTCCACGTCGAGCGCCTCCAGTTCCTTCACGAGCGCCGGCGCGAGGTGCCCGCTGACCACCATGATGCGCACGTCCGCACCCGCTTTGCGCAGGCGGCGCACCAGCTCCACGCCGGTCATCACCGGCATGTTCTGGTCCGTCATGATCAGATCAAACGTCTCCTTCCCCTCCGAATAAAGCGTCCAGGCCTCGCTGCCGTTTTGCGCATACGAAACCGTGTGCCCTTCGCGCGTCAGCAACCGGTTGATCGTTTCCGCCACCAACAGGTTGTCGTCCACCAGCAATATCCTCCGCCCACCGACTGCGCCCGCGTTCGCTTCCGGCGCGCTCACCTCGACCGGCGCCGCGCTGTCGGTCCGCACTTCCACCGGCGCGCCCAACGCCGTTTCCGGCACGCGGAAATAAACCTGAAACGTCGTCCCTTTCCCCGGCTCGCTCGTCAGATCGATCCAGCCGCCGAGGTTTTTCACCACGTTCCACACCACCGCCAACCCGAGTCCCGTGCCCTGCCCCGGCGACTTGGTCGTGTAAAACGGCTCGAAGACATGCGCCCGCACCGCCTCGGTCATGCCCGCCCCGTTGTCGCTCACCGTCAACCGCTGGCACGCGCATAAAAACGGACTCGACGAAACCCCTTCCTCGACGGGCGGCGCCGCATTCACCACATCCGTCGCCACCGTGATCCGCGGCGTCCATCCCTCGACCGCTTCGCGTCCCTGATCCAGCACCGCGTCGCGCGCGTTCAGCGTAAGGTTCACCACGATCTGCGACACCTGTGAACGCTCCAGCGGTATCGCCGGCAACCCTTCGCCCGGCCGTATCTCCAGCGCGATGCGCGGGTCCAGCGAGTGGCGCAACAACCCGAGCGTGTCGTCCACCACCGCGTTCAGCGACAGGCTTTCCCGCTTTTCTCCCGACCGGCGGCCGACCGCCAGAATACGTTGGTTGAGCTGCGCCGCCTGCTCGATCGCATCCTCGATCGCCCGCAACGCCGACAACAACTCCCCGTCCCCCGCGCGGTCGATGCGCAGCATCTCCAGCCTTAGCAGCATCGGCGTCAGCAGGTTGTTGAACTCGTGCGCCACCCCCGCGGCCAGCTGCCCGAGCGATTCGATTTTCTGCGACTGCCGCAGCTGCTTTTCCAACACGTCGCGCTGCGTGATGTCCTCGCAATGCGACGCCACCCCGATCACCCGCCCGTCGTCGTCGATCAGCGGCGTGTTATACCAGTCGCACAAAATGATCCGCCCGTCCTTCGTCCGGTTCTCGTTCGTGCTGCGCCACCCGCCCTGCTTTTTAAAAATCGCCTTCCACACTTCCTCCACCTGCGGACGCACGTTTTCCGGCACCAGCGGCGTCGCCTTTTGCCCGATGATCTCCGCCGCCGTGTAACCGAATATCCGCTCCGCCGCCGGATTCCACGCCGTCACGCGGAACTCCGTGTCCCATTCGATCACCGCCAGCGGCGTCTGCCTCACATGCAGCGCGAACCGCCGCTCCGATTTGCGCAGCGCGTCCTCCGCCCCCACCCGCTCCGTCATGTCCACGTTGAGGCCGAGTATGCCCACGATTTTATCCCCGACCCTCACCGGTGCCGTCGTGCTGAAAAACACCCGCCTCTGCCCGCCGATCACCAGCACCGTCTCCCCGCGCACGATCTCGCCCGCAAAAGCCCGGCGGTTGTTCCGCTCCCACAGCGCCCGCGTCTCCGGCTCCACGTCCACCTCCGCCACGGTCTTCCCCGTGTTGTCCCCCCAGTGCAGCCGCGACGCCGCGTTCGCCAGTACATACCGCCCGTCCGCCCCCATCACCCAAAAATCAAAGGGTATGCTGTCGATCGCCGTCCGCAGGTGCGCCTCGCGCTCCCTCAACTGCGTCTCCACTCCCCGCCGCGCCCCGATCTCCGCCCGCAACACGCCCGTCGTAGTCGCCGCAAATCCCAGAATCAACACCGGCACCGCCAGCAACCAGATCATCCGCTCCCGCCCCATCGCGATCGCGCTGATCCACTTCTCCGCCGGATAATCCACTCCCACCGCCCCTTCGATTTTTCCGTCCTCGTCGAACAAGGGCACCTGCGCGCTCACCCACCAGCCCCAGTCGTCATGCACCGGCTTGTCCGAAAACGACCGGTGCCCTTCCAGCGCCCGCAACATGTTGTCGTCAGCGTCCGGATACACTTTCCCGATCGGCACGCGTTGCTCGCGTTCGCCTTCAAACTTCCCGTCACGGTTGTAGTCGGTCTCGCTCGCCACCATCAGCCGCACCCGTCCGTCGATTTTGCGAAACGTGTAAACGTCGCTGATCACCGGATTCACCGCTTTCCACCGCTTCGTCGCCGCGATCATCCGCAGGTAATTTCCGTCGTCCGCCGGCGTATCCACGCCGAGCCCCGCGTGCCCCATCCGCGTCAACTCCTGCGCATAGGTCGGCGCCACCCCCTTGCAAAAAATCCTGGATCCGCCGGCTCTCCGACCGCCCGCCCGACTCCACAAAATAACACCCGGTCACCAGCAGCACCGCCAGCACCGGCCACGCGATCCAGGGCAGTTTCCCGTGCGGCTTCCGCCTGCGCAGCCACGTCTCCAACACCCCGAACAAACTCAGGCATGCCAAAACAAAGAAAAAATAATCGCGGTTCTCCGCCATCCAATCGGGCATGCCGTGCAGGCAAGCCGCGCCCGCCGCTTAACGCAAGAGCGTCGCGGCTCCTATTTTACACCAGACCCTTCCTCGATCGCCGTCACTTTCCCCGCCCGGTCAAAGACCACCTTGAAATACTCATGCTCCCGCCGCCCCGGATCGTTCAGGTAATAATACGGCGAGACCGTCCCGTATCCGTGATACCACCCGCGGTAAAGCGGCTGCCCGCGGTCGTTTTCCCAGGTTGTGTAACTCCACACGTCGTTCGTCCCCGCCGCATCCGTCCGCAACCACATCCGGTCCGGCTCCCCCAGCGCCAGCCTCACCGCGTCCGCATCAAAACCGATCCCCACCCGCCCTTCCTTCACGAGCGCCTGCTGCTCCGGCGTGAGCCGCGCAAAAATCTCCGGCGACCGCTTGATGCGCGCACCCGGGGTCGCACACCCGCCCGCCAGCATCACCCCCAGCAACAACACCCACGCTGATAACCCGAATCGTTTCATAAATAGATCACCGCTCAGACTGCTCGACCGCCGCCACACGTCCAGCCGTGAAAACCACCCGCATCCGTTCATCATCAAACCCACGCCCGCCCGAGCCCACCCCCACCCCGGCGCCAACCGGCCCGCCTCCAAATCCAAAGCCCAGCCCCACGCCCACCCGCCCCTTTTTTTCACGGTAAATCCACACTTCCTGCACCTCCGTCTCGCTCGTCCGCGTCATCACGCGATCCGGCGCCCCCAGCGCCATCCGCACCTGATCCGGACTAAACCCCACCCGCACTTCACCTTCGCTGATCGCCGCCTTCACGTCCGCCGGATACCCATCAAACTCCGCTCTATTCTTCGCGATCCGCGAACCCGGTGACGACGCGCACCCCGCGCTTACGACCAGGGCAAACAAAGCCAGACTGAGCGGTAACGGTGTCTTCATGGGATGATGGGGTGGTTTCGTTTTGATTTGCCGCCGCGGAACGCCCGTCGAATAAACGGCATTCTTTTCCGGCGTTGTTTCGCCGCTGTTATTTTTATTTTTCATGAAGACCTACTCCATCGCGATCGGTTCCGACCACGCCGGTTTCGCCTACAAGGAAGCCCTCAAAGCCGCCCTCCTCGCCGACGGCCACACCGTCCGCGACTTCGGCACCTACTCCAACGCTTCCTGCGACTACCCCGACTGGATCCGCCCCACCGCCGAGGCCGTCGCCCGCGGCGAATTCGAACGCGGCATCGTCCTCGGAGGCTCCGGCAACGGCGAAGCCATCGTCGCCAACAAGGTCAAAGGCATCCGCTGCGGCCTCTGCTGGAACGAACAGGTCGCCGTCTGGAACCGCTCCCACAACGACGGCAACGTCATCTCCATCGGCGAACGCACCGTCACCGAAGCCGAGGCCGTCCGCATCGTGAAAACCTGGCTCGCCACCGAATTCGAAGGCGGCCGCCACATCGCCCGTATCCAAAAAATCGAACAGCTCTAACCCTCCGTCGTAGGCCGCGAGCTCGCTCGCGCTCCGAATCCCCCACCCCGCCATGAGCCTGAAATCCCGCATCGTCCGCACCAACGCCAGTCTCTGGTCCCCGCTCATCCTCCGCATCGTCGTCGGCCTCGTCATGGCCGGCCACGGCGCGCAAAAACTCTTCGGCTGGTTCGGCGGCTACGGCTTCGAAGCCACTGCCAACGCCTTCGCCGGCATGGGCCTCAGACCCGGCCCCGTCATGGCCGCGCTCGCCGGCGGCGGCGAATTTCTCGGGGGCATCCTGCTCATCCTCGGTCTCTTCACCCGGCTCGCCGCGCTCAACGTCGCCGTCATCATGACCGTCGGCATCTTCACCGCCCACGCCTCCGCTTTCTTCCTGCCCTCCGGCATGGAATACGCCCTCACGCTCCTCGCCGCGGCCCTCGTCCTCGTCGAAACCGGCGGCGGCGCCCTCTCCGCCGACAGCAAAATCGGCAACGGCGTCTCCACCATCAAACCGCAATAACCGCGCTTCGTAGCGCCTCACCTCGCGTGAGGCCGCTCCGAAAATCCGTCCCTCGGACATTGGTCATTGGACATTGGTCATTTCATGGTTTGCCTCAGCAAACCATGACCATGCTCTACCGCCCCCTCGGCCGCTCCGGCCTGCAAGTCTCCGCCCTATCTTTCGGTGCCTGGGTCACCTTCGGCAAACAGATCGGCGACCCCGTCGCCAAGAAACTCCTCCACACCGCCTACGACGCCGGCGTGAACTTCTTCGACAACGCCGAGGCCTACGCCGACGGCAAGGCCGAGCTCGTCATGGGCGACATCCTCAAAAAGTCGAAGTGGCGCCGCAGCAGTTACGTCGTCTCCTCCAAAGCCTTCTTCGGCTGGGAAGACGACAAGCCCAACCAGACCGGTCTCTCCCGCAAGCATCTCGTCGAGGCGTGCCACGACGCCCTCAAGCGTCTTCAGGTGGACTACCTCGACCTCTACTACTGCCACCGCCCCGACCCCGCCACGCCCATCGCCGAAACCTGCCGCGCGATGCACGACCTCATCGTGCAGGGCAAAGTCCTCTACTGGGGCACCAGCGAATGGTCCGCCGCCCAGCTCACCGAGGCCTTCGCGCTCTGCGACAAGCACAACCTCCACGCCCCCGTCACCGAGCAGCCGCAATACAACCTGCTCCACCGCACCCGCCTCGAAAAAGAATACGCCCCCGTGTTCAAAGCCCGCGGACTCGGCACGACCATCTGGTCCCCGCTCGCCAGCGGACTCCTCACGGGCAAATACAACGACGGCATCCCCAAGGATTCCCGTCTCGACACCCCCGGCATGGAATGGCTCCGCGACGCCGTCCTCGGCTCCGGCTCTCAACAAAAACTCGCCGCCGTCAAAAAACTCGCCGCCGTCGCCGTCTCCCTCGACACCACGCTCCCGCGACTCGCCATCGCCTGGTGCCTCAAAAATCCCAACGTCAGCACCGTCATCCTCGGTGCCTCCCGCCCCGAACAGCTCGTCGAAAATTTCGGCGCCCTCGACGTCCTCCCGCGCCTCACCCCCGCCATCCTCAAAAAAATCAACGCCCTCTCCCACCCCGTCGCCACTTGATTCCGTAGCAGCCTGATTCACCTCCCGTAGCAGCCGACGTAAGGAGGCTGTCCGTCTTCCTCTCCCCCCCATGCCAACCGCCCCGCGCTACTACCTCGCCAACGGCACCCAGCGCACCGGTCCGCACAGCCTCGCCGTCCTCAAGCAGCTCGCCGAAGTCGCCACCATCACGCCCGACACCCTCCACGCCGCCGAATCCGACCCCGACGACTGGACACCCCTCCGCGATTCCCAAGTCCTCCACGACGAGCTCTTCCCCGCCCGCCCCCACTACACGCTCGACCACCACCGCCCCGTCGAACACGTCAACAACCCGTCCAACGTATCCGCCCCGTCCGTGGA
>CAMBLN010000078.1 GCA_945868215.1 Opitutus sp. GAS368
TATTGGTTCGAACCAGCCTCGGGATCTTCAATGCCAACACCGGCGAACACGGTCAGTTTTTCGATGCCAGTGTAGGAACCCACGAACTCGTAACCGAGACCCTCGGTGAAGGAGCCGTCACCTCCGAAGAAATGCGTACCATCCATGTAAAGGGAATCCAGAACCGCGGCTCCCAAGGTGAAATTATCACCAGCGTAGTCAACCTTGGCTCCGCTGTGATAACCGGGGATGGCGTTCCACGAATTGCCGTAGCTGATCGTGGTCATATTGATCGGATCCCAGGCTTCGTAACCGAGATAGCTAAGGAACTTGCCACCCGTAACCGAGAAGGAACCCGCGGTATAGGTGAGATAAGCATCGAGCAGACCGGCTTCGCTGCCGCCGCTGGTAGAATCGGGAACGTAGAAGAGGCTGACCTTGCCGGAGATCGCATCGTAGGTGCCGGTAAGGGCAACCTTGACGGCATCAACATTAGTGGCTCCGGAATCGAAGGCCGTGGAGCTGGAACCACCCGCGTCGGGCTCGACCAAAGTGGATGCACCAACGGCGTAACCGCTGACGGCCAAATTATCGTTGATCTTAACTTCCGCCGAAGCGGTGGAAACGAGCGCCGCGAGGGACGCCGTCAAACCAGTGAGTTTCTTAATCATAGCTTGTGTGTGTTGTTTGTGTAGGTCGGCAACCCTCGCCGCAGTGAACTGCGACAAGTCTGCCGCCACATGATAAGCAACTCGCCTGCCAACCCTGCAGATCAAGCCCGACGAATCCCTGACTTAGCACACGCCAGCTCCATTAATTCCCACACCAGCGTAGGTAAAAGCCCTCTCCCCGCACCCGCTTACACATTCGTATGATAATAATTCATCACACGAAACATGCGCAAAAATAATCAGTGCGGCATGTTTTTGAGATCATTTTTGAGCGCGGCAAAGTTTCCGGCTTCGGATGCCCGCACGAAGCCCTCGGTCACGCTCTTCAACTCTTCCCAGCGGCGGCGGATCTGCTTGGCCTCTTCCTTGGTGATCGTGCTGTCTCCCGCCGCCGTGGCGATTACCGCCAGCATATCGGCAAACTCCTGGACGATTTCATTCGTCACCGGAATCAAAGAGTAGGCATGGGGCTTGTGCTCGGGGTTGGTGATAAAAAAGCCCCCTGCCCGTTCACAAACCCATTGGGCAATCCTGCGATCCCCCGTGCTTTTCAAAAGTTGATCGATGCGATCAAGCGGATTGCTAGCGCCACTGCCTGCGTCATCAGCCGGTGCTTCCGTCCATTTGTAGATCAACGACAGGGAAAGGCCCATGTCGGCCGCGATTTGCTTGGCGCTCGTTTGCTTCAAGACCTCTTTCAGGACCTCGTGCGATTGCATGGCGGCGGAGAGTGCCGGTGCATTAGTCAAAGGCAACACCACTCGTATCCAGCCTTACTTAAACGCACCGCCGCATGTTTTTTCGTGCCTTCCCCTGCCCCGTTGTGGCAATTCTTGGGTTCCACATGAACATCCACGAGTATCAGGCCAAGGCGCTCTTCGAGAAGTATGGAGTGCCCGTTCCCCAAGGCGTTGCCGCCAAATCCCCCGCTGAATTCGAGTCCGCGCTTGCGCAGCTCCCCGACGCCCCCGTCGTCGTTAAATCGCAGATCCACGCCGGTGGACGCGGCAAGGGCACCTTCACCGACGGCTTCAAAGGCGGCGTCAAGTTCGCCAAGACCAAAGCCGACGCCCTCGATTACGCGAAGAAGATGTTCAACAACACGCTCGTCACCATCCAGACCGGCCCCGCCGGCCGCAAGGTGCAGACGATCTACTTCACCCATGCGAGCGACATCAAAAAGGAATACTACCTCGCCATCCTCTTGGACCGAGCCACCTCGAAGCCCGTGATCGTCGCCTCCACCGAGGGCGGCGTGGACATCGAAACCGTCGCCCACGACACCCCCGAAAAGATTTTCAAGGTCCTCATCGATCCCGCCTACGGCATCGCCGATTTCCAAGTCCGCGAACTCATCTTCAAACTCGGCCTCAATCCCGCCGAAGCCAAGAACGCCGCCAAGCTCATCCGCAACCTCTACACGTTCTTCTGGGAAACCGACGCCGCCATGGTCGAGGTCAACCCCCTCATCACCACCCCCGACGACAAGGTCCTCGCGCTCGACGCCAAGGTCTCCTTCGACTCCAACGCCCTCTTCCGCCACCCCGAAATCGTCGCCCTCCGCGACTTGAACGAGGAAGACCCGAAGGAAATCGCGGCCTCCAAATACGACCTCGCCTACATCGCCCTCGACGGAAACATCGCCTGCTTGGTCAACGGCGCCGGCCTCGCGATGTCCACGATGGATATCATCAAACACTACGGCGGCAACCCCGCCAACTTCCTCGACGTCGGCGGCGGCGCCTCCAAGGAAAAGGTCATCGCAGCCTTCAAGATCATCCTCGGCGACGCCAACGTGAAGGGCATCTTCGGTAACATTGTCGGCGGCATCATGGACTGTAACGTGATCGCCGAGGGCATCGTCGAAGCCGTGAAGGAAGTCGGTCTCAAGCTCCCCTTGGTTGTCCGCCTCGAAGGCAACAACGTCGCCGCCGGCAAAGCCACCCTCGCCAACTCGGGCCTCGCGCTCGTCTCCGGCGATACCATGGCCGACGCCGCGCAGAAGATCGTCAAACTCGTCGCCTGATTCGTTCACCACGAAACACACGAAATACACCAAACCCAACCACCCGCACCCAAGTCCCGACCGGCCTTTCCGCCTTTCGTGCATTTCGTGTGTTTCGTGGTTAAAAAATAATTCTCATGTCCATCCTCATTAAGCCCGAAACCAAGATCATGGTCCAAGGCATCACCGGTGCCTTCGGCGGCAAACACGCCCAGCTCTCCCTCGACTACGGCACGCAAGTCGTCGCCGGCGTCACCCCCGGCAAGGGCGGCCAGTTCTTCGAACACAACGGCGTGAAGGTTCCGATCTTCAACACCGTCGTCGATGCCGCCAAGGCCACCGGCGCGACCGTCTCCACGATCTTTGTTCCCCCGCCCTTCGCGGGTGACGCCATCCTTGAATGTGTTGACGCCGGTCTCGACCTCGCCGTCTGCATCACCGAGGGCATTCCGATCAAAGACATGATCCGCGTGAAGCGCGCCATGTCCGGCGCCAAGACCCGCCTCATCGGCCCCAACTGCCCCGGTCTCGTGACCCCCGGCACCGGCGAAGGCTCCAAGGGCGGCTGCCGCATCGGCATCGCCCCCGGCTACATTCACAAGAAGGGCCACGTCGGCGTCGTCTCGCGCTCCGGCACGCTCACCTACGAGGCGGTGTTCCAAATTACCTCCAAGGGACTCGGCCAGTCCACCTCCGTCGGCATCGGCGGCGACCCGGTCAACGGCACCAGCCACCTCGACGTCATCAAGCTCTTCAACGCCGACCCCGACACCAAGGGCATCATCCTCATCGGTGAAATCGGCGGCAACGCCGAGGTCGAGGCCGCTCGCTGGATCAAGGCCACCTGCACCAAGCCCGTCGCCGGTTTCATCGCCGGTGCCACCGCTCCCGCCGGTCGCCGCATGGGTCACGCCGGCGCCATCGTCGGTGGCCACGAGGACACCGCCGAAGCCAAGATCGCCGTCTTCAAAGAGTGCGGCATCGAAGTCGCCGCGACCCCCTCCGACATGGCCGACGCCCCCCTCCGCGCCGCCAAGGCCAAGGGCGTATCGCTGAACTGAATACAGGGATCCACGCATAGGCCCGGCCAGCGGGCGGGCCTAGATCAAAAAAAGGCCGCGCTTTTTCAGTGCGGCCTTTTTTTGCGGATACAGCCCGCCGTTATTTCACGGTGATCGGCACCAAGCGGGACACGCCTCGGTATTTCACCAGCAGCACGTTAAGTCCCGATTTGATCGCATCAGAGGCGGTCTTCACATCCGTCACCGGGATGCGGTTGATTTCAACGATCACGACACCGGGCACCAGAATGTCCGCGTAAGGCGAGTTCTCGTTGATCTCTGTGATGACGATCCCGCTCTCGATACGCTTGTCCAATTTGAACTGGGTGCGCACCTCCTCGTCGATCGGTTTGACGGTCACACCCGGGATAAACTCGCGGGTCTGTTCGTCGAGACTGCCCAGCTTCACCTTCACGTTCCGTTCTTTGCCGTCACGGATCACCGTCACATCCACCTCGGTGCCCGGGACCAATTGTGAAACGTTCAAACGCAGGGCGAACTGGGAATCCACCACGCGGCCATTCACTTTCACGATGATGTCGCTCCGCTTGAGGCCGGCCTTGGCCGCAGGCGAGTCCTCGACGACGTCACTGATGGCCACACCCTTGGTGTCGCGGTCCACGCCGAGACTTTCGGCGAGCTTGGGATCCAGATTCTGCCCCGACACCCCGAGGTAGCCGCGCTGGACTTTGCCGGTGGCGATGAGGCTGTTCATGACGGCTGCGGCCTGGTTCACCGGGATCGAAAACCCGATGCCGATGTTGCCTCGCGACGGCGAAATGATCGCCGTGTTGATGCCGACGAGACGCCCCTTGGCGTCGATCAACGCGCCACCGGAATTCCCTTGGTTGATGGCGGCGTCGGTCTGGATGAAATTTTCGTAGCCGCCCACGTTTTCGAGCAAACCAAGGCTGTTGCGTCCGGTGGCGGAGATGATGCCCATCGTGACGGTCTGCCCGACGCCGAGAGGATTGCCGACGGCAAAGACCACGTCGCCCACCCGCAGCTTGTCGCTGTCGGCCAACGTGGCGGGCGGCAGCCCCTCGGCATCGATCTTGATCACGGCGACATCGGTTTTTTCGTCGGTCCCGATCAGCTTGGCGACGAATTCACGGCCGTCGGCAAGGAGCACCTTGAGTTCGTCGGCGTCGGCGACCACGTGGTTGTTGGTGAGAATGTATCCATTTGTAGATACGATCACGCCGGAGCCCAATCCCTCCTGGCGGGACTCGCGCTCGGGAAGCTGGTTGCCGAAAAACTGGCGCAACATCGGATCCACGCGGAGACGTTCGCGAACGATCTTGGTTGAATACACGGAGACGACGGCCTTTTGCACCGGCTCAACAACGTCCGCATAGCTGGTGGCGATGCGGCCGTCGCCGATGGGCGAGGTATCGACTTTGAGATCGGGCTTCGGGGAGCCGGTCGCCGCGGCGGAAGAAGGCTTTTCCTGCGCGCAGCCGATGGAGAACAGGGAGGCCGCCAGAGCGACGGCCAAGGCACGGGGAATAAACTTGGTTTTCATTGGACGGGTTCAGGACAAAACGAAGCGGGGAATTGTTCCACCGCAAGTCCGTGACCCGGCCAACCGTCGCGGACTAGAAGCCCTTGATCTTGAACAGACTCGTGACGCTCTCGTTGTTGTTAATACGAACGATGGCGTCGGCCATGAGATTTGCGATACTGAGCACGCGAATCGGCAGGCCCTTGGTGTCGACCGGCACGGAATTGGTGGTGATGAGTTCGTCGATGTGGCCGAGCGCGAGGCGTTCGTAGGCCACGGGACTGAGCAAGGCGTGGCTGACGGCGGCGCGCACGCTGATAGCGCCGCTGTCGCGCATGATCTTGGCGGCGTTGGCCAGGGTGCCGGCGGTCTCGGTGATGTCATCCACGAGGAGCACGTGTTTGCCGGCGACGTCACCGACCACGTTCACAGTCTCGACGGTCGTGGCGTTGGTGCGTTTTTTCCAGACCATGCCGAGCTGGGCGCCGAGAATGCCGGCGTAGGCGGCGGCCATCTTCATGCCGCCGACATCGGGCGAGACGACCACCATGTCGTCGCCGCGGAACTGCTCGAGGTATTTGAAGAAAACCGGCGAGGCAAAAAGGTGGTCAACCGGGATGTCGAAGAAGCCTTGGATCTGCTGCGAGTGCAGATCCATCGTGAGAATGCGGTTCGCGCCGGCGGCGACCAAGAGGTTGGCCACGAGCTTGGCGGTGATGGGCACGCGCGGCTGGTCTTTGCGATCCTGGCGGGCGTAGCCGTAGAACGGCATCACGGCCGTGATGCGGTGGGCCGAGGCGCGCTTGGCCGCGTCGATCATGATAAGCAGCTCCATCAACGACTGGTTGGTCGGAGTGCAGGTCGGCTGGATGATGTAAACATCATGGCCGCGCACGTTCTCGTTGATCTTCACGAAGGACTCGCCGTCCGGAAAACTGGTGACGGTCGCTTCGCCCAGCGGCATCCCGATGTGCTTGCAAATCTCCTCGGCGAGAGGGCGATTGGAGTTACCGGAGAAAACTTTCAGGCGAGGCGAGCTCATGTGGTGAAGGTCGGAGCGTGTCAGGAATGTTACGAGGCGGAAGACTTTTTTGAATCGGCGGTTGCGGACTCAAGCGCGTCGACGCGTTTAAAGAGCTCGGGGAGTTTCTTTTTGAGAACGTTGAACCGCTGCTCGGCATTGTAAGACATGCACGGCGAACCTTTGACAAAGCTGCCCGGAGGCAGGTCGGAATTGACGCCCGTCTGCCCGTCGGCCTTGGATCCTTTGCCGATCGTAAGGTGCCCGGCGATGCCCGCTTGTCCGCCGAGCACCACATAATCCTCGATGGTGGTGCTGCCGGAGATGCCGACTTGGGCGCAAATGAGGCAATGGCGGCCGATGACGACGTTGTGGGCGATCTGCACGAGGTTGTCGATTTTCGTGCCTTCGCCGATGAGCGTCTGGCTGAAACGGGCGCGATCCAGCGTGCTGTTGGCGCCGATCTCGACGTCGTTTCCGATCACCACGTTGCCCACCTGCGGGACCTTTTCGTGGCGGCCTTGCACAAATTCATAACCGAAACCGTCGGAGCCGACCACCGCTCCGGTTTGAATGCGCACGCGATCCATCACGACGCACTCGGTGGCGACGGTGACACGGGGCATAAACCAGCAATCGGAGCCGATACGGGCGTTGCGACCGATAAAAACGTGCGCCTGCAAGTGGGTGCGTTCACCGATCAAAGCGCCCTCCTCGATCACACAAAAAGGTCCGATGGTGGCGGTCGCGGCAACCTGGCAGTTTTCGGCGAGAATCGCGGTCGGGTGAATGCCCGGGGCGGGTTTGGGCCACAGGAGTTGCTCGATGCGGGAGCACAGCCGGGCGAGTGCAACGGAGGGTTTCTCCACGAAAAGGAACTGCTGGCCGGCGGAAGGCTCGCCGGCGTAATCGGGCGGGAGCAAAATGAAGGACGCGGCACTGGCGGGGACATCGGCCTTGTATTTGGGATTCCCCAGAAAGGAGAGATCGCCGGAACGGGCAGACCCGAGCGAGGCGATGCCACGCACGACGGCGTCGGTTGTGCCTTTGACGGAAAGGGGCTGGACGATGGCCGCAAGATCGGCGGCGCTGAAGGCGAGCTGCATACGAAAAAACGGTGGGCGCAGCCGTGGAGCATGGCAATGGCCGACCGGCCCGGGCATAAAAAAACCCCGCTCAGGCGAGCGGGGTTTGATCGGATCAAAGGTCTTTGAAAGTAGAGGTCTTACTTTTTGGCACCGGGAAACGAAACCGCAGGCGCCTCGCCAGAGGCCGGCTTGGCGGTGGCGGTCGAAGCGGAGCCGGCGGGGCGATCCTTGTTAATCTCCTTGGCGACATCCTCGGTGATATCGTAAGCGGGGTCGAAATAAAGCACGCTGGGCATGCCGATCAGGGTCGGGCCGGATTTATCGACGAGGAGCGTGGCGCCTTTTTTCTTGGCGATATCGACGGCGGTCTTGCTGATTTCTTCGAGGAGGAACTGCTTGAAGTTATTGATGCGCTGCTGGAGCGAGCGCTGGGTGTTGGTGCGAAATTGATTCACTTCGCCCTGCTTGCGCTGGATTTCCTGGGCCTTGGCCTCGAGTTCGCCCTGGGCCTTGGTTTTGCCGTCGGCGGAGAGGGTCGGATTGTTGGCCTGCTCCTTCATGTCGTTGAACTGTTTGACGAGGGCATTGCCTTCGGTGTTCAGCTTTTGGAGTTCTTCTTCGGCCTTGGCTTGGTCGGCCTTGAGTTTGCCGTTTTGCTCTTCGGTCTTGTAATGGCCGTCGTAGAGCTTGGCCATGTCCACGATAAGAATCTTGGGGGCGGGCTGGGCTTGGGCGGCGACAGCGAAAAGGCCGGCAAAAGCGACGGCGATGAGGGATTTGAGGGAGGTCTTCATGTAGGGAGTTATAGTAAGAGTGTTAAATTAGAAACGAGTTCCAAAAGAGAAATTAAACTGTCCGCCGTTGTCGTTCACCCCGTCGGAGGTGATCGGAATACCGTAATCGAGGCTGAGCGGGGCGCCCGCGATCAGGAGACGCAGGCCGAAACCAAAGTTGTCGTTGTAATCGGCGGGGCTGAATTCATAGGAGCCGCTGTTGACGAAACCGGCGTCATAGAAAACCGCAAAACGGAGCGGTTCCACGACGTCGAGTGAGTATTCGAGGCTGAGAAAGCCGTAGGTATTGCCGCCGACGGGAACGCGATCCGTCGCCGGGACGCCCGCAAGCTGCTTGGGGCCGACCTCGCGATATTCGAAACCGCGGAGAGTGTAGGGCCCACCGAGATAGAAGCGGTCGTAGAAAGGCACTTGGGCGGTGTCGCCAAACGAATCCAAAACACCGGTGCGGGCGATGACCGCGAGCACCTGATTCTGCGCTTCGAACAATTGGAAGAACTGGGAGCCACGCGCTTCCAGCTTGTAGTAGTCGGCGTCGCCGCCGAGTGCGCTGCTGGTGACTTCGCTGACGAGTTCGAGGCGGTTGCCACGCGTGGTGTTGATGAGCTTGTCGCGCGTGTCGCGGAGCAACTGGAAGCCCACCTTGGACAACGCCACGTCGCCCTCGGTGTAGGGCGGATCATAACCGGCTTCGACATCGCGAATGTCGACGATCTCGTAACCGTAGGAAAGACGGCCCTCGACCAATTCGAACAGACGCTTGCGGAGGTAAACCTCGGCGCCAGTGCGGATTTCTTCGTAAAAAGAGCTGTTGTAGTCGGATTCAGACCTGAAAATGGAGAAACCAAGGGCGAGTTGCTGTTCAAACAACCAAGGTTCTTCGAACGACAAAATCGCCTCGCTGGAACGCGAGCCCACCTGCAGGCGCAAGCGGAACTTCTGGCCGTCGCCTTGGAACATGGAGCGGCGGTTGAAGAGGTCGAAATTGGATTGGGTGAGTTCGGCAAAAACCACGGCACGCTCAAGTGAACTGAAGCCGGCACCGAAAGTGAGATTGCCGGTGCGGCCTTCCTTGACGGCGATCTTGAGATTCTTGCGACCGGGAATCGTGGTCGTTTCGGGGGTGACGTTGACCTCCTCGAAGAAGCGCGTGTTGTCCAGACGCTGCTTGGAGGTTTTCATCCGGACGGAGTCAAACACCTCGCCCGGCCCGAGCGCCAATTCGCGAATGAGCACGATGCTCTTGGTCTTCGTGTTGCCTTCAACACGGACGGATTCGACGAAAAATTTATCGCTTTCCTTGATGCGGTATTCGACGTCGATGGCACCGGTGGAAAGGTTGGGCTTACGGATCATCTGAACACGCGTCTCGATGTATCCATCCTTGCCGAAGGAATCTTCCAAAGCGGTCACATCCTTGTCGATCAGGGAAGGCGCGAAGATCGTTCCCGTGGTCTGCTTGAGAGCGGCACGGAGTTTGTCGGTGGTGATGAGCGTATTGCCGGAGATCGCGATTTCGCCGACTTTGTATTGGCGGCCCTCGATGATGCGAATGGTCAAAACCAATTTGCGGGCGCTGGGATAATCATAGACCACCTTGTCGGCGGGAACCTCGACATCGAGATAACCGAGCTCGCGGTAGTAGTCGCGCAGCTTGTCGAGGTCATCCTCAAATTGGTCGTCCTTGAAGCGGCCAGAACCCGTGATCCAGGAAAAGATCGTCCATTTTTTGGTTTCGATGGCCTTGCGCAACTTGCCCTTCTTGACGTGTTCGTTGCCGATGAAGTTGACCTTGGAAATTTTGACCTTGGCGCCCTCGACGATCTTGAAGGTAACATTGCCGAAGCCGGTGGAGCGGTTGCGCTCGATGGTGTAGGCGACCTTGACCTGGTTGTAACCGGACTTCTGGTAATATTCACGGATCTTGGTGACGTCTTCCTTCACCTGGCGTTCGTCGAGCGCCGAGTTCGACTTGGTTTTAACCTCCTTGTCCAAACGACGGCTCTTGATCTTGACGTTGCCGTCGTAACGCACGCTGAGGACGCGAAATTTAGGGGTGAGTTCGAACACCAGATTCACCACGCGGTCCGGTCGCACATCGCGCTTTACTTCGATAAACTCAAACAGGCCGGTCTTGTAGAGCGACCGGATGTCCTGGTCGATCATGGTGTCGTCGAGATCGACCCCCTCGCTGACCTGCATGTTGGCACGAACAACCTGCTCGTTGACGTTGGCGGTGCCGACAAATTTCAGATCGAGCGAACCCACCTTATAGCTGGCGGGCGCCGAGGACTGTGCGGACAGCACCGTGCCGGCGAGGGCGGTCAATGCGACTGCAAGGATGAGGCGAACGATCCCGAAGACCGGGTTACTGGGTGTAGTTTTCAAAGCGTGTAATATCCCGCAGGAACGTAAGTTTCAATTCTCCTACCGGTCCGTTTCGTTGTTTGGCAACGATTAACTCGGCGGAGTCGGCGGCCACTTGGAATTTTTCGTCCGCATCCTTGGGCCGTGCAAGCATGAGAACGACGTCGGCATCCTGCTCAATGGAGCCGGATTCACGAAGATCGGAAAGTTTGGGTGTGCGGTTTTCTTTTTCGGCGGAGCGGTTCAGCTGGGATAATACAATCACCGGCACGTCGAGTTCCTTCGCCAGCGCTTTTAAGCCGCGGGAAATCTCGGCGACCTGCTGTTCACGCGGAGTCTTCGAATCGGTCGGCGCGAGCAACTGCAGGTAGTCCACGATGATCAGTCCGAGTTTCTGGCGCGCCTGGAGGCGGCGAGCCTTGGCCCGCAGCTCCATGATCGTGAGGTGACTGGAATCGTCGATGTAGATGGGGGCCTTGGAAAATTCGTCGGCGGCTTCGAGCAGGCGTTGCTGTTCTTCGCCGTTTTTCGAAAGGAGACCGTCGCGCAACAGCTTCATGTTCACCTTGGCGCGCGCGCATAACATACGCAGAGCAAGCTGGGCCGAACCCATTTCGAGCGAGAAAATCAGAATGGGCACTCCCTCGCCGCGGCGGGGCAACGCGGCGGCTTCGGCGAAATTCAAGGCCAGCGAGGTTTTGCCCATCGAAGGACGGGCAGCGAGAATGATCATTTCCTGGCGCTGAAATCCATAGGTGTAGGCATCAAGATCCTTGAAGCCCGACGAAACTCCCGTGAGTTCACCTTTCTTCATCATCATCTTCGTGATGACGGCCATCGCCTCGCTGGTCGGTCCCTTCATCTGCACCGCGCCGTCGGACACGCGATCCTGGGTTACCTTGAAGATGTCTTGCTCCACCTTGTCGACGAACTCCTCAAGTCCGCCATCATAGGCGTAACAACTCTCGACCGCTCCCGTGGCCACCTTGATCAGCTCGCGCAACAGGTGCAGCTCGCGAACTTTCTCGATGAAGTAATTCGACTGCGCCGTCGTCGGAATGCGGCTGCTGATCTGCGTGAGGTAGGCGTAGCCGCCGATTTCGTCGAGTTGACGACTGGTTTTGAGTTCTTCGGCGAGGATCTGAAGATCGATCGGCACGCCCTTGTTGTAGAGTTCGACCAGCCGCTCAAAAATAACCCGGTGGGCCGGAGCATAAAAAGCGGCCGCGCTTAACTTGCCTTCGAGGCAGCGCGCCACGATGTCGGCCCCGTCAAGGAAACAGCACGACAACAGATACTCCTCGGCCTCGATGCTGTGCGGCGGAACACGTCCGATCACGGACGCCAAATCACGCGGTTCATCCGTGTCACGACGGGAGCGGCGGGAGGATTTCTGAAAGTCGTCAGCCATGAAGCGGAATAACGAGGCAAGAGTCTCCCGCGAGAGAAGCAATGATGAGTTGTGTAAAGTTTTTCACGGGTTGCTCACGATTACGCCCAATAAAAAGCCGCGGTCTGGAGACCGCGGCTTGAATGGGATTCGCTCGAAGGAAAAAGCGCGTGCCTTACTTCTTGCGGTCGCTGCGCTTGGCCTTCTCGGCGCGGCGGGCGGCCATCTTCTCCAGAGCGGCGTGCTCGGGATACTCTTCCTTGTTGGCCTTGGGCGCCTCGACGGCGGCCTCGACGATCGGGTTCTCGGAGACGACGTCGAACGACACTTCGACAGAGACGTCGGCGTGCAGCTTGATCTTCACCTCGTGCTTGCCGAGGGTCTTCACCGGCGTGTGCAGGTGGATCTTCTTCTTGTCGAGGTCGATGCCGGCATCGACGAACTTCTGATGGAGGTCGGCGGAGGTGATCGCGCCGAACATCTTGCCGCCTTCGCCGGTCTTGACGGCGAACGCGAGCGAGACCTTGGCGATCTTGTCGGCGAGAGCCTGCGCGCCGGAGAGCTCGGAGGCTTCGCGCTCGGTGCGGCGCTTCTTCAGCGCTTCGACGCGCTTGCGGTTGGCCTGCGTGAGGGCGACCGCGTATTTCTGCGGGAGGAGGAAATTACGGGCGTAGCCGGCGCGGACTTTGACCTGGTCGCCTTCGGCGCCCAGACCGTCAACGGGCTTGAGGAGCAATACTTCGTTGTGAGCCATGATGGGTGGTGTGTTTGATTTTTAAGTGTAAGGGGAGCGAACGCGGGGCGCGTTTAGAACGGGACGTCTTCGTCGATGTTGTCCTGCGGAGGCGGCGTCGGCTTGGTGGCCGTGCGGGCGGGAGGCGTGTGGCGTTCGATCGTTTGATCGACGCCGTCGTCTCCGCCGGTGGAGGCTGCGCGGGGGGCTGCGCCGGGAGCGCCGCCACCTTCGCCGCCTTCGCGGCCGCCGAGGAACTGGAAGTTCTCGAGGACAACTTTCATTTTGCTGCGTTTCTGACCGGTCGTCTTGTCGTCCCAAGTGTCGAGCTTGAGGCGGCCTTCGACGAAGAGCGGACGGCCCTTGGTCAGATACTTGGCGACGGTTTCGCCCTGTTTGCCCCAGGCCTCGATATCGACAAAGGTCGTCTCATCGCGGGTGGCGCCGGACTCGTCCTTGAACTGGCGGTTAACCGCGAGTCCGAACTGGCAGATGGCGGTGCCCTTCGGCGTGACCCGGAGTTCCGGATCACGCGTCAGGTTGCCAATGAGCATTACTTTGTTGAGGGAGGCCATGGGAGCGCGGTGTTCGCCCGATTAATTAGGCGTTCTGGAGGAACGTGCGGTAAACGGAGCTGTTCAGACGAAGGCGCTCTTTGAGGGCGGCCGGGCCGGAGGCGGGAGCGGAGAACGAGACCTGGACGTAGGTCGCGCCGACGAGGTTGCGGTCGGTGACGCGGGCGAATTCCTTGCGGCCGAGGGTTTCGACAGCGCCGACTTCGCCGTCAACGGCGATGATGTCTTTCTTCACGCCGTCGATGATCTGGTCGAAGGTGTCTTCCTTGCCGCGGTTATCGAGGATGAAGGTCGCGCGGTAGTTGCGTTTGGTGGTGGTGCTCATGGTGAGGCTTGGTCTCTGCGGTTGAGTTGGTTCATGGCCTTGTCGGCGCCGTGGTCTAGCACGAGGCGGAGTCCGGTCACGTAGCGTTCTAAATTGGTTTTAAGGAGGAGTTGTTGTTCGGAAGTAAATTGGCCGAGGACGAAGTCCTTGAGGTCCATCTGCGGCGGGTCTTTGGGACCGATGCCGATACGGTAACGGATGAATCCGTTGCCGAGTCGCTCGAGCAGGCTGGCCACACCGTTGTGGCCTCCGGCGCTGCCGCTTACGCTGACTTTCACGAGACCGAGGTTGATCGTGAGGTCGTCATAGACGGCGGTGATCGCAGTGCCGGGGATCTTGTAGAACCCCGTCATCGCCTGCAGCGCGCGGCCACTCTCGTTCATGAACGTGAGCGGCTTCGCGAAGTAGACGGTGCGGCCGGGAACCGGATCCCAGCGGGCGACCTCCGCCTCGAACGACCGTTGCTTTTGCCAAGCAAGGCCGAGCTGAGCGGCGAGCGCCTCGACGACGAGGAAACCCACGTTGTGGCGGGTTTTCTCGTATTCGCGACCCGGGTTGCCGAGACCGGCAACGAGCGAGATAGACATGACTCAAAGAACAAACGTCCGGGCCCATCGCGGTCAAGCGGCGGGCCGGGCGGCAAAAGCTTACTTCTTGGCGGGGGCGGCTACGGGAGCGGCTGCCTTCGCGTCGGCGGCAGGTGCGGCGGCGGCACCGGCGGCGGGTTTGGCACCGGCGGCAGGGGCCGCGGCGGCGGTGGGTGCAGCTGCCGAGGCGATTTCGCCCACGGGCTCAACGCACGAAACGACGGGCTGACCCTTGGCATCGAGGAACTCGACGCCGGCGATGGGCTTGAGCGTGCCGACTTTGAACGCCTCACCGACCTTCAACTCGGTCACATCGACCTCGATGACGGGGGGGAGATCCTTGGGCAAACAACGCACGCGGAGGGTGTGCGTAGCGACTTCCAACACGCCGTTCTGGTTCTTCACGCCGAAGGACTCGCCGGTGACGGAAACCGGCACGCGGATTTCGAGTTTTTCGTCGGCCTTCACTTCCTGAAGGTCAACGTGGAGGAACTTGTCGGTGATCGGGTCGCGCTGCACTTCCTGGAGGAAGGAGAGGGCCTTGGAGGAGTTGTCCTTGCGGTTGAGCTCGATAAGGAGCGCACGACCGGCGACCGACTTCAGCAGGCGGACGAACTCCGGGGTCTCAATGGCGATGGCCTCCGGGTTGGTGTGCTTTCCGTAAAGGATCGCAGGGATCTGGTTGGCCTTGCGCACGCGGCGGGAGGCGGAGCGGCCGGTCTGAGGACGGGCCGAGACGTTAAGGATCAGTTGTTGTTTGCTCATAGCTTCGTTCCCCCTGTTCCCTCGGAATTGAAGGCAGGCGTATTAGAAAAGAGGCCCAAGACACCGGAACGCAGGAGCGAAGGCAAACAAAACTTTGAAAATCTACCCCGAAGAACAAAACGAGCATTGACAACCCGCACAGGGAAATTGTCTTTCACCCCTCCCTCGCGAGAGGATCATTGCCTGGTAGCTCAGTGGCAGAGCAGGTGACTGTTAATCACTTGGTCGTAGGTTCGACCCCTACCCGGGCAGCCACTTTGGCCTCAAAGACTTACAAAAGTTTTTGAGGCTTTTTTGTGTCCGGAAAAATCTGACTGTCCCGTTACTGTCCCGCTTTTTAAGTCCTCACCCTGCCCGATTATCGCCCGTTTAACCTAAATTCCGCAGTTGAAGGGTGGTTTTGGCGGGGGTGAAGGACGAGGTTGGGTGGTTTTATGAAGGAACGGGAATGGCGGATTTCAACTGCGGCGCAGTTGTTCGTATCCAGTCGTGGAGGCGCAGGTAGCCGTCGCGCGATTGC
>CAMBLN010000079.1 GCA_945868215.1 Opitutus sp. GAS368
GGCTCCACCACCACGGGCTCCACCACCACCAAGGGCACCACCACCAACGGCTCCACCACCACCAACGGTTCCACCTCCACCAAGGGCTCCACCACCACCAACGGTTCCACCTCCACCAAGGGCTCCACTTCCACCGCGGGTTCGACCACCACCACGGGCTCCACGTCCACCAAGGGTTCCACTTCCACCAAGGGTTCCACTTCGACCAAGGGCTCCACTTCCACCAAGGGCTCAACCACCACCAAAGGCGTCACTACGACCATCATGATCGATGGCTAACCCCTATGCGCTCTGCCTTTACCTCCTCACCCTGCCCTGAGAGTCGGGCTCGCCGCAATCGGGGTGTCGTCATCCCGACGATGTTTTTCATCATCCTGCTGTCCGCCCTGGCAGGAACCACGCTCAGCCTTTCGTTAACCTCGTTCAAATTCAGTCACCGCAACGATGCCCGCATGCGCGCGCGCGTGGTCGCTGAAAGTGAACTCGAATTTATTTACTACACCTTTAAGGAGCTTCTTATCACCGGCACCGCCGTCACTCCCAACGACATCCCCACGCTTCTCGCCGGCATCTGTGACAACGCCGATCAACCTGAAACGCCTCACGTCCCTTTCGCCCTCATCCACCGCGGTGCCGATCCGCTTGATCCCAATCCGGGTGTCGAAAACGAGGACTGGATCGTCAAGCGCTCCATTATCGTGGCCCAGAGTAACATCGAGGGAATCATCCCCGACTCGAACGGCAAACAGGGCACCTTCTCCTACCTCGACGCCCGCATCACCGTCACCCCCGGCCCTTCCAGCCCTCTTCACAACAAACTTACGCTCACTGTCGGCCGCCGGTTCAGTTACGCCACCGCCTCCATTTTCCAATACAACGTCTTCTCCCAGGGCGATCTTGAGTTCAACCCGGGCGGCAACACCGTAATCGAGGGGGATATTGCCGCCAACGGCTCCGTTTACATGGGCGCCACCAGCGGCAGTCTTACGGTCAAGGGCTACGTCCGCCATCTCAAGGACGGCTACTTCAACGCCACAACCAAGACCGATAATAATGGCGTGGCCCTTACCTCCGCAATCGAGGACGACCCCGCGCTTCTCTTCGAAAGCGGCGATGATTCCACCGCCCTCGCCACCACCTACCGCAAACCGGGCACCATGATCGGCTCCACGCTTGTGACCGCCACCGATGCCACCGTCACCTGGGAAGACGGCGAACCCGTCGCCAATACCTCCGTCGACCTCATCGCGCCCACCTTTACCACCTCCGAGGCCGCCCAGGTCGCCGAATTGGACACGGCTGAAAATCTGCTCGGCGGTCTTGATGCCAAGAGCCTCGCCACTTCCCACCCCGAACTGTTCGGCCCCGTCAACGATCTCCCGGCCGCCATGAACAACGTCTACCGTTCCATTATCGCCCCCCCGCCCGAAGCCGTCTATGACGCGACCGGTTCCAATTTCGATGTCGATGAGGCCGAATATCCCGCCGGCACCAACCTCTCCACCGTATCGGACAACCCCGAAATCTCCGCACTCAGGGCCTACAACCGCGCAGGTCTCGTCATCACCGTTGCCCCCGATGGTGATGATGCCGATGCCAACCCCGAAATTTCCGTAAAAGATCCGGAGGGCACGGATCACACCGCTGCTTTGGCTTCAGTCGTTTCCGCAGCCACCCTCCACGATCTGCGCGAAGGAAAAAATGTCGCCATCACCCAGATTGATGTGGGCGCCCTCGACGCCGCCCTTCAAGCCGACAGCGATCTCGGAGCCGCATTCAACGGATTGCTCTACGTCCACCTGGCCAATTCCAACTCCACCACCCCCGCTGCCGTCCGGCTGATCAATGCCGAAAAAACCCCCGGCTCCGAAACCGCCTCCGGCTTCTCCGTCGCCACCAATGGCGGTCTCTACGTCCAGGGAAACTATAACACCACCACCCAACAGGGAACCCAGGCCCTCGACGAGACCAACACCGACACCGTCAACCCCACGATGCTGATGGCGGATTCCATCACGGTCCTCTCCAAAGACTGGGATGACGCCAACTCCGCCAATCCCGACATCACCAGCCGCCCTGCCAACACCACCACTACGACTACGGTTCCTGTCGTTCTCGTCCCGGCGGTCGTGGTCCTGGGCATTGAAATCACGCCTGCGGTCATGGGCACCGAAACCACCACCACCACCACGCCCGCCAACCTCGTCATCAACGCCGGCATCCTCACCGGCAACGTCTCCGCCACCGATGCAAACGCCAGCGGCGGCGGTCAAAACCTCGTCCGCTACCTCGAAAACTGGAACGTCGACATCGCCACCGGCACCAACGGTCGCACCGTGCGTCTCGACGGCTCCATCGGCCGCCTTTTCGACTCCCGCCATTACACCGCCGCCTTTCAACAGCCCGCCCAATACAACCCCGACACCGAGCGCAACGAGGGCATCTACCGCACGCCTTCCCTGCGCACTTTCGCTTTCAACGATACCCTCAAGACCGAATCCAGCCGCCCCCCCGGTTCCCCCATCATCACCTATTTCGACCGCGGCAACTTCTTCAGCGATTCAATCAACTAAGGCATGAGCCTGTCGCCCCCGTCCCGGCGTTCGCCCGCCCCGTCTTCCTCCGCCGACCTCGTCCATTTCGGCGAAAGTGAACACGATTTTGTCCTCCTTCGCGCCCGCCGTCTCGCCCGCCTCGGCCTCGCCTCCTCCGCCGATTTCACCGACCGCGAGGCCCGCCCCGATCCCGACGTCACCGCCATCGTCCCCGCCCGCAACGAGGAGGCCACCATCGGCTCCGTAATCAGCGAGTGTTTCCACTACGCCGCCCGCGTGATCGTCGTCGAAGGCGGCTCCACCGACGGCACCGCAGCGGTCGCCGCCGCCGCCGGCGCCACCGTCGTCCGCGACCACGGACTCGGCAAGGGCGCCGCCCTCCGGCTCGCCATCGATCACGCCTCCACCCCGATCTGTGTCTTCGTCGATGCCGACGGGTCCCATGATCCCATCGACATCCCCCTGCTGGTCGCCCCCATCAAATCCGGCCGCGCCGACCACGTCACCGGCTCCCGTCTCCTTGGCGGTTCCGACGAACTCCACGGCGGCGGTGACGAATTCCTCCGCCTCGCCGGCTCCGCCTTCATCACTTATCTCATCAACAGCCGCTACGGCTGCCGGCTCTCCGATTCCCAAAACGGCTTTCGCGCCATCCGCACCGACGTCTTCCGCCGGCTGCAACTCACCTCGCGCCACACGACCATCGAGATGGAAATGATCATGGCCACCCTGGCCGCCGGCTACCGCATCGTCGAGGTCCCCACCCACGAGCGCCCGCGCGTCGCCGGCTTCTCCAAAATCTCCCTCGCCCGTCCGTCCACCTGGTTCGCCTACGGCTGGGCCCTCGTCCGCGGCCTGTGCCGCCGTCGCCTCGCCGCGCAACCCGCTCCTGTATCCAATTTATGAGCACACGCGCCTATGAAGCCGTCATCGGGGTATGGGACGGACACGACGCCGGCGCAGCCCTCGTCATCGACGGACGCGTCGCGCTCGCCTTGAACGAGGAACGTCTCAGCGGACGCAAGCTCGACGTCGGCCTGCCCGTCCGCGCCCTCGCCGCCGTTCGCGCCGCCGCCGGCGACCGCCGCATCGCCTGGGCGCCCACCACGTCCGATTTCGCCAAAACCCTCACGCGCACGTTCCCTTCCATGAAGGAGAACTATTACAAATTGCGCCGCCGTCTCACCCCGCCCGGCCCGCTTCACCCGCTCAAACTCCGGGCCAAATACACGCTTACCCAGCTCCCCACTTCGCCGCTCCTCCGCACCTGGGCCCGCCGCTGGTTCGCCCGCGCTCTCGACGTCCCGGCCTCCGACATTTTTCTCGTCGACCACCACGCCGCCCACGCCGCCTCCGCCGCCTACTGGCCGTCATGGAACGAAGACGCCGCCATCGTCACCCTCGACGGCATCGGCGACGGCGAATCCGGCTCCGTCTGGAAATGGTCCGAAGCCACTTCCTCCCTCGAAAAACTCCTCTCCATCCCCGGCTCCGCCTCGCTCGGTCTCTTTTTCGAGCACGTCACCAACGAGCTCCAGATGCGCCCCCTCGAGGACGAGGGCAAGGTCATGGCGCTGGCCACCTACGCCGCCGACGTCCCGCTTTCCAAAAACACGTTTCTCCCGTGGTTCTCGCTCACGCCCGACGCGGGCGGTCTCCCCGTCCTGCGTTGCTCGATCCCGCCCGCCCGCATGGCCCGCGCCGTGCGCGACATCATCTGGTGCACGCCGCGCGAACACGTCTGCCGCATGGCCCAGCAAACCCTTGAGCAACTCGTCCCGCGCTTCTTCGGCATGATCGCCGCCGCCACCGGCCTCACGGCCTTTGGCTACTCCGGCGGCGTCGCCTCCAACATCAAGGTCAACCGCCTCATCCGCTCCGTCCCCGGCGTCCAGCGTCTCGAAATCTGCCCCGCCATGGGCGACGGTGGTCTCGCCCTCGGCGCGGCCTTGTCCGTCTGGCGCACCGCCACCGGCACCCGCCCCGCCCCGTTCACCGATTTCCGTCTCGGCACCGACCGCGGCGATCTCGGCCGCGACGCCGAAAAATTCGCCGCCCAGGCCAACGCCGATCTGCTCCGTCCCGCCGACATCGCCCGCGCCGCCGCCGAGCGCGTCGCCGCCGGTGAAATCGTCATGTGGGCCCAGGGTCGCATGGAGCTCGGCGCCCGCGCCCTCGGCGCCCGCAGCATCGTCGCCCGAGCCGACAGCGTCACCGCCCGCGACGATCTCAATCTCCGGCTCAAGCGTCGCGTCTGGTTTCAACCGTTCTGCCCCACGATGCTCGCCGACGAAGCCCCGTTGCTCCTCGCCGACTACCGCGGCCCTCGCGACATCAACCGCCACATGACCACCGGCTTCGCCACCACCCCGCGCGGACGCGACGCGCTCGCCGGCGCCATCGGCCCCGACTTCTCCTGCCGCCCGCAGATGGTCGAGACCGACCCCGCCAATCCGTGGTGGCGTCTCCTCGCCGCCATGCGCGAACTCACCGGCGTCGGCGCCGTCATCAACACCAGCCTCAACATGCACGGCAAACCCATGTCCGACGACGCCGAGGGCGTGGTCGACGCCTGGCTCGAAAGCGGCGTGCAACACCTTGCCCTCGGCTCCGCTTTGCTTTCCAAAAAGTCCGCTCCTTCCGCATGACCGGTCCCGTTTCATCCGCCGACAACCCCTCCGTCCCCGCCGCCTCCCCGGCGCCGCGCTGGCCGTGGTATGTCTTCTGCCTCGCCGCCCTCGGCGGAACGCTTTTCTTGGCCGTGCGCGTCCTCTCCGAACACGTCACGCACGAGCAACGTCTCCTCGCGCCCGTATCCACCACGTGGGGCATGCACGCGTGCCTCGCCCTCGGTCTCGTCGCCGTCTGCTGTCTCGCCGCCCCGCTCGGCCGCATCCTGGGCCGGCGGCGTCTGCTCACCGGTCTCGCCGTCGCCGTCGCTTCCTACGTCGTCTGCGGTCTCGCCCCGAAAACCAACCGCATTTTCTACGACGAGCATATCTACATGCAGATCGGCCAGACGCTCGCCCACACGGGCCGCGCCGAATACGCCAGCCACGCCAACGTCGAATACGGCGACTTCCACATGATCGACGCCTGGGTCAACAAACAGCCCAACGGCCACCCCTACGTCCTTTCCTGGATCTACCGTCTCTTCGGCGCCAACGAGGACATCTCCCACCTCTCCACCCGCGTCACCACCGCGCTCACCGCGGTCGTCATCTACTTCACGCTCTCCCTCGCCCCGTTCGCCTTGCCCACCGCCGCCCCGCTCGCCGCCGCCGTGTGCTTCATGTTCACGCCGCTCGTGCTGTGGTGGAGCCGCACCGTCGCCGTCGAACCCAACTCCGCCGCCACCGTCGCCCTCGCCTTTTTTGCCGCCTGCATCCACGCCCGTCTTCGTGACCCCGTTACCGGTGAAGGCTCTCCGCTCGGCGGTCTGCTGCTGGCCGCCACCGCCGCGTTCGCCGCTTATTTCCGACCCGAATCCCTCCTCGTTTATCCCGCCGTCGCCACCGTGCTGCTCGCCGCCGACCGGCGTTTCCTCGATGACCGTGCCACGTGGGCCGCCCTCGCCCTCTCGCTGGCCTTGCTCACGCCCAACCTGCTCCATCTCTGGTCCGTCCGCACCGAGGACTGGGGAGCCACCGACGGCCGCCGTTTCGACGTCGCCTTTATCGGCGAAAACTTCGCCAGCAACGCCGGCTACTTCATCCAGGGAAAATGGTTCCCCGTCGCCGGCACCGCCCTCGCCCTCGCCGGTCTCGGCTGGCTGCTCCTCGCCAACGGCGGACTCGCCGCCAGCCTCGGCGTCTGGTTCCTCCTGTCGTGGGGCACGTTTGTCCTCTTCTACGCGGGCGGCTATCACTACGGCGCCAGTTCCCGCTACGCCGTCGTCTCCGCCGTCCCTGTCGCGATCTTCATGGGCATCGGCGCATCCGCCGTCTTCGCCTTGCTCCGTCGTCGCACCTTCGCGCTCGTCGTCGTCGGTGTGCTGGTCGGTCTCAACTGGATCTACGCGCTCCGTTTTGTCCCCACGCTCGGACGCGAATCCAACGAAGCCCGCGCCGACATCGCCTTCGTCCGCGAAGCCGCCGCCGTCCTTCCTTTCGGCTCCCTCGTCATTTCCACCGACCCGTGCATCTGGAACATGGTCGGCAAAAACGCCGCCCAGATGGACTCTATCCAGGAGCGCGTCCGCAACGACCTCACCAACCTTTCCGTCCAATACCCCGGCGGCATCTACCTGCACTGGGACTACTGGATGAACACCACCCCGCGCTTCGCCGAGATCTGGCGTAACCTGATTGTGGATACACAGGCCACCGTCGTCATCCGCCGCAACGCCGAGGCCGTCAAATTCGGCCTTTTCCGTCTCGACACCCCCCACGCCTTTCAGGTCTTCGGCGGCCAGGGCGAAAAACAAATCCGCCCCTTCGACCTCGACCGGGTCATCGCCGAAATCCCTTCGGCTTCCGCGCCCGCCGTCCAACCGGCGTCCATCCCATGAGCGGACTCTACTCCTGGAGCCGTTTCGCCGGCCGCACCCTCGCCGCCGCCTCGGGCATCGAGGGCGCGCCCACCAAGCTCATCTTCGTCGTCACCAAGCGCTGCCATTCCCGCTGCGTCTATTGCGACATCTGGAAAGTCAAGGACACCCCCGGCGGTCTCGACAACGAGCTCTCGCTCGACGAGGTCCGCTCTTTCGCCCGCGCCAATTCCTTCCTCCAATGGATCGACTTCACCGGCGGCGAGCCCACCGACCGCCCCGATTTTGTCGAGGTCATCCAGGCGTTCTCCGAGTCCTGCCCCGATCTCATGTTGGTTCACTTCCCCACCAACGGCATCGCCACCAAACGCATCCGCGAAACCGTCGCCACCCTCCGCCAGACCGTCCGCGCCCGTCTCGTCGTCACCGTTTCCATCGATGGCCCGCCCGAGCTCAACGACCGTCTCCGCGGCATCCGCAACGACTTCGCCCACGCCATCGACTCCTTCGCCGCCGTCCGCCGCGAGATCGGCGTCGAGAACACCTACGTCGGCATGACGCTCCACGGCCACACCGGCTCCTGCGGTCGCACCACGTCGCAGCTCGTCGAGGACACGTTCGCCGCCATCAACGCCGCCCTCGCCGAACGCGGCGAACCGCTCATCGGCTGGGGTGAGTTTCATCTCAACATTCCGCATTTCTCCCAGCACTACTACGGCAACCAGTCCGCCCACGCCGACGACGGCTTCGGCGGCCCCGCCCATCGCGCCGAGATCGCCGCCGCCATCGAGGCCACCGCCGCCCGCGCCAAAACCGGCGCCTCCCTCGCCATGCGCGGCATCGAGCGCATCTACCGCTCCGAGGCCCGTCGCTACCTCGCCACCGGCCGCACAAAGATCACCTGCTCCGCCCTCCTTTCCACGTCCTATCTCTCCGAAAAGGGCGACGTCTATCCCTGCACGATCTGGGACAAACCGCTGGGCAACATCCGCAACACCGGCTTCGCCCTTATGCCGCTCATCGAGGCCGCCCGCCGCGACGGCGTCCGCGCCGAGGTCGTCGCCGGCAAATGCCCCAATTGCTGGACTCCCTGCGAAGCCTACCCCGCCATCATGGCTTCTCCTCTCCGCTCCGCCGTCGCCTTGGTCACCGGCTAACCGTTCCGCTCCGCCATGCGCTTTCCCGCAGTCACCCTTTCGCCCGCCGCCCTCGAAAAAGCCCTGCGCGCCTTGGTCATCCTGACCGTGCCGCTGGCTTCGTTCCTTTCGTTTTCCGTCCAGCCGCTCGTAGGCAAACTGCTCCTGCCCGTCCAAGGCGGCGCATCGTCCACCTGGCTCGGCACGATGCTCTACTTCCAACTCGCGTTGCTGCTTGGCTACGGCTGGGCCGTCTGGCTGCTCCGCCGCCGCGCCCTCGTGCAGGTCGGCGCCACCGTCGCCTTGGGCGCGCTCGCCTTGCTCGGCTCGCGGCTTTCCTGGGTTCAGGAAAGTGGATGGACTGGCATCGGCGGCATCGTGCTCACCCTCGCCGTCTCATCTCTCCCGGCCACCGTCCTGCTTTTCAGCGCGGGCCCGCTGCTGCACGGCTGGCTCGGCGGCAAAAGCAAACCCGTCCCCTACTTCCTCTACGCGATTTCCAACGCCGGCAGTCTCGCCGCCGTCATCCTCTACCCGTTCACCGTCGAACGCGCCGTCGGCCTCTCCAGCCAGATGCTGGTCTGGCACGGTTTGCTCGGCGTGTTCGTCGGCATCCTCGGTGTCGCCGGCTTCATCTATCTGCGCAGCGTCGGCCCCGCCTACACCCCCGATAAAATCTCCGAAGCCCTCCCGCTTTCCCGCATCGCCACCTGGCTGGGCTTGAGCGCCTTGTCCTGCCTCGGCATGTTGGGCGCCACCCACCACCTCGCCGCCGAGATCGGTTCCACCCCGCTCGCCTGGGTCGGTCCGTTCGGCGCCTTCCTCCTCAGCTTCATGGCGACGTTCTCCGGTTGGTGGCGTCCCCACTACACGCTCGCCTGCGTGGGCTGGCTAGCCGTCAGTCTCACCGGCTTCATGCTCTCCAAGGGTGTCAGTCCCACGACGGTCGACGGACTCGCCGCGTTCTGGACCGTCTCGCTCACCGCCGCGTGCAGTTTCTTCGTCAACGGCCTGCTTCACGCCTCCCGCCCGCTCAAAAACTTCTCCCTTTTCTACCTTGTGCTCGCCGCCGGCGGCGTGGCCGGCGGTTTGTTCGCCACCTTCGGCGTGCCGTTCTTTTTTCTGCGTCCGTCCGAATTTCTCGCCGTCTCCTGCGTCCTGCTCGTGCTCGGCCTGGTTCGCCTGCTCGCCCGTCGCGGCGCGCTTGATGTCACCGTCGTCCTGCTCGTCGTGCTCGCCCCGGTCGTGGGTCTGGCCGTCATCCAAACCCGTGACGAGTCCGACGGCTTCGAGCAGCTCCGGCGTTTCCGCAACATCTACGGCTACACGTTGATCAAGACCGAGGAAAACGGACTCGTGCTTTCCAGCGAAACCACCACCCACGGCACCCAGCTCACCGCCGATGCCGACGCCCGCCGCCACCCCACGCTCTACTACACCGAAAGCTCCGCCGTCGGCCGTCTCCTGCTCGAAACCCAAAAAACGCGTCCCGCCCTCAACATCGGCGTCGTCGGCCTCGGCGCCGGCACCCTCGCCGCCTATGCCCGCGACTCCGACCGCGTCGATTTCTGGGACATCGACCCCAAGGCCCTGCGCATCGCCACCGACTATTTCACGTTCATCAACGACTCCCCCGGCCGCATCAATCTCGTCCAGGCCGACGGTCGTAAGGCCCTCGAATCTTCCTCCGATGATTACGACGTGATCGTGATCGACGCCTTCACCGGCGACGCCGTTCCCGCCCACTTGCTCACCCGCGAGGCGCTCGCCATCTACACCCGCCGCCTCGAAACCCGCGGCGGACTCATCGCGATCCACACGTCCAGCCGCTACAACACCCTCTTCCCCATCGTCGCCGCCACCGCCCACTCGCTGGGGTTGTCCGCCGCTCATATCGTCACGTCCATCGAGGGCCCCGGCGAATCCATCGACTGGGATGCCACCGGCAGCCACTACATCCTCGTGGGCCGTCCCGAATTGATAAAAACCTCCCTCGACTGGTTCCCCGCCGAAGAGGAAGAGGGTCGCGTGCAACGCACCGTCACTTCCTACGATCCTCTGCCGCGTGGCCGCGCCACCGTCTGGACCGACGACCGTCACGCCGCCCTCGACGCCCTTAACCTCGGCGACTACCTGCGCGCACGATGATCGCCGTCCTGTTCATCGTCGCCGTCCTTTGGTTCGGCTTCGTCCTCGACGACTTGTTCGGTCTCAGTCGCGGCGACTTCCTCGTCCGCCTCGCCGCCGCCGTCGCCTTGGGTTGCTTCGGCGGAGCCTGGATCGTCTTCCTGATCTCCTGCGTATTCGGTTTCGGATACCCGTCCGTCTTTCTGGGCCTCGGCCTCATCCTCGGCTTCAACGCCGTCGCCTGGATCACCCGCAAACGCGACTTCGCCTGGTTCGCTTCCCTGCGCCGCTTTGACCGCACCTTCTGGCTGTTCAGCGCCGTGCCGGTCGTCCTGCTCACCGCCTACTTCACCGTCTGCGTGCGGTTCGATGCCGACGGCAACATTCGCTTCGACGGCAACACCCAGGACCTCGCCTTCCACATGGCCACGGTCTCCGCGTTCCTCAACCAGGATGTCTTCCCGCCGCTCAATCCCCAGTCCGGCGCCGCCAAGCTCAGCTACCACTTCATGGCCAATTTCTTCTCGGCCATCCTCTGCAAGGGCGGGTTCTCCCTGTTCTACAGCATCAAAATCCCGATGGTGCTTTCCGCCTTCGCCCTCGGCACACTCGTCGGTCGTTTCTTTTTTTCCACGCTCCGCTCCCGCCCCGCCGCGTGCATCGCCGGCCTGCTGTTCTTCTTCGGCCATGTCGGCGTCATCAACCTGCTCTTCGGCCTCGTCGGCTACCCGTCGGGCAACGGCCCTGTCCAACTCGGCTCGTGGGCCAACGTCGAGGACCACCTCCTCTACCCTTACTTCAATTTTCTCAACGTCGTCATCGACTACTTCCAGCCGCAGCTGCCGTTCCTCATCGCCTTCCCGCTCGCCGCGCTCGTGCTCATCGCCCTCCACCACCGGTTCGTCAACGGCTCCCCGCTCGACAAAACCGCCTGGCTTCTCCTCGCGGTCATTTCGTTTTTCCCGCTCTTCCACATCCACTCGTTCCTGACGCTTTTCCCTCTCGTGGGCCTGTTCATCCTGTTCGCCCGCCGTCCCCCGCCCGTGGTCACGCAGGCCCCGCGTCTCAATTGGATCACCCAACTTCTTCAAAAAACCCTCCCGCCCGAGGCATTGCCTTCCATCGCCCCCGTTCCTCGCTCCACCCCCGCCCTCTGGCAGCGCACGTTCGTCCTCAAGCTCCTCGGCCTCTCCCTCGCCATACTCGTCGTCGGACTCCAGCTCGCCTTCATTTTCTCCCAGGAAAAAACCGCCGGCTTCTCCGGCTTCGACGTCGCCGCCCATCTCGGCGCCCTCCCTGAAATTCCAGACATCCCCGGACTCAAGCGCACGCTCTTCTGGGTGCGCGCCGCCGGTCTGCCGTTCATTCTCGGCATAATCGGCTTCGTCCTTGTCCTCGCCCGCTTTCGTTCGCAAGACCTCGTCTCCCGCCGTCACACGCTCGCCCTCGCCGCGCTCTTCCTCACCGGCACGTTCTATTTTTTCGTCATCAACTTCTACCGCTTCAGCCCCAACTGGGGCGACAGCAACAAATTCTTCCTCTACTGGAATCTCGCCCTCTGCGCCTGCTCGGGCTGGCTGCTTTCCTTGCTCTGGTCCGGCTCCCGCGTCCGCCGCGCCGTCGTCGTCACCTTGGTCGCCTTGGGCGCTATCATCCCGTCCGCCGTCGAGTGGACCGAGCGTGCGTCACGACAATCTGAATACCTGTTCACCGCCAGCGACCGCCTCGTCGCGGACTGGATCGCCCTCAACACCCCTCCCGACGCCGTCTTCCTCACTGCCAACAACACCGTCCATCTCGTCCCCGCCCTCGCCGGCCGTCGCGTCGTTAACGGCGCCTACACGCGCGAAACCGGCTTCGGCGGCGAGGCCATCGAGTCCCTCGTCGCTCAGGCCTACCGCGAGGCCGATCCCTCCCTCATCACGTCCCTGCGCGTCACCCACGTCATCGTCGGTCCCGACGAAGAGGGTCGCTACCACATCAATCACCCCACTTGGTCGCGTCGTCACAAGGTCGTCTACGACCAGTCCAGCCGCAATGTCCGCTACACCATCTACGAGGTGCGCGACTTGTCGCCCGACGAACTCCGCCGCGAGCGCGAAAAAGAAAACTCCCGCCCGTTCATCTGGCTCAGCGAACTCACCCCGACTTACGTCAGCCAATTCGGCCCCCTTCGCTACGACAAGGCGTTCAGCCTCGACCCGCTCATCCTCGCCAAACGCGAATTCTCCCACGGCCTCGGCACCCACGCCCCGTCCGAACTCCACTTCGATCTCGACGGGCGCTACACGTCGTTCGAATCCGTCGTAGGGCTCGACGACTCTCAGGCCGGCGGCATCGGCACGATTATCTTTGAAGTGTGGGTGGACGACCGTCGTGTTTTCACCTCCCGCAAACTCCGCGGCGGCGACTTGCCCGAGATCGTCAAAGCCGACGTCACCGGTGCCCGCCATCTCAAGCTCATCGTCTCCGACACGGGCGACAACAACCACGGCGACCACGCCAACTGGGCCGATGCCAAACTCGTCCGCATCGTTCCTCCCTCCGCCCCCGCTACGGACTCTCCGGCTTCCCCTCCGCCAGATGCACATAATAGTCCTCGAACGGAGTAAGTGATCCGCCGAGCTGTTTGAGGAAAACGATGCCATGCTTGGCCATGAGTTCATCCGACATCGGATGATCCAGCAGGATCACCATGCGCGCCCCCTTGGCCTCCTTGGCGGCCGTTTCATAGAACTCCTCGTCGCTCATGTTGTCGCGACGTTCGCGATTCCAGATCACAAAGCTCCCGTGCCTCTCTGCATACGGATAATACACCGTCCGCCCGAGGTAACCCGCCACCGGCGCCCCCGCCCAATCCGGCCCGATCGCGATGAACTCCTCCGACAGGCCCGCCTCCACCAGATAAGCCGCCGCCAGTTTCCCGCACGAAAACGGCTGCTTCACATCACGCGCCACCGCGTTCATCCCCGTGATCGCCTGCGCGCCCAGCATGACCGTGAACAGCACCGCACCCGCCGCCCCGGCCCACCAGCGCACCCAGCTCTTCGCCACCGGCTTCACCCGATCCGCCCCCGCGATCCACCACGCGAACAAAAACACCAGAAACAAAAACCCCGTGTGCCGCATGAACCCGAGGTATTTCAGATACAAAAACGCCCCGACGCCCACCGTCCCCGCCACATAAAAAATCAACGCCGTCGCGCTCCGCCGGAACAGCATCACGCCCGCCGCGATCAACACCCCCGCCAGCACCAGCATCGTCAGCGGATCAAACGAGGGAAACGGCGTGTCCCACGGCGGAATCCAGAAAAACCCCTGCGGACGTGGCCAGGGAAAATGTGAATACACCAGAGCGCACGCCACTTTCTCCAGCCGCTCCGGTATCCAGTTCCAGTGCCACTCCTCCGCCGCTCCATACAGGGTGTCCGGCCGCGGCAGCATCGAGTAAACCGCCAGCCCCACGCCCGCGACCACCGTCACCAACGCCCCTATGTGCAGCGGCTCGCGCGCCACTCCCTCCTTTTTCAGAACACCCGCCGCCCGCAAAATCCGCGCCCCCCAAAACGCCGCTGCCATCGCCACCGCCAGGATCAACGCGTGCACACTCGTCATCGCCGTGAAAACCAGCGCCGCCGCAAACCACCACGGACGCCTCCCCGCCGCCGGATACAGCACGCAGGCCACCGTCAGCCCCAGCACGCCCGGCAGATAATTCCGGCACACCGTCCCGTATTCAAAAAGCAGATAATAATTTCCCGCCAGCAGCACTTTCTGCAATCCGCTGAACCGCCCATACGCCGTGAACAAAAACACCGTCACGCCCGCCAGCACCCAGTTGAGCACCTGCACGATTTCCGGTCGCGGCGTGATCAGCGCGAGCAGTTTCAACATCAGGCTCCACAGCGGCGGCGCCCCTTCGTAATGCGCCTGCTCCAGCAGCGCCGGCAGCGTCTTCAGGTCGCGCGCAATCAACCACGCCTGCATCTCGTCGCGCCAGAATTCGTGATGCCACGCCGCCACCCCCGCGATCACCAGAAACACCGCCGTCACCCCCATCGCCAAACGCCAGGTCGGCCCGCGTCCGCCATCGGCTGCATCATCCCCGATCAAAAAATCCCATATCACCTTCTTCATTCCGAAACCCTCCCGCGCCACCACGCCGCCAGTTGCCCCCACGCCCGCCCGCGGTGACTCAACTCGTTTTTCACGTCATCCCCCAGCTCCGCAAAACTCCGCCCGTGCCCCGCCGGCACAAACAGCGGATCATACCCAAACCCCGCCCCGCCCTTCGGTTCGTCACTCAGCGTCCCTTCGCAGCGTCCTTCAAAAACCGCCTCCGCCCCGTCCGGCCCCGCCAGCAGCAGCACGCACACAAAATGCGCCGCGCGCTTCTCCGCCGGCACTCCGCGCATCACTTCAACCAGCTTCGTCAAATTCGCCGCTCCGTCCCCTTGCGGCCCCGCGTAATAAGCCGACTCCACGCCCGGCCCGCCGTCGAGCGCATCGACGCACAGTCCGCTGTCATCCGCCAGCACCCACGCG
>CAMBLN010000080.1 GCA_945868215.1 Opitutus sp. GAS368
TCCCTGCTCAAAGCCGTGCTCGCCGCCAGCCTCGGTTCGCCGCTCCTCCGCCTCCGCGCCGGCTCCGTCCTCGTCGCCACCGCCCTAGTCGGCGCCGCCGCCATGTTCCTCCTCTGAATCCCGTAGCAGCCGAGGTAACGAGGCTGGGATCGCTTTACGTCATCTCGCTGCTACGTCCCCGCACTTGCCCCATCCGCACTTCGCGTATCCAGTCCCCGCATGTCCGCTCCCGCCAACGCCGTCACCACGCCCGTCTCCGTCCTCGACTGGGGCCGCACGCGCTACGAGGCGGCATGGAAGGCCCAGGACGCCCTCGTCGCGCAACGCATCGCCCACACCATCTCCGACACACTCGTCTTCACCGAACACGACCCCGTTTACACCATCGGCCTCCGCAGCGGCGCCGACCAAAACCTCGTCTGGTCCGCCGAACACCTCGCCCGCGAGGGCATCGAGGTCGTCAAAACCAACCGCGGCGGCGACATCACCTACCACGGCCCCGGCCAGATCGTCGGCTACCCGATCATCGATCTCTCGACGCATAAAGACCTCCACGAATACCTGCGTTTCCTCGAAGAGGTCATGATCAATACCGTCGGCACCTTCGGCCTCACCGCCACGCGCCGCGAGGGCAAGACCGGCATCTGGGTCGGCACACGCAAAGTCGCCGCCATCGGCGTCGCCGTCCGCCGCTGGGTCGCCTACCACGGTTTCGCCCTCAACGTGAACCCCCACCTCGCCCATTTCCAAGGCATCGTCCCCTGCGGCATCAGCGCCACCGAAGGCACCGTCACCTCGTTACAGGCCGAATTAGGCCGCGAACTGGATATCGCAGACGTGAAAAACAGGCTCGCGATTGAGTTCCGCCAGCTGTTACCCAGATTCCTTGCTCCCTCCGATGGACACCACGCGTAAACCTTCCTGGCTCCGTGCCAAACTGCCCAGCGGCCCCGGCTACCAGGCCGTCCGCAAACTCGTGGACGACCACAAGCTCCACACCGTCTGCCAGAGCGCGCAATGTCCCAACCTCGGCGAATGCTGGTCCCGCGGCACCGCCACCGTGATGATCCTCGGCAACATCTGCACGCGCTCCTGCAACTTCTGCGCGATCCAGACCGGCCGCCCCACGGAGCTCGACTTGGGCGAACCCGCCCGCGTCGCCGACGCGGTCGCCAAGATGAATCTCAAGCACTGCGTCATCACCTCCGTCGCCCGCGACGAGCTCAAAGACGGCGGCGCCGCCGTCTGGGCCGCCACCATCCGCGCCGTCCGCCACGCCAACCCCTCCACCGCCATCGAGGTCCTCACCCCCGACTGGAAGGGCAACACCGCCCTCCTCGACATCGTCCTCGACGCCAAGCCCGACATCTTCAACCACAACCTCGAGACCGTCGAACGCCTGCAAAAACCCGTCCGCGTCCAGGCCCGCTACGACCGCTCGCGCAGCATTCTCCAGCACGCCAAAGCCCGCGGCTTCACCACCAAGACCGGCATCATGCTCGGCCTCGGCGAACACGAGGAAGAGATCGAGCAAACTCTTCGCGACATCGCCGCCGACAAAACCGACATCGTCACCATCGGCCAATATTTGCAGCCCACGCCCCAGCACTGGCCCGTCGCCCGCTGGGTGCACCCCGACGAATTCATCCGCTGGAAAGAATTCGGCCTCGGTCTCGGCATCGGCGTCATCGAAAGCGGCGCGATGATCCGCTCCAGCTACCACGCCGACGAGCAGTCGCAAAAATACACCGGCGTCGACCACCTCAACACCGCCAACGCCCTCGCCGAGGTCTGATCAGCCGCCCCGCCCCGTAGCAGCCGAGGTAACGAGGCTGGCCCCGCATTGTCCACCGCCAGCCTCCTCACGTCGGCTGCTACACCGAGCCCGGCCGCTTTCGTTTTGCTCCCCCGCGCATGTCGCCTCACGGTGCGACATGCGCTTTTTTTTGCTCTTCGCCCTGCTCTCTAGCGTAGCCTCCGCCGCCGGCACCCTCGTCTCCGGCCCCATGCTCGGCTATCGCGCCCACCGCGAAACCGTCATCACGCTCGAAACCAAGGACGCCAAAGAAGTCCGCATCGATTACCAACTCGCCGGCCGCCCCGACACCACGCGCTCGCAAACCATCACCGCTCCGTGGGTTTCGCCCGCCGGCGGACAACCGCTGAAGTTCGTCCTCCCTCTCCTCGAAATGGGCGCGAGCTACACCTACACGCTCACCATCGACGGCCAACTCCAGACCTTCCCCTACCCGCTCGCCTTCAAGACCACCGACCTCTGGGAATGGCGCAAAGCCCCGCCCGATTTCTCCTTCCTCTTCGGCACTTGCGCCTACCTGAACGACGCCCCCTACGACCGCCCCGGCACGCCCTACGGCAAGGGCACCGGGATCTTCCGCCACATGGCCGCCAGCGGCGCCGACTTCACGCTCTGGGGCGGCGACAACCTCTACCTCCGCGAGGCCGATTACTCCTCCGTCAGCGGCATCTGGTATCGCTACTCCCACGACCGCGCCACGCCCGACCTGCAACCGCTCTGGGCCTCGATGCATCACTACGCCACGTGGGACGACCACGACTACGGTCCCGACAACGCCAACGCATCCTTCGAGTTCAAAGACGTCACCCTCGCCGCCTTCAAAGCCTACTGGGGCAACCCCACCTACGGCGAAGCCAACAACCCCGGCGTCTACGGCAAATTCGTCTGGGCCGACGCCGCGTTCTTCCTCATGGACGACCGCACGCACCGCGACGACACCACCCTCGATCAGGACAAACACCCGCGCAAAACCGCCTGGGGCGACCGCCAGATCACCTGGCTCAAACAATCCCTCCTCGCCTCCAAAGCCCTCAAAAACCAGCGCTTCAAGTTCATCGTCACCGGCGGCCAGGTCATCCAGACCACCGTCAAAGCCCGCTCCGAAACCCACGAGCTCTACCGCCGCGAACGCGAGGAGCTCATCGACTTCATCAAGGAAAACAAAATCACCGGCGTGATTTTCCTCACCGGCGACGTCCACCACTCCGCCCTCTACCGCCGCCCGCTCTCCGACACGCAGTTCATCTACGAACTCACCTCGTCGCCCCTCAGCAGCGGCTCCTGGAACGCCGCGACGAGCGAGAAAGCCACCGACCCGTTCGTCGTCCCCGGCACCATCGTCGGCACGCAAAATTACTGCCAGGTCTCCATCACCGGCCCGAAGGACGCCCGCGCCGTGCAGATCCGCTGCTACGACAAAACCAACGCCCTCCAATGGGAACAATCCATCCCCGCCTCCGCCTTGGAATGAGCAGCGCGCACGTCCCTCTCCGACATCCGTGCCCCTCCGTGCAATCCGTGGTTAAAAAACTCCGTGCCCTCCGTCCTTTCCGCGGTTAATTCTGCTCCATGAAAACCCGCCGCGAGATCGTCGAAAACTGGCTCCCTCGCTACACCGGCGTGCCCCTCGGTGAATTCGGCGACTACATCCTGCTCACCAATTTTCAGCACTACGTTAAACTCTTCGCGAAGCTCCACCGGGTAAAAGTCCACGGACGCGACAAGCCCATGCAGAGCGCCACCGCCGGGCGCATCACCATCATCAATTTCGGCATGGGCAGCGCCACCGCCGCCACCGTGATGGACCTACTCAGCGCCATCAAACCCAAGGCCGTCCTCTTCCTCGGCAAATGCGGCGGCATCAAACACCGCGCCGAGGTCGGCGATCTCATACTCCCCATCGCCGCCATCCGCGGCGAGGGCACGAGCGACGACTACTTCCCTCCCGAGGTCCCCGCCCTCCCCGCGTTCGCGCTGCAAAAAGCGATCTCAACCACCATCCGCGACCACGCCCGCGACTACTGGACCGGCACCGTTTACACCACCAACCGCCGCGTGTGGGAGCACGACACCGAGTTCAAAAAATACCTCAAAAAAATCCACGCCATGGCGATCGACATGGAAACCGCCACGATCTTCATGTGCGGCTTTTTCAACGAAACCCCCACCGGCGCCCTCCTCCTCGTCTCCGATCAACCCATGCTCCCCGACGGCGTCAAAACCGCCGCCAGCGACGAGACCGTCGACAAGGTTTACGTGGAGGATCACCTCAAGATCGGCATCGGCTCCCTCAAACAGCTCATCAACGAGGGTCTCACCGTGAAGCACCTGCGGTTTTAAACCGCCCTCACCTGCGCCACCAGCTGGCAGGCCTTATCGCAGCCCCTTCGACCCGCGCCGATGCCACGCTGGTCCCGCAATCGTTGACCGCGTAAACCGTGTAGTGCCAGGTCTTGATCGCCTTGCCCACTTTGTCCGTGTAGGTCGTGCCTTCGGTCACGGTCGCGACGTCCTCCTCCGGCCCTTCGGCGGATTCGGCTCGCGTGATTTTGTAAGCCTTCGCCAACGCCACCGGGTTCCAGCTCAACTCAACCGTTTCCTTGCCCGGCACCGACGCCAGTCCGGTCGGCGCCAGCGGCGGAAACAACGCGCCCACCGGGACCGATGCGGCGCCTTCCTTGCCGTTGGCCACGCCGCTCACCACGTAATAATACGCCGTGCCCACGCTCAGTCCTTCATCCGTGTAGGCCGGCGCCGTGATCTGCGAAGCGATTTCCGTGTAAGGTCCTTCCGCCGCCAGCGCGCGTTTCACCACATACGCCACGGCCCGCGGTGCCGGCGCCCACTCCAAAGTCACCGCGCCTTTTCCCAGCACGGCCTTCACTTGCGCCGGAGCCGCCACTTGCGTGGTCACTCCCGCCGGGGCCGATATCGCGCCCTGGACCGCACCGACGTCGGTCGACACCGCGTAATAACTGATGTCCGCGTCTTCATACGGCCCGAGATCCTTGAAATGCGTTTCCGTCACGCCCGCCACCAGCAGCCGGTAAGGCCCTTTGAGCGCGCCCGCCCGCCAGACGGAATACCCCGTCGCCTTGTCCACCGGCGTCCAGTTCAACAGCGTGCAGCCGCGCTCGTTCTCGATCGCGGGACTCTCCGGCGGCGGCGCGAGCGCCTTGACCTTGAAACCGATCTCCGAGATCTCCCACGTCGTCTCGGCGTCCTTCGCCGTGAACACCACGCGGTAGCGGCTGTAAGGCTCCGACAGCTCCACCTTGCAATTCACCGCATTCCGGCGGCCGTAAAATTTCGGTTCTTTTCGCGTATCCAGTATGCGCCACTCCACGCCGTCGTTGGACGCCTGCAGCTCCCACTCGCGGGGATCCTGCGCGGATGTCCGGCCTCCGTTCACCACCGAATACTCCGCGAGCACCCACCGGACGTCGTGGTCGAAATGATACTCCAACCACGCCTTTTCCCCGGCTGCCGTGGTCGTGGTCCAGCTGGTGTGGATGAATCCGTCAAACGCGTTCGCCGCCATCCGCTCGCCCCCCTTGTCGGATGTGCCCGCCACTCCGCGCGCGATCAATGATCTGACCGTCGACGATATCTCCGCCGATTGCTCCGCCACCAGGGTGACCGCGCCGTGCACCCGTCCGCACGGCAGCGACAAAATCAATCCGCAGACAAGGAATGAGGGTATCTTCATAAGCAAAACGGGGACTGTGCGCGGACTCGTGCGCCGGGGTGCCTGATTGCGTAGCTAATCCCCATTCAGAGAACCAGTAAAAAAACAGCCGCCACCATCACCTCCGCTTCTTCGCCCGATAAACAGCGTCCGCGGTCGGTAATACACACCGATCAAGTCGGCTGTGAACTAACACATCGTGTCTCCTATCTGTTAGGATGGCTCACCCTTTCTCCCCTCGTCACCGCCCCTTGAAACTCATGAGCCTTTCCCTCTTCCGTCTCGTCCTTCCCGTCGTCCTAGGTCTCTGCGGCCACCTCGCGCTTCCGGCCCAGGACATGTCGCTCAAACAGGCCAAGGAACTTCGCGAGGACACCCGGACCGCCGAAACCGCCCTCGGCGAGATCATCATCCAGTCTTCCTCCAACCCGCCTCTGCTCAAAAACGCCACCCTCGCCAAGGACGCCCTCGGCCGCGCCTCCGGCCGGCTCGACGCCTACATCAACGGGCTCGAAAAGCCCGAGGACATCTACGCCGGCGGCAAAAAATATCCCGCCCCGGCCAACGTCTCCCTCGGCGCGGTCAACGTCCCCGTCGGCGCCACCGTCGTCCACGTGCCCGTCACCCTCGACAAGGCCAGCCCCAACACCGTCATCGCCTTCGTCCGCGTCTTCAACGGCCGGGGCGGCCGCGCCGTCCCCGACACCACCAAACCCGTCATCTTCCGCCCCGGTGATCCGCTCACCAAATCCATCGCCTTCACGATCGATGGCATGAGCGAGGGCAATACCGTGAAGGCCGTCCAGCCCGCCGTCCCCGACGGCGGCAAGCGCGCGGGCAACGGCATCGAGATCAGCGCCACCGAGGGTGCCGTCAACGAGGCCGTTCTCGACACCGGCCGCGCGCCGCTCGCGTTCGTCCCGCTGGGCGAACTCCGCTACACCGGCACACCCGAGACGATCCAGTTCGACGACAAGGGCGGACCCAACTCCTTCAGCACATCCTTGTCCCACGGCCGCACCCAGCCCGGCAACGGCGAGACCGGCTATTACGGCACCGTCGACCAGGGCGTCGTCACACGCGGACCCGAAGGACTCGTCCTCACCTCGCGCCGCCTCGAAAAGCCCGTCCCCGTCGGCTCGCCCGCCACGCTTTACCCGTTCCTCGCATCCATGCTGTCGGGCCATCGCACGCCCGAAACCCAGTTCAAATACGGCAGCGTCGAGTGGGTCGTGAAGATGCCCAACCGCAAGGATTCCTGGCCCGCCCTGTGGCTGGTGCCGACCGGCGGCTGGCCGCCCGAGATCGATGTGTATGAGGGATTCGGATACAACGGCTCCTGGCGTTTCAACGCCAGCCTCTCCACCAACCTCCACGGGGGCACCAACAACAACCGCACGTTCACCCGCCCCGCGATGAGCATGCGCATGAGCACCTTCGGACTTGCCGACACGCTCGACACCGAGTTCCACACGTTCGCGGTCACCGTCGCGCCGGACTGGATCACCATGTTCATCGACGGCGTCGAGACCATGCGCTACGCCAATCCGTTCAAGGGCGAGAACTGGTATCCGCTCACCAACGTCGCCGTGAAGGCCCTGCCCGACTCCGCCTACGCCGACGGCTCCGGCGACATGATCCTGCGCTCTCTCAAGATCTGGCGGTCCGAGTGACCGCCGGATCCCGTCCGCCTTCCGCGCTCAGCTCTTTTTGAGCTCGTCGCGGTGGCGGATGTCCTGCGCCTTGGCGAGAAACACCATTTCCTCGGCGATGTTGCACGCGTGGTCGGCGATGCGCTCGATCGACTTGGAAATGAACATGAGCTCCAGCGCGCGTGTGGTCGTCTTGGGATCCTCGATCATGAAGCTGCTGAGCTCGCGGTAGAGCTGCTTGTTGATCGCATCGACTTCGGAGTCGCGGCGGACGACCGCCAGCGCTTTGTCCGTGTCGCCGTGCATGAAGCAGTCCATCGCCTCGCGGAGCATTTCGATAGCGATGTTGGCCATGCGGGGAATGTCCACGTAGGGCTTGAGCGGCGGTTCGCCGGCAAGGCGCACGGCCCGCTTGGCGATGGTGGTGCATTCGTCGCCCACACGTTCGAGGTCGTGCGAGGCTTTCATGCCGACGATCACCAGGCGCAGCTCGGTCGCGACGGGCGCGCGGAGGTTCATGTAGCGGATCGCCTCGTCGTCGATGCTCATCTCGAGGTTGTCGAGTTCGTCGTCGGCCGCGATCACGCGGTCGGCCAGCGCCACGTCGGCATCGACCAGCGCCTTGAGCGCGTCGCGCACCTGGCGGATCGCCGTCTCGCCCATGATCATCAGGTGCGAGCGGAAGGTTTCGAGTTCGGAGTCAAAGAAGCGTTTCATGTTTTTAAAAATCCCAAACGCCAAAAGTCCAAACGCCAAAGATCAGCGCGGAAGAATGACGATAAAGAAAATGATTTGGTTTGAGATTTATTTGGAGTTTGGAGATTTGGCGTTTGGGATTTTCAACCGAAGCGGCCGGAGACATACGCCTCCGTCTGCGGGTTGCCGGGGTTCATGAAGATCGTGCGGGTGTCGGCGTATTCGATGAGTTTGCCCATGTAGAAGAACGCCGTCTTGTCGGAGCACCGGGCGGCCTGTTGCATGGAGTGCGTCACGATGATGATCGTGAATTCTTTCTTCAGCTCGTGGATGAGTTCCTCGACCTTCGCGGTCGCGATGGGGTCGAGCGCGGAACAGGGTTCGTCCATGAGGATGATCTCGGGCGAGACTGCGATCGTGCGGGCGATGCAGAGGCGCTGCTGTTGTCCGCCGGAGAGACCGAGACCGCTCTCGTGGAGGCGGTCCTTCACCTCGTCCCAGAGCGCGGCGCCGCGCAGGGATTTTTCGACGACGGCATCGAGCTTGGCCTTGTTGGTTTCACCCTGGATGCGGAGGCCGTAGATGACGTTTTCGTAGATGGATTTGGGGAAGGGGTTGGACTTCTGGAAAACCATGCCGACGCGTTTGCGCAGCTCGATCGAATCGACGTCGCGGGCGTTCACATCGACGCCGCGGATCTTGATGCCGCCGCGCTTGATGCTCGTGCCGTCGATGAGGTCGTTCATGCGGTTGAGGCAGCGTAGGAGCGTGGATTTGCCGCAGCCGGACGGACCGATGAACGCGGTGACGCGCTTGTCGTCGAGCTTCAGGTTGATGTCGAAGAGCGCCTGCTTGGCCCCGTAGTAGAAATCGAAGTTTTCGATTTCGATCAGGGTCTGGGCCTTTTGGCCGTCGGTGGCGCGGGACGGCACCTGAAAGGCGCGGGATGCGGGCGTGGAGGAGGCGGAGGAAGTTTCCATGTGCGCGTTGTTCGGAAGTGTGGCTGCGGTTACCATTGGTAGCGACTGCGAAGCTTGTTGCGGAAAATAATCGAGGCGGTGGCGATCAGGGCGACGATGCCCAGGAAAACGAAGGCGGTGCCGTATTGCACGCGGGAGGTGTATTCATTCTGCGGGATCTTCGATGAAACCACGTAGATGTGATACGGAAGGGCCATGACGCCCTGGAAAAAGAAGTCGGACGCTTTCTCGACGTCCCACGGGAGCTTGTCGCGCACGACGTAGGCCGCCGTGAACATGATCGGCGCGGTCTCGCCGGCCACGCGGGCGATGCCGAGAATCGACGAGGTCAGAATGCCCGGCAGCGCGTAGGGCAGCACGTTCTTGCGGATCGTCTGCCACTTGGTCGCGCCGAGGGCGAGCGAGCCTTCGCGGAAACCCTTCGGCACGGCCTTAAGCGATTCCTCGGAGGCCGTGATGACCACCGGCAGCACCATGAAGGCGAGCGTGAACCAGCCCGCGAGGAGCGAGACATTCCAGTCGAGATAGATCACAAAGAGGCCGAAACCGAAGAGGCCGAAGACGATCGAAGGGACGCCGGCAAGATTGAGGATCGCGAGCCGGATGAACCGCACGATCGGCCCGTCTTTCGCGTATTCGTTGAGGAAAATCGCGCTGCACACGCCGAGGAAGAGCGCGATGGTCATCGAGCCGACGACCAGCAGCACCGTGCCCACGATGCACGGCCAGATGCCACCCGCGGAATAGACGTAGCTGCTCGACTTGAAAACGGGAGGCGGCAATCCGGCGGCCGCCGCCTTGGCGATCTCGGCCTCGCGGAAGGCGCGGTAGTCCTTGTCGCCCATTTCCATCGTCTTGCCCTCGTGTTCGAAGACGTAGAGCGACTCGGGAGCTTCGAAGAGGAAGGTGTTGGTGACGTAAGGGAACGTCGAGGTGGTCTTGAAGGCGTTGGCGACAGTCGGGACGCCCTTGAGGAGGATATCGCCGAACACGGCTGCGCCGCAGATCAGGATGATGTAGGTCGCGGTGCGAAAAACACCGAGGATCACCTTCTCGAAGGAACGGCTGCGGCTGGGCTTGCTGGCAAAGGGATTGGCGGGAGTGCTCATGTGGACGGATCAGCCGATGGACACGCGGTATTTGCGCACGATCTTTTGCGCGAGGAAGTTGATGAGAAGGGCGATGAAGAACAGCACGAGACCGACCATGAACAGCGCGCGGTAATGAATCCCTCCGCGCTCCACCTCGCCCATCTCCTGGGCGATGATGCCGGTCATGGTGTGCACCGGCTGCACGAATGCCGCGAAACCTTCGGTGAAGTCGGGGATCGCGATGCGGTTGCCCGCGCACAGCAGCACGACCATCGTCTCGCCGATCACGCGCCCAAGGCCGAGCAGCACCGCCGAAACGATGCCGGAAAGCGAGGCCGGCACGATGATGCGAAGGATGGTTTGCATGCGAGAGGCGCCGAGCGCGAAGGACGCTTCTTTGAAGGAGCGCGGCACGTTGTTCAGCGCATCTTCCGCGAGGGTGAAAATCGTGGGCACCGCGATGAGCGCGAGCAGACAGCCGGCGGTCAGGGCGTTTAGGCGTTCGGAGAACGGGAAGCCGGGAATCCAGCTCAACGCTTCAACCTGCGACAGCGCGCGCAACGCCTGGCCGAGCACCGCGATGCCGAAGAAACCGAGCACCACGGAGGGAATCGCGGAGATGAACTCGATGGCGGGCTTGACGAGTTTTTGCTCCTTGGCGCTGGCGAACTGGTTGATGTAGATCGCCGCTCCCACGCCAAGCGGCACGGCGAGGAAGAGCGCGATCACGGAGACCATCAGCGAGCCGACGAAGAGCGGCACAACGCCATACCAATCCTGCCAGAAGCTGGCGGTGAGCCATTGTTTGCCGAAGATAAACCCGGTGAAGGTGTCGATGGCGGGCACGGGCTTTTGGTAATCCCACGTCTCCAGTTTACGCTGGGTTTCGGGGAACGACGCGAGGTATTGGGCGTTGAGTGCCTGGAAACGTTTCATGCGCTCCTCCAGCGCGGGCACCGGCAAAGTGGGAGGCGTGGAGGCGACTTCCTTGATGGCGGCGGCAACGCCGTTGGCGGTCTCGACGTAGATCGGCGTGATGCCGACGAGCGGGGCGAGCTCGGCTTTGAAATCGACCTCGGTGATTTTTACAGCGTCGGCCTCGGCGGTCATGCCGGCGGCGAGATACTGGGCGCGCTCCCGCTTGGCGTCTTCGTTGATGGTGTATTTTTCTTTGATGGCGACGGCGACATCGGTGAGTTCCGAGACGAGTCCACGGACAGGCTCGATGGTGTCGCTGTAACGTCCCGCGAAGTCGTCAAAGGCGGCGAGTTTGGCATTGGCGTCGGCGAGTATTTTGGCGGAAGCGGCTTCTGCGGCAGCGACACGGGCCTTCGCTGAAGCCAACTTCTCGGGATCAACAGCCGGGCCAGAGGCGAGCGCATTATGTTCCAGCTCCCAAAGCTCTTTACTAGCAGCATCCTTTTCTTTTTGCGCCCCTCCGAGGGGAGCCTCCGTCATATGTTTCACCGCGCGCAGGCGGATGTCGAAGAGGTAGCGGGTAAGCGCGGTGTGCTCTTCCTGCTGCGTGCGCATGTAGTCGACGTATTCCAGGCCGGCCTGGCGATACAGGGTGATGCTTTCGCGGTTCTGGCCGAAGAAGGCGGAACCTTCGCGGAATAGGAAAATCGTGATCAACGCGAGCACCACCACGGCGGTGAAGGCGTTGCCTCCGAAAAACGCACGGATGGTTTCGTCGAGCGTAAGACCCAGAAAACGGGTGCGTTTCTTTTCAATGAGAAACGGCTTCTGCGGCGGAGGTGAGACGGGCTCGGTCGGCATACGGAACAAAAATCGACGGTAGAAAGATGAGAGTGGAGAAAGGGCGCTTTACGTCGCGCTGAAAATGCAGAGGCCCGCTTGATATACCGTCAAGCGGGCCTCTGTTACGAAACCGTTATTATATACTAAACAAATCTACAGAACTTGCACAAACCCGGTTACTTGACCGGGATGAAACCAACCTTCTCGACGATCTTTTGGCCGACCGGACCGAGGGTGAACTCGATGAACTTGGCGGCTTCGCCGGTGGCATCGCCATTGGTGTAGAAGAAGTTGGGACGGGCGTAGGGATACTTCTTGGAGAGGACGGATTCCTTGTTGGGGGTGCCGCCTTCGACGGAAACAACCTTGATGCCGGGGGCGTGGATGTAGGCGAGGCCGACATAGCCAATACCGTTGGGGTTCTTGGCGACCTCCGCGGCGATCTGCTCGTTGCCGGCCATCTTCTGGGAAGAAGGGGCGTAATCGCGCTTCTTCATGGCGAGGTCCTTCCAGTCCGAATAGGTGCCGGAGGAGGTGTTGCGGGTGTAGATGGAGATCGTGCCGGGGTTGCCGCCGACAGCGGACCAGTCGGAGACGTCACCGGTGAAGATCTGCTCAACCTGACGCTTGGTGAGGTCTTTGATCGGGCTGTTCTCGTTCACGATGACGGCCATGCCGTCGTAGCACACGATGATGGGCTTGAGGGTCTTACCCTTGGCGGAGCCGCCCGAGAGCTCGGTGGCCTTGGCGCGGCGGGAGGACATGCCGATGTCGGCAGTGCCGTCGATGATGGCGGTGATGCCGGTGGTGGAACCTTCGGCGGCGATCTCAAAGGAGACGCCGGGATTGGCCGCCTTGTATTCTTCGGAAATCATCGGGACGAGCTTCGCACCGAGGGTGTCGGAGCCTTTGATGACGAGCTTCTGGGCCTGGGCGGAAGCGGCGGCGACGAGAGCGGCGAGGATAAGGATGGATTTTTTCATGATAACAAAAGGGACATGGAGTTTAGGAAAGGATGAGGGAGCCGGACTCCGACCGGCTCCCGCGGAAGCACTGACAGAACCTGCAATTAGAACAGAACCTGAATTTGGCTGCGGATACCCTGGGTTTCTTCGGAGGCACCACCGGTGACTTCGACTTCACCCATAATATACCCGAGCTGGAGCTTCACGGAGTTACCCACGAAGTAGTAGTTCATACCGAAGTAGTATTCGGTGAGCTCGTCACCGGGCAGAGTGCTGTCGGAGCGACGGACGAGATCACCCAGGCGGAGGCCGCGACCGTCGCCATCGACGAAACTGTAACGGGCGACCAGCTCGAGCTTATCGGTGACCATGAACGAGGGCTGAATCCAGTAGCCGTAGGGATTGGCATCCTCGACCACGGCGGCAACAACGGCACCATCCTTGAGGTCGGCGGTGAGGAACTCGGCGGCAAGGTTGAATTTGCCGAAGGTGATGTCGTTGTAGATCGACAGACCGGTAAGGGACGCATCAGCGGTGGGAGCGTCGAAGGCGACACCTTCACGGATGTGCGAGAGACCCACACCGAACTTACCGCTGAGAGCATCGGTCTTGTAGGCGTAACCGGCGTCGGCCCAGAGAGCGGGAACGTTGTTGCGGGCACCGCGGCGGTCGCCGAGCGAAGGCCCTTGGCGTTCCGGATTGGTGATCGCGAAACCGTAGTAGAGGCCCGCGGTCTTGCCGGAGCGGGCGTCGTCGTTGAAATTGGCGAACACGCCGATGCGGCGGCTGCCTGCGCCGAGATTGCCGGGAGCGCCTGCGGCGAAGTCGCCCTCAACGAAGAAACGGGTGACCGGGGAGCGCTCGATGGCCTTGAGGCTGGCGGACGAGGTGGTCTCTTCCATGCCGAAGTTCACCTTGCGAAATCCGATGTCGATGGTGGCGTCCTGATTGAGGACGTCGCCGCCCCATTGAAGGATGGCCTTGTCAACTTCGCGGTCGGCGAAGTTGTAATTGAAATCGGCGGTCCAATCGGCACCGACCTTGGCCTTCGCACCGAGATAAATGCGGCGCATGATGAAGCCGGAGGAATCGGCGATGTTGTCGTTGTCGAAGCTGAAATACTGCGTCTGGATGCGACCGCTGATGGCGATGGACTTTGTGTCCTTGCCGGCGGGCGTGGCGAACTTCGGCATCGCGGCCGCGTTGTCGCGGGTAAGATCGGCGCGAATTTCTTCGGCCTCCTGGTCGTTGAGCACGCCTTTCCTGACGAGAGCGTCAAGGAGGGCGCCGCTGTCCTGGGCAACCGCTACGGATGCGGCGAGCGTCACGCCGCCGAGCAGCGCGAGCCATTTGATTGATTTTGTAGCCATGTTCTTGGGTTTTTGGTGTGTTGACTGATCCACACTCGCGTGCGTTTCAGTCACCCTAGATTGGCAGGCGATTGTTACGGTTTCGTGGCGGTTATGTTACGGAACCGTCATAACCCTAATTTTCGGCAGGTTTTTAACCTGTTCGTCAAAATTACGTAACAGGATCGACTTCTTCCTGCGCACTCGTGAGCTGCACCAGTTCGTTCAGAGACGAGAAATGCCGGCTCAGGTCGAAATCACCCCCGAGACCGCCCACGACTTTGTTGAACAAATCCTTCTTCGATGCCTGCAGCGCCTGGATGCGTTCCTCGATCGTGCCGGCCGTGACCATGCGATAAACAAACACCGTGCTCTTTTGTCCGATGCGGTGAACACGGTCCACCGCCTGAGCCTCCACCGCCGGGTTCCACCACGGGTCGAGCAGAAAAACGTAATCCGCCGCATGAAGAGTGATGCCGGTGCCGGCGGCCTTCAGCGACACAAGCATCGCCGCCGCGCCGTCGGCGTTCTGGAACGATTGCACGGGCTTCAGGCGGTCTAGCGTCATGCCGGTGAGCTCGTAGCGCGGCAGGTCGGGGAAGTGTTCCGCCAGCGCCGCGCGCACGCGATCCAGGAGCATCACAAACTGGGAAAAGATGACGACTTTGTGCCCGCTGCCGATGACCTCGGCGAGTTTCTCCACGAGCAGCATGATTTTGCCCGAGTCGGACAACGGCGCATGCATCCACGGCAGCATGTCGGGAT
>CAMBLN010000081.1 GCA_945868215.1 Opitutus sp. GAS368
TCGCGGGCGTGTTGGTCGATGCCCAGCTTCACCTGCGCACTCTTGCTTTCGAGCACGCGTTTAACCTGCTTTCCGATGTTGTTTTTGGTATTCATACGGCTGACGAGTTTGGATCACCGATCCCCACTTGTCGCCGTCATGGTATCTAACCGGTGGCGGCTTTTTAATGCCTCAACCTTTGCGCCCTTCCCGTCCGACCTTTGCGTCTTTGCGTTAAAAACTCCGCCCTCCGCCCCTCACCCTCACTCCCTCACCGCCCAAACCGGAAAATCTCCGCAGCCCCGTTCCCCTTCCCCAAAAACAAATCCCGGATGATCTCCGCCGCGATCACGCTGTAAGTGATCCCGTTCCCGCCGTATCCAAGCGCGAAATACGTATGCGGCCTCGCCGCATGCTCCCCGATATACGGCAACCCGTCCTCCGTCCCGCCAAACGTTCCCGTCCACGCATACGCGCACTCAAACGACGTGATCTTCGGAAACAGCTGCCGGAACCTCCGCACCAACGCCGCCGTCTTCGCCGGCAACAACGCATCCCGCGCCCGCGGATCTCGAAACGGCTCGTCATAACCCCCGATGATCGCCCGTCCGTCCACCGTCGTCCTAAGATAAAAATAAGGCCGCGCCGTCTCCCAAATCAACCGCCCGCCCGGCCAACCCACCAACTCGTCCAACGGCTCGCTCACCAGCGCATACGTGCTCGCCATCTCCGTCACCTTCTCCGGCAGATACTCCTGCGCCTCGTAACCCGTCGCGATCACCTGCTTTTTCGCCCGCACCTTCGTCCCCCGCTCCGTGCGCAACTCCACCCCGCGCGCCTTCACCACGCGGCTCGTCACCCGCGTCCGATCAAAAAGACGCGCCCCCTTTTTCTGCGCTGCGAGCAACAGAAAATGCGTGAACCGATACGCATCGATCTGCGCCGCATCCCCCGACCAAATCGCCGCCTCGTGTGGCAAGCTGCTCTCCGCCGCGATCCGCTCCCGATCCCACCACGCCACATCGAGCCCGTGCTTTTCCCGCGCCTCGTATTCTTTTCTCAACCCGCCGACATCCCGCCGCGTGCTCGCCAGATAAAGACTCTCCTGCTCTTCAAACCCGCACGGATCCCCGATCCGCTTCGTCAGCCGTTTGATTTTTTTGAGCGAGTCGCGACACAGCAGATAACTCCGCACCGCATGATCCTCGCCCACCATGCCGATGAGCTGATGCAGCGGCGTATCGATCTCATATTGCAGCAACCCCGTGCTCCCCGCCGTGCTCCCCGTCCCCATGTCGCGCTTGTCCACGACGACGACATCGACGCCCGCATCCGCGAGATGATAAGCCACCAACGCCCCCGTAATCCCGCCCCCGATCACCACGACATCACACGACACGTCGTCCCCCAACGGTGGATAATCCGCAATCAACCCATTCTTAACCGGCCAAAACGGACACCCCGAAGTCAGATCCATAGCCAACCCACAGAGCGTAACACGCTCATGGAGTTCCCAATCACGCCTAAACTATTAAACCGAGGTCGCTGGTGGCGGCGTGACGACGACTGCAGGCGTAACAACGGAAGGCTCTGCTTTCTCTGTCTTCGCACGCAAGGCACGATTAGCAGCACGGGTAATTTTCTTACTCGCATCAACAGCCTTATCTCCCTCGAGAAGTTCACGCTTTATGACTTCTTGAGAGATAACCGCCTGTATCTCCGCTAACTCGATCTTCACATCCGGGGATAGTCGTTTCAGCTCACGACGAACGACCGATAAAATCGGTTCGGTCAAAAGCAGAGCTCCAATGCAATACTTACTGAGCGCCTGCTTTTGCTCGTGGTATTCATCGAGCAAAGACTTTCCCTGCGCTTCGCGACTCAGCAAATAAAGTGACTCGATGTCGGAATCCGATTTTGGATCTAGCGCGAGAAAGTTGAGCGTCATCAACAAGTCATTGGTAATCGGTTTACCAAACCCGACTTTGTAGATCTGCCACGTCACCGCATTCGACAGAATGACCCACTCGATTCCCTGATTCGCCGCATAATCCACGGCCTGCTTCACATAGGTTTCCTTCAGTTCAAGTCCGATCGCTTTGACCTCAATGAGCAGGGCCAGCTTTCCATCTACTTTAAGCGCGAGATCACAATAGGTGCTCTTAATCTGATACTCTGCCGTAATCTCCGTGTATTTGTCGTAGCCGAAAAGTTCGGCTAAAATATCTTTAACCAAAGTCGATGTATCCGCCTCGCCAATATCGCGAGCCTTGGCCTGTTCGATTACAGGTTTAAAGCGTTTGAGGGCTTCTTTGATGCGCGTCTGAACCTTAGCAGGAATAGTAGCCATGGATTCGACCGTAGATTCACGTTACCACTTACTGCAAGCGCACTTCTCCTTAACTGACTGAAGATCAGCTCAACTGAACATCCACAGCACATTTCTGTGTTTTGAATCATCTGCGCCATCTGCAATTAAAACAGGCTTGGGAATTTCGCCGCCCCCAAAATGCTCTTCCGCTTACACTACGTGACCACGCCTCTCTACGATCTTCTCCCCCCCGCCTGGCACTCCGTTTTCAACCACGGCTACACCCGCGAACAATTCGCCGCCTTAATGACCGCCGTCTCCGCAGCCTACGCGACCTCCGACGTCTTTCCTTCCCGCGAAAACCTCTTCCGCGCCCTCGCCCTCGTCGCTCCCGCCGACGTGAAAGTCGTCATCCTCGGACAAGACCCCTACCCCACCCCCGGCAACGCCCACGGCCTCTCGTTCTCCGTTCCGCCCACCGCCAAAATCCCCGCTTCGCTCAAAGCCATCTACGCCTCCCTCGCCCGCAGTTTCCCCGACTGGCGCGCTCCCGCCCACGGACACCTCGAACCCTGGGCCCGTCAAGGCGTCCTGCTTCTCAACACCATTCTCACCGTCCGTTCCGGCGAACCCATGAGCCACGCCAAACTCGGCTGGCAGGCGTTTACCCAAGCGATCCTCCGCACCATCCAAACCGAGTCACCCTTCGTCGTCTTCATGCTCTGGGGCGGCAAAGCCGAAGCCTCCGCCCGCCCCCACATCGACACGTCCCGCCACATGGTCCTGGCCGACCAACACCCGTCGCCCCTCGCCCAAAACCGCCTCCCCCCCGACCAAAAATTCGCCGCCAACCACCACTTCGCCCAAGCCAACACCCTCCTCGTCTCCCGCAACCGCCCCCCCATCGACTGGACCCTCTGACCCAAAGTTGACCCGCGTTCTCCGAACGCTGTCGGTCATTGGTCATTGGTCATTCCGCGCGCCACGGCGCGCGGTCACTTCCGCTCCGACTCCACCGCGTGCAACACCTTCGAGTTGTCACCGCTCAGATCCAGCGCATCGAATTTCCCCGACGCCGGCAGCTTCGCGACAAACTCGCGCAACGCCGCCACCTCCACGCGCACGCCTTCGCCCGTCACCAGCCCCAGCACGTGTCCGCCCCCCGTGCGCGCCTGGTCGATGTAGTGGAAATGATACCCCGGCACGTTGAAACTCTTCGCAAACGCCGGACACCACAGCCCCACCAGCGTCCCCTCCGTCCCAGTCAACGTGAACAACGCCTGCGTCTTCACCACCTCCGCCAGCGTCGGATACGGCTCGGCCTGCGCCCCCACGCTGCGCGTCCTTACCTCTGAAAACTTCCCCGTCACCTTGATCGCATAAAACACGTTCTTCGACGGCAGCACCGCGTCCACCCGCGCCTGCACTTCGGCCAGCGTCAACCCCGCCGGCACCTCCAGCTTGATGTCCGCCTTGAACGTCGCCACCGCCACAAACGGCGTCGTCGTCTCGTCCGCCGGCAGCGTCACCTTGCCGCGCTCGTCCACCCGATACACCACGCCGTCGAGCAACAACAACTCCCCGTCCAACCCCTCGAACGTCCCCAGCCCGAAGTCGCCGTGCGTCTTCACTTCCGCCAGCGTCGCCGCCCCGTAAAAATGCCCCTTCAGCAGCGCGTCGATCGTGGACCACTGCGTCACCGCTCCGCCTTTCTCCGCCGCCACCGCCGTCCCCAAACTCAACGCCATCATCCACAACAACAGGGTTTTCATCCCTGCACGCTGCCATCACCCGACCACCCTCCGCAACCTCACCTTTCCTGAAACCCGTCCACGCTCTCCCGCGTCTGGTCACCTATGCCCGCTCCGAACCTTCGCGCCCTTCGCCTCCTTCGCGCGACCCCGTTTCGACTCCGTCTAGCCATTGAACTTTCCCCGCCGGTGCGCACCGTTGCCTCCACCGGATTTCACCGCCCCCGCCCATGAGCCGCTCCCGCCCCCACTCCCTCCTCCTCATCGCCGGCGGTCTCCTCCTCATCCTGCTCACCCTCTTCTTTCTCACCCACCGCCCCGCGTCCGCCCCGGCGCCCTCCGTCGCCACCCCGCCCGCCGACGAAACCCCGCCTCTCCGCCGCACCCTCTCCGCACCGTCCTCCGCCGACCCCGACACCGGCAACCTCGCGCAAGCCGCCGCCACCGTCGCCGACCTTTCCCTCAAACTCTCCACCCGCCTCAACCACGCCTCCGTCCGCCCCGGCGAAGCCGTCCTCCTCTTCAAAACCGCCGAGGGTTATCAACGCTTCCTCGCCCGCGCCGCCGTCACCGGAGTGACCGTCGACGGCCGCATCGACGCCCTCAACCTCGTCCGCGTCCGTATCCGCGCCTATGATACGTTCGCCGCCGAGCTCGTCGCCCGCGCCGCCGACTACGGCGGCGTCTCCGCCAACGCCTTCGTCGAAATGCCCCCCGCGCCCCCCGAACGCCCCGCCGCACTCCAGCTCCCCGTCGGCAACACCCTCCTCGCCACTCTCGGAGTCGCCCCGGGCACCGACACCTCCGCCTGGGGCCGCGGCGTCACCATCGCCATCCTCGACGGCGGCGCCCTCCCCGACCCCACCTTCGGAGCCCGCCTGCGCTACCAGGACATCGGACTCGGCTACGCGGGCACCGGCGCCGCCGGCCTCCACGGCACCGCCGTCGCCTCCCTCGCCGCCGGCTCCTCCCCCGACGCCGCCGGCGTCGCCCCCGCCGCCACCCTCCTCAGTATCCGGGTCATCAATACAGACGGAAAAAGCGACCTCTTCACCGTCGTCCAGGGCATCGTCGCCGCCGTCGATGCCGGCGCGCAGATCATCAACCTCAGCCTCGGCGGCTACTCTTCCTCCGCCGCCCTCGACCGCGCCGTCACCTACGCCTCCGAACGCGGCTCCGTGATCGTCGCCGCCGCCGGCAACGACGGAGCCACCCGCCTCGTCTGGCCCGCCGCCGAACCCCGCGTCGTCTCCGTCGGCGCCACCGACGCCGCCGGACGCCAGGCGGCCTTCTCCAACTCCGGACTCCAGCTCGCCCTCACCGCCCCCGGCGTCGGCCTCCAGGCCGCCGGCCTCGCCAACGAACGCGTGCTCTTCAGCGGCACCTCCGCCAGCGCCCCCGTCGTTTCCGGCGCCCTCGCCACCCTGCTCTCCCAGTCACCGGGTCTCACCCCCGCGCAGGCCGCGGAAATCCTCAAAACCCACGCCGACGACGCCGGTCCCGCCGGCGCCGACCCCGACTACGGCGGCGGCGTCCTCAACCTCGGCTGGGTCCTCGCCCGCGACAACCCCGCCCGCCACGACACCGCCGTATCCAGTCATCACTACAATCCCGCAACCGGCTCCCTCGACGTCGTCATCCAAAACCGCGGCTCCTCCCCCGCCGCGCGTCTTGTCCTGGTCGCCACGGTCGACAATCAAACCACCCATCACCCTCTCCCCGAGCTCCCCGCCGGACACTCCGCCACCTTCCCCGTCCCCGTTCCACCCGGTTCCGTCCTCACGATCCGCACCCTCCTCGAAAATCCTCCCGGCGTCACCGACGCCGTCCCCGCCAACAACACCCGCGCCAGCCGCCTCGACCTCTCCGGCCGCTAAACATCTTCTCTCCATTCAAGGTCCCGGGGCCTGGCCCCCCCCTCAGCGCCTTGTTTTTGCGTCTTTTGCGCCTTTTTGCGGCCAATCTTTCCGAGCTCGGCTCCAATCCATCTCCGCGTCTTTGCGTCTTTGCGTTAAAACTCCCGCCCCTTAACACTGCCGGCTCCATGTTCACCGGCCTCGCCCGCACCGCCGCCATCGTCATCGCCTTCCTCCTTGGCGCGCTGATCCCGCAAGCCCACGCGTTCTCCCCCGCGATCCAGTGGCTCATCATGGGCATGCTTTTCCTCGTATTCCTCGGCACCACGTGGACCCGCCAGACGCTCCAACGCAGCCACGCCTGGCTCCTCGCGGCCAATCTCCTCATGGGCCTTCTCGGTTACGCCCTCGGCCACTTCGTCGGCGGCCGCGACGTCGCCCTCGCCGGTTTCTTCGCCGGCATCGCCCCCACCGCCGCCGCCGCACCCGTCATCATCAGCTTCATGCGGCGCGACGTCGCCTACGTCACCGCCTCCTTCATCCTCACCAACCTCTCCATCGCCGCCCTCCTCCCGTTCCTGCTCCCCGCCGTCCTCGGCTCCATCGACGCCACGCTCTTCGCCCGCGTCGCCGGCAGCGTCGCCCTTCTCATCTTCGCCCCGCTCCTCCTCGCGCTCGCCGTCCGCCGTATCCATCCGGCCGCTACGCAATGGCCCGCCCGCCTCCGCGACGTCTCCTTCGGTGCTTGGATGCTCACCTTGTTTCTCGTGATGGCCAACGCCTCCCACTTCGTCCGCACGCAATCCGACGCCCCCCGCACCATCCTCGTCGAGATAGCCCTCGTCAGTCTCGCCATCTGCATCGCCAACTTCGCCCTCGGCCGCCTCATCGGCGGACGCCACCACGCCGCCGAAGCCAGCCAGTCCCTCGGCCAAAAAAACACCAGCTTCACCCTCTGGATCGCCCTCGCCTACGCCAGCCCGCTGATCGCCCTCGGCCCCGCCTGCTACATCCTCTGGCACAACCTCTGGAACGGCTGGCAACTCCACCGCGTCTCCCGCCCCAAACCCGCCCCCGCCCCAAGCCAAGAGTAACCTATTGGGTTACTCTTGCCTGTTCCCCTCCGGCACACGGTCACCTCCGCCGCCCCTCCGTTTTTCGTGTCTTTTCGTGTGTTTCGTGGGCAAAAACTCCGTTCCCTAACTTACCAAACCAGTTGCGCTACTTCTTCCCCCCGCAATACTCCGCCGATCCTCCTTCCTACAACGACCCAACACCACATGGCCTCCTCACACGTCTGGAAATTCTTCCGCATCGGCGGTCTTGATCAAGTCGCCATCGAATCCGGCGCCGACCTCCTCGCCCTCAAGGACCTCGACCAAAAACTCTGGGTCGCCCTCTCCTGCCCCGTCAACGGCCTCGAACTCGACGCCAAAACCCTCGCCCTCATCGACGCCGACAAAGACGGACGCATCCGCGTCCCCGAGCTCCTCGCCGCCATCGACTGGGCCGCCCTCCACCTCGAAGACCTCGGAGTCCTTCTCCTACGCAAGGACTCCCTCCCGCTCTCCGCTTTCAAAACCTCCACCCCCGAGGGCAAATCCGCCCTCGTCTCCGCCAAACGCATCCTCGCCAACTTCGGCCAGCCCGACGCCTCCGAGATCACCCTCGCCCAGGCCGCCGACATCGCCCGCATCTTCGCCTCCACCCCGTTCAACGGCGACGGCGTTATCACCCCTGACTCCACCCCCGACTCTTCCCTCCGCCTCCTCATCGCCGACATCATCGGCACCATCGGCGGCACCACCGACCGCTCCGGCGCCTCCGGCGTCGACGAGGCCCGCATCGCCACGTTCTTCTCCGACCTCACCGCCTTCGCCGCCTGGTCCGAAAAAGGCGCCTCCGCCGACGTCCTCGCCCTCGGCGCCGACACCGCCTCCGCCCTCGCCGCCATCCAGGCCGTGCGCGCCAAAATCGACGACTACTTCTCCCGCACGCGCCTCGCCGCCTACGATGGGCGCGCCCTCGCCGCCCTCAACCGCTCCGAATCCGAATACCTCGCCCTCGCCGCCAAAGACCTGTCCATCACCGCCGAGGAAGTCGCCGGCTTCCCGCTCGCCCGCATCGCCGCCGACCAGCCCCTCCCGCTCCTCGCCGCCGTCAACCCCGCCTGGGCCGCCGCCCTCGCCGCGCTTCACAAGGCCGCCGTCACCCCGGTCTTCGGCGCCGCCAAAACCTCCCTCACCGAGGCCGACTGGATCGTCCTCAAGGCCAAGGTCGCGGCCTTCGAGGCCTGGGCCGGCTCCAAGGGCGGCGACGCCGTCGAAAAACTCGGACTCGACCGCGTCAAAGCCCTCATCGCCGCCGACCAGAAAGCCGCCCTCCTCGATCTCATCGCGAAGGACAAGGCCCTCGACCCCGAGTTCACCGCCATCACCTCCGTCGAGAAACTCCTCCGTTTCTCCCGCGACTTCCGCGCCCTGCTCAACAACTTCGTCAACTTCTTCGAGTTCTTCTCCCCCGACCACTACGCCAACTTCCAAGCCGGTATCCTTTACCTGGATACCCGCAGCACCGAGTTCTGCATCAAGGTCTCCGGCCCCTCGCCCCTCGCCGCCATGAGCAAGGCGTTCATCGCCTACGTGGACTGCAAACGCGCCGGCGAAGCCCCGATCAAGCTCGCCGCCTGCTTCACCAACGGCGACAGCGACTACCTCTTCGTCGGCCGCAACGGCATCTTCTACGACCGCCAGGGCCGCGACTGGGACGCCACCATCACCAGCATCGCCGACAACCCCATCAGCATCCGCCAGGCCTTCCTCTCGCCCTACAAAAAGTTCGTCCGCCTCATCGAGGAACAGGTCGCCAAGCGCGCCGCCGCCGCCGAGGCCGAGTCCAACAAAAAACTCACCCTCGCCGCCGAGGCCACCGCCAACGCCGACAAAGCCGCCCCCAAGCCCGGCGAACCCAAGAAAATCGACATCGGCACCGTCGCCGCCATGGGCGTCGCCGTCGGCGCGATCGGCGGTGCCCTCGGCGCCATCGCCACCGGACTCGCCAAGCTCACCTTCTGGCAGCTCCCCCTCGTCTTCGTCGGACTCATCGCCGTCATCTCCGGCCCGTCGATGCTCATCGCCTGGCTCAAACTTCGCCAGCGCAACATCGGCCCCATTCTCGAAGCCAACGGGTGGGCCATCAACGGACGCGTGAAGATCAACATCCCCTTCGGCACCAAGCTCACCGAACGCGCGATCATCCCGACCGGCTCCAAACGCGACCTCACCGATCCCTACGCCGACAAAGAAGCCGCCCGCTTCCAAAAACTCGTCTGGACGCTCGTCATCGTTGCCATCCTGGCCGCCGGAGTCATCCGCTGGGACCACGCCCAAAACGGCCGCTACTTCTGGCAACCCGTCCCCGCCTCCACTCCGTAAAAGGTAGGAGCCCATTTATGGGCGATGGTTCGAAAATGTAGGAGCCTGCTTGCAGGCGATTGGTTTGAAAGGCCCCTGAAAACCTCAGGGGCTTTTTCACGCTCACACCACCCGATCCCCCATCGCCCCCGCGTCCCCTCCCGCAAATTTCGCAAAGTTCCCCAGGAAGTGCCGCACCAGCGCCACATCCTGATCACTCCGCCCGCCCGCCGTGTGCGGAGTGATAAAACAATTCCGCGTCGTCCACAGCGCGCTCGACGCCGGCAGAGGCTCCTCCGCAAACACATCCAGATACGCCGCACCCAGCCGCCCGCTCTCCAGCGCCTGCACCAACGCCCGCTCATCCACCGTCGTCCCGCGCCCGATGTTATAAAACCGCGCCCCCGGCTTGCACGCCCCCAGCCGCCGCGCGTTCACGTAGTTCCGCGTCGCCTCATTATCCGGCAGTAGATTGACCACATGGTCCGCCTCCCCAAGCACCGACGTCACCCTCTCCTCCGAAATCACAAACACCCCGCGCTCGCTGTGCGCCTTCCGCCGCACCGCATAAATTTTCATGCCAAACGGAGCCAGCAATTCCGTCAGCCGCCGCGCGATCGTCCCGTATCCAAGCAGCAATACCGTCTGCCCGTTCATCAACACCGACGCCGCCCGCCGCTCAAAAAACTTCCACTCCTTCCCGCCCAGTTGCTCCGCATGTGATTCCAGCAACTGCCTCCCGAGCGCCAGCATCATCGCCAGCACATGCTGCGCACACGGCTCCGCAAACACCGTCGAACTCGTCGAGAACACCGCCCCGCGCTGCTTCCACGTCTCCAAAAACTCCGGCGTATCGTAGCGCCCGTAACCCGCGCTCGTCACCGCCACCCACTTGATCCGCTCCCGCCGCAAACACTCCGCCGCCTCGGGTTGACCAAAAACCACGTCCGCCTCCGCGATCCCCGCGTCGCTCTTCCCCGCCGTGAGCACCGACGCCAGCCGCTCCTTCGCAAAAACCACCCGATGCCCCTCCAGCCCGTCCACCAGCAACCGCTCCGCCCGCTCATTCAACGCCGCATTACACCAGATCGTATAACTCATCCCGTAGTCCTACTCAAAGTAGCGCAGGCTTCCAGCCTGCATGATCGTCCCCGTCGCCCTCTCCGTCCTCTGTGACGCTCTGTGCACCCTCCTTCCGCCTCTGTGTCCCAACTCCGCCCCTCCGTCTTTCGTGTATTTCGTGTGTTTCGTGGTTATAAATTCCCCCTCCTTGCCAACGCACACCGCCCGTGCTCCTTGATCCCTTCGCCATGTCCGCCCCCGACCCCACCCGCGCCCGCCTCCTCACGCTGCTCTGCTACGGCGCGATGATGAGCCTCGCCATCGGACTCAACCTGCTGCCCGTCTTCCTCACCACGCTCAGCACGACCTACGGCGGCACCACCGGCCTCACCGGTGAACAACTCGGCCGCCTCGGCGCCGTCGCCTTCGCCGGCCTCGTCGTCGGCATCCTCGTCACCGGCCCCCTCGCCGACCGCCACGGTGCCAAACCGTTCGCCCAATTCGGCCTCGCTCTCATCGCCGTCAGCCTAGTCGCGATGGCCTTCGCCCCGACCTACACGCTGCTCCTCTTCGCCGTCTTCGCCCTCGGACTCGGCTCCGGCGTCCTCGACATGGTGCTCAGCCCAATCGTCTCCGCACTCAATCCCACCAACCGCGCAGTCGCCCTCAACTGGCTTCACTCTTTCTACTGCGTCGGCGCCGCCGTCACCGTGCTCGCCGGCTCCCTCGCCCTCGCCGCCGGCTTTGGCTGGCGCGGCTCCTGCCTCGTCCTCCTCCCGCTCCCCCTCGGCCTGCTCATCGCCTTCGCCCCGCTGCGCTTCCCCGACCTTCCGCACGAAAGCGTCCGCACCTCCGTCCGCTCCCTCTTTAAACAATACTGGTTCGTCCTCGCCTCCGTCGGCATCTTCCTCGGCGGAGCCACCGAGCTCGGCATGGCCCAATGGCTCCCCGCCTACGCCGAAACGTCCCTCGGTTTCCCCGTGTGGATCAGCGGCGGTTCGCTTCTCCTCTTCTCCGTTGCCATGGCCCTCGGACGCATGGTGGTCGGCCTCGCCGGCACCCGCTTCAACGCCTTTCAACTCATGGCCTGGAGCTGCGGCAGCACCGTCGTCCTCTTCCTCCTCGGCAGTTTTCTCCCCATCCCGACGCTCGCGCTCACCGCTTGCATCCTCGCCGGTTTCACCGGCAGTTGCCTCTGGCCCACGATGCTCGCCGTCACCGCCGACCGCTACCCCACCGGCGGCGCCAGCATGTTCGGCGCGCTCGCCGCCCTCGGCAACGCCGGCGGCATCTTCATGCCCTGGCTCGTCGGCCTGATCGCCGACCACAGCAACCTCCACTGGGGCCTCGCCATCTCAGCCCTCGCCCCCCTCGCGATGCTGCCTCTGGTCCTCCGGCTCCGTCGCTAAACAAGCTCCGCACGAGAACTCTGGAGTCTCGACCTGTGCGATGCTCGCGGCCAGCGTCGTCCCATGAAATCTCCGTTCATCTGGCCGGGATTCGTCATGGTAATCGTCGGGGTAGTCCTCCCGCTACAGCTGCGGGCGCAAGCCGACGACATTGATTTCTCCGGCGCGACGGTTTCGACCAACGCGACCGAAGTGATGTTGATCCAAAAATCCACCGGCAACGGTCGCTGGGTGAAAATCGGGCAGTCGTTCGCCGGCTATACCGTCAAATCCTACGACGATAAAACCGGACAGCTCACGCTCACCAAGGGCGAGGTCACCGCGATCCTCACGCTGAAGAAATCAAGTGTGCAAACCGCGTCCGTCACGCCGCCCACGCCCGCCCAAAAGACGGCCCTTCTGAACAACCTCCGGCAACTCTCCGCCGCGGCCGAACAGTATTTTCTGGAGCAAGGCGTGAACACGGTGACCGTCGGCCAGCTCGTCGGCCCGGAAAAGGACAAATACATCAAAACGTTGACGCCCGTCGCCGGAGAAACCTATCCCGCCACCATGATCATCGAGCAGGGCAAACCGGTTAAGATCAAAACCGCCGCCGGCTTTGAGCTGGAATACCAGAACTGACCAACTGCCGTTCGGAGGCCCTCGTTCAATACGACACGACAGCCACCGAGTTCTGGTTATTTGGAGTGCCGATTTCGCAAATTTTCCAAGGGATACGCTGATCCTGGCATCCCATCACACCGCCTTCAATGCAGCCATCTATGGCAATACGCTTAATACTTATAGGACGGGAAAAAGAACTGATGGATACAGTGCGCTGGCAATTCCGCCTGCACCCCGTGGTTGAAGTCGTTCAAGGAGATTTTGAAGCCCTTCCCCACTTTGACTGTGTGGCCACAGCGGGTAACTCCTTTGGTCTGATGGACGCGGGGATAGACCGTGCCGTCGTGAAATATTTCGGGGAGCCGATCATGGCAAAAATCCAAGAACGGATTTTGAGCGATTATCTGGGCGAGCAACCGGTAGGCACGTGCTTCATCGTGCGGACAAACCACACGCAGCATCCCTTCGTCGCACACACGCCAACCATGCGCATCCCGATGAATATCACGGGGACCGATTACGTCTATCTGGCGATGTGGGCTACACTGCTCGAGGTGCGTCGTCACAACCTGAACGACGCAAAGCCCATCGAGAGCTTGGTCTGTCCTGTGTTTGGAGCCGGATCAGGAGGCGTGGACTTTATCGAGGCCTCGCTACAGATGCGGCTCGCCTACGAACACTTCATCAAACCTCCGAAAATCATTAATCCAACGTTCGCCCAACTACGTCAGGAGCGCATCCATTTTGGAGGGAAATGGGGTTACGGAAACAAGCGGCCTACGTAAGGCGCAACACGGAGCTAAGGAGCAAGTTTGGCGGCCATGGCCTTCAACTCACGTGCAGCCAGTAAGCCCTTTGGATTTTGCATTTCGTTCGTCGCGGATTCGGTCGAACTCCAACACCAAGGCGAGGGCTTGATCGTGCTGACTCGCACGCTCCGCGTGAGTCAGGCGCAGGTTTTCGTCCACCAACGTGAGATCAAAACCGGCGCGTTCGGCGTCTTCAATCGAGTGTGCCAAGTCCTGCATGGCTGCGAGGATTGAAGCACGTGGGGGTTGGCAAGCGTTGGTTTGATTCAGCCCAACCGGTGCTTCCAATAATCGGGTTCTCGGCGCAACGGCATGACAGCGACGATCCAGACGTGGTCGCCACGTTCCAGATAAATGACCGCATACGGAAAATCAGCACCCAGATGTCGGCGGGCAGGCGGATCGTATTGGCGGAAACGACGTGGATTCGCACACACCTCGGTCATCAACCGCTCGATCTCATCGTAAAAGCGTGCGCCCAAACCGGGACTGATCGCCAAATAATGATCAAGCGCCTCCAAAAACTCCTCCTGCGCTTCGTGATGAATCTCACGATTCACCGGCCGATACGCTTGCGGGCTTCAGCCAAAGCATCGTCCAAAGGGATCAACTTGGCCGTGCCTTTCTCAATCTCGTCGATGCGGCGATGCACGGTTTCAGACCATGCCTTTTCGTGCCCAGCGGTTTGCCCGCCATGAGCGGCCAAGAGAATTCGATCCACAAGATCGATCACCACGTCATGCGGCAACGAGCGGGTTTCTTCCACGATTTGCTCAATGGTCAGGCTCATATGCGTTGAGGAAAAGAAAGCCGATTGTGTGCCCGACGGCAAGTGCTTGTCGGTTGAACACAAAAAAGCGCCGGGCGCTTCGGGCCCGGCGCTGAAGGAGCGGGAAGGCTTACTTGGACAGAAGCCACTCGCCGAGGGCGCCTTGGTAGAAGCCAAGGACGATCGTGGCGACCGCCAGCGAGGCCAAGGTCACGCCGGCCATGAAACTCACCGGGGTGCGGGCGGGGCGGGTGTCGGTTTCGCCTTCGAGCACGGGCGCGGTCCAGGTTTCGAAGTAGGCGGCTTTGATCCAGCCGAAGTAGTAGTAGATCGAGATCACCACGCCGACGATGGCGACGGCGAGGAGGGCGTAGAGTCCGGCTTTGAAGGCGGCGATGAAGATGAAGAGCTTGCCCATGAAGCCGGCCAGCGGGGGGATGCCGGCGAGCGAGCCGAGTCCGATCGCGAGGATCGCGCCGAGGAAGGGGTGCGACTTGGCGAGGCCGGTGTAGTGTTCGAGATCCTGATCGGCGTCGTTGGCGCCTGCGACGTGGGTCATCACGCCGAAGACGGCGAAGGACGCCAGCAGGTAGGCGAAGAG
>CAMBLN010000082.1 GCA_945868215.1 Opitutus sp. GAS368
ATGCACGTCAGCCGCGACGAACAGCTCCGGCGGTTCCGCGAACGCGAACAGACCGCCTACAAGCAGCACAAAATCAACGCCGAGGACTGGCGCAACCGCCGCAAGTGGCACGCCTACGAGATCGCCGTCGGCGACATGCTCGCGCTCACCGAAACCCCCGCGGCCCCCTGGCACCTCATCCCCGCCAACAACAAACGCCACGCCCGCCTTCAGATCCTCAAAACCGCCGCCAAGTCCATCGAGGACGCCCTCGGCCTGTAGCCCCCCACGTAGGCCGCTTTTCGAGCGACAGCGACAGTCCGCCACTGGCTCACGCTCCGAAAAACACCCCCGGCCGCCCCTCTCACTCCTCGAACTCGTCCACCGGCTTCGCCCGCAGCGGAATCATCGGCAGTCCCATCTCTTTGCGCATCGCATTGAGTTCGCGCTTCGTCGTCATCAACTCCTCTTCTTTCTGCTCCAGCTCGGCCAGCCCTTCGAGTTGCTCCTGCCCTTTGTTCAGCAGCCGTTGCTCGCTCTCTTCAATAAACGCACTGCGCGCCGCCAGCTCCGCCTTCATCTCTTCAAGCCGCGCCAACTCTTCCGCCTGCGTCTCCGCCGCCTGCCGCGCCTTGATCACGATCTCCTCCTCGCGCATCGCCAATCCGGCCTTCATCGCCTCCAGCGCGGCCTGCTCCCGCTGACACTTCTCGGCGAACCGTTGCTCGTTGTCCCGCAACGCCTGCTCGTTGTCTCTCAACGTTCGCTCGCGCGCCGCCAGTCCGGCCTTCACTTTGGCCGTTTCCTCCAGCTCGGCCTGCAGTCTCGCCTTCAACGCCCGCAGCTCGGCGTCGCTTTGCGGAGACACCGACATCGGGGCAGTCGTCGCGGGTTTCTCCGGAGCGGCCTGCCCTTCACTCGCGGGCATCGTCTCCACCATGTGCCGGTTGAACCGCGCGGAAAATTCCCCGTCCATGATCATCGTCTCCGTCTCGGTGATGATCGCCGCCAATTTTTCTTCCTCCACGCGCAGCGCCGCCACCGGCCTTATTCCTTCCCACCAACCCTTCAGATAACTGGCCGGCGGCTGGAGTCCGCGCGCGGCCTTTTCCTCCGCGGCCTGTTTCTCCCGATTGATCACATGCCCCAGGTTCGTGAGGAACCCGGCGCAGGCCGCGAGCAGTTCATGCAACGTGCCCAGTGCCGTCTCCACGGTTTGCAACGCAAGCTGCTCGGTGGTTTCGCCCCAGCTGTATTCCGGATGCAACGTCGCCTTGCGGCCTTTTTGCCGCGCCTGGTAGGTGAGAATGCGGTTGAAAAACTCGACATCGATTTCGATCTGCCGGGCGATCGGCAGCAGCTTGCGAATCGAATCCTTTCTCAACTGCGACGGAGCTCCGGTCGGATTCTCGCGCTTATATTGAACAGTGATGTCCTGCAGCCCCATCTGGAACGACTTGATGAGCAGCTCGAAATTATAACTGAACCTCGACCAATCCTCGGCGTAATCATGCGGAGCCAGCGCCGCCGCATACTCCGGCGATCCGGTTTTGAGATAACACTCCAGCCATCGCCCGGTCTCCTTGGCGAGCAACGCCGTGAGGCTTTGGGCTTTTTTGATCTGGGAATCGTAATGCAGTTTCTGGCTGAACACCGTCTTCAACGCCGTCTCCCGATCCATACTTCCCTTCGCTGAAAATCCTTTCAGCAGCCCTGTCTTCGCTTCCAGCCTGACCTTGTCGTTAAGCACCTCGGTGCGCGCCTCGGCCAGTTTGCGATGCGCCATGTCCAGCGCGCTTTCACGCACCAGCATGTCTGTTAATTCCGCCGGCAGGCGGGAGAGTGTCGCGGTGTCGATGGTGGATGAGGGTGCCAAAGTAAAAATCGCTGTCGCCAAGGTGTGACCGGACTCTGCCCATGCAGAAACAAGACCAATTTGCATAATAATCCCCGCTGCAATCCGGGAAACCTCCCCCGCCGCAAGTTACACCGATTTCACAACCCGCGCCCTCACGCCCGGCGTTCGTGCCGGTGCCTCTTCAACGCCTCCAGACAACTCGCCAGCGTGATCGGCTTGGGCACAAAATCGTTGCACCCCAATTCAAACAGCATCTCCCGCGCGTCCGTCTGCGTGTCCGCCGTCACGATCGTCACCCACACCCCGCGCGCCGCCTCACCGGCCTCCCCCGCCCGCACGCGTCGCAACACGTCCAGCCCGTCCATGTCGGGCATCCGCAGATCCAGCATCACCAGATCAAACCGCCCGTCTTTCGCCAGCGCGTCCAACGCCTCACGCCCGCCCGTCACCGCCACGCTCCGGCAGCCCAGCGCGGTCACAATTCCCTGCAACAGCCGCAGGTTCACCGCATTGTCGTCCACGATGAGCACCCGCAGATCAAACTGCCGCTTCACCACCTGCGTCTCCGTCGCCGTCGCCCGCCCGCCCGCCGCCAGCATCGCCAGGGTCGCCAGGGTCGCCACCAACGCATCGTGATGCAGCGGCTTGTTCAGCATCGTCTGGAAAATCCCCCGCAAATGCCGGCGGTCCTCCGCCCCTTGCGCACTCGTCACCAATCCGATCACCGCACCTTTCGGCCATTCCGTGATGTCCACCGCCGACTCCAGCACCCGCGCCATCACGCCTTGATCACAATCCACCACCGCCAGTTCCACCGAGCCCGCCGACAACTCCTCCAGCCTGCACGCCACCGGCACTCCCCCCGCCGCCGCCACCACGCGGAACAACTCCCGCAACAATCCCGGCGTGCGCACCACCAATCCCACCCGTCGCCCCGCCAGCACCGGCGGCTCCACGCGCGCCTGCCCGTTCTTTGCCGGCACGCTGAAACGAAACACCGAGCCCCGCCCGAGTTCGCTGCGTAACAAAATCTCCCCGCCCATCAACCGCACCAGCGAACGGCTGATCGCCAGCCCGAGCCCCGTCCCGCCGTGCCGGCGGTTGATCGATCCGTCCAGCTGCGTGAAGGGTTCGAACAACCGCTTTTGATCCGCCTCCCCGATCCCCGGCCCCGTGTCGCGCACCAAAAAATCCAGCCACAATCCCGGCTCACCCGCCTCTCCGATCGTCCGCGCCCGCACCCTCACTTCCACTTCTCCGCTCCGCGTAAACTTCACCGCGTTCCCCGCCAGGTTCATCAACACTTGCCGCAACCGTCCCGCATCCAGCGTCGCCACCGCCGGCACTTCCGGCCCCGTCTGGTGCAGGAGCACGAGTCCTTTCTGCGCCGCCATGCACGCCAGCAGGTCGAGCACTTCCTCGATCAACACCCGCACGTCGCAGGGCTGCTCGTCGAGCGGCGGCGGACGCGACTCCATCCGCGAATAATCCAGAATGTCCCCCGTCAATTGCAGCAACGCCTCCCCGCTCGATCGCACCGTCTGCACATATTCGCGCTGCTCCGGCGACAGCGGCGTGTCCAGCAACAGGCTTGTGAACCCCACGATTCCATTCAACGGCGTGCGCAACTCATGGCTCATCGTGTCGAGAAACTCCCCTTTCGCCCGCGCCCCCGACTCCGCCCGCTCTTTCGCCGTCCTCAACTCCACCTCTGCCCGCTTCGCCTCCGTCATGTCGCGCACCACCGTGATGAAACACATGATCCGCCCGCGCCCGTCCGTCACCGGACTCACCACGCCGCTCGCCGGATACAACTCCCCGTTCTTCCTGCGGTTCACCCACTCGCCTTCCCAGGCCCGCCCGGCCCGCACCGTAGCCAGCATGTCTTCCAACAATTCGGGCGGCGTCTCGTCGGTCCGGAAATCCCTCCAGTTCCGCCCGAGCAGCTCCGCACTGCTGTATCCAATTTGTTCACACAGCCCGCGGTTCGCGTATTCGATGCGGCTGTCCGTTCCCGTGATCATCAACGCCGACCGGCTCTGCTCCACCGCTTCGGAAAGTTTTCGTATGATGCGTTGCTGCGCGCTCCTCGCCCGCAACACCGCCTGCAACACCAGCGGCACCCCCGCCAGCAGCCAGATGTAGAGCGCCGTGCGGAACGACTCTTCCAGCAGCACCGTCCGCCACGCGTCCGCAGCGATGTCCAACCCCACGATGTCCGCCGGCCCGCCCGCCCCTCCGCCGTTGAGCACCGGCGCATACCCTGTCATCCACACGCCGAACGAATCCCGCAGCGGCCCTTCCGTCGCCGGCAGCCCCGTCGCGATCGTTTTCTGCAAGCCCGGCGATTCCGGCGCCTCCGCAAACTCATCCCCGGGCAGTGAAATTTCCTCCGACTCAGCCGGCTCCGAATCCGCCAGAAACACCACCTTCCCCGTTCCCGGCTGCGGCCTGAAAATATAAACAAACTGCACGCTCGGCTGCACCCGCCTCAGCTCCGTCAAACGCTCCTTCACCGAGGCATACGCCGGATTCTCCAGATCCGCCCGCGTGCCCGTCAGCACCGACAACTCCCCTCCTTGAAAAGCCACCGCGCACCTCCGCGCGTTCGCCATCAGCTCCGCCAGCTCGCGCTCTTCCGCCCGATGATAGGTCCATACGGCTCCCCCCAGCCCGGCCGTAAAAATGGCCGCGCAACCCGCGATGAATATACGACGTCGTGCCAGGACTGCCATGCAACCCATTCATAATCGCGCCGCTCCCGCTCCCACGCAACCGGCAACACACCCCAGAACCCGTGCGAATTATAGCCCCCTCACCGGGCGCGCACCATCGACCCACCGCTCCGCGCGCACCCGCAAAAAAGCCGCCGCGCTTTTCAGCGCGGCGGCTCGTGGAAACAGGGTTCGGAACCGGGCCTTACTTGACCAAGTGGCCGGAGACGAGCTTGGTGAGCTCGAACATGCTGACGGACTTCTTGCCGTTCAGAACGGGCTTGAGCTTGTCGTCGGCATTGATCTGCGTGCGGACTTTTTTGTCCTGCAGATTGTTCTTCTTGATGTATTCCCAGAGCTTCTTGGTGAGCTCAGTGCGGGGAAGGGGTTTCGAACCAACGATCACCGAAAGGACGGCATCGGGCTGGACGGGTTTGAGGAATGCAGCGTTGGGTTTGCGAGCGGTTTTTTTTGCCATAGCGGTTTCTGGAATTAGGCCGGCGCGGCCCGAAAGCAATGCCTATTTTCAGAGGTAAATTCCCGTTTTACCTAGGTAAAATTTAAAACTTGCGCAATTCACGCGGACCGCTTCAAGCCGCCCCCATGCGCGTGAACTGCTCGTGCAACGCCGCGTAGTGCTTTTTCAATGACAAAAGTTCCTCGTGCGTTCCGCGCTCCACGATGCGCCCGCGGTCCAGCACGAGCACCAGATCCGCCTGCCGGATCGTGCTCAACCGGTGCGCCACCACGAAGCTCGTCCGCCCCGCCAGCAGCGTCACCAGCGCCTGCTGCAAGCGCGCCTCCGTGAGCGCGTCGATCGCGCTCGTCGCCTCGTCGAGGATGAGCAGACGCGGGTCCGCCAGCAGCGCGCGCGCAAAACACACCAGCTGCCGCTGCCCCGTCGAGATGCCGCCGCCGCGCTCGCCCACCACCGTGGCCAGCCCGTGTGGCAGCGATTCGAACATGTCCGTGCAACCGAGTTTCTCCAGCGCCGCGCGCACCTCCGCCTCGCCCGCCTCCGGCCGCCCGTGGCGGATGTTGTCCAGCACCGTGCCCGCAAAGAGAAAATTATGCTGCTGCACCATCCCCGCCTGCCTGTGCAGCGAACGGCTCGTCAACGTGCGGATCTCCCGTCCGTCCACCAGCACCTCGCCCGCCGTCGGCAGATAAAATTTCGCCGCCAGATTGATGATCGAGCTCTTCCCGCTGCCCGTGTGTCCCACCAGCGCGATCATCTGCCCCGGCTCCGCCGTGAAACTCACGTCATGCAACACCGGCTTCGCCACATCGTAGCCAAACGACACTCCGCGAAACTCCACCCGCGTGCCTCGCGCCAGCGCCGCCGCCGCCGCGTCCGCCGGATTCAGCCGCGGATCCGGCAGCTCCACCGCGTCCTTCGCATCTTCCCAGTCCGGCTTCGTGTCCAGCAATTGGAACACCCGCTCGGCCCCCGCCATCGAAACCAGCGCCTGGTTGTAAAGATTCCCCAGCACCTGCAACGGCGCAAAAAATTGATTCGCGAACAGAAAAAACGTGATCAGCACCCCGATCTCCACCTGCCCGCTCAACACCTGCCACCCGCCGAGCATCAGCAGGATCGCCACGAAAAACTGGCTGTTGAGTTCCAGCAGCGGCAGCAGGATCGCCGACGATCGCGCCGCCCCCATGCTGTAGCGCGAATGGTCCGCTAGCAGGCTGCGGAAAAGCCCCGCGTTCGTCTGCTGCCTCACAAATCCCTGCGTCACGCGGATGCCGTTGATCGATTCCGCCAGCGTCGCCGTCACCCGGCTGAAACTCTCCTGCTGCGCCCGCGTGTCGCGGCTCAGCCGCGCGCGGAAATGATTGTTCAACCCCCACAGCACCGGCGCCAGCCCGAGCACCACGAGGAAGAGCACCCAGTCCGTGTAGGCCATCACCGCCGCCGAAAACACCATCTGCCCGAGTTGCACGATGCCCACGAAAAACACGTGCTCGATGCCCACCCGCAGCGACTCCACGTCGCTGGTCACGCGACTCAGGATCCGCCCGAGCTTCACCCGGTGGAAAAAACTCATCGGCATCCGGCTCACATGGTCGAAAATATCCGCGCGCATCCGGCTCACCACCGCCTCGCCGATCTCCAGCGCGAAGCGTTGCCGGAAGTGGAAAAATCCGTCCGTCAGCAGCGCCAGCACCGCGTAGCCCGCGATCCACCAAAACAGCGGCGACAACTCGCCGCGCGAGATCGGTCCCGCGATGATCAGCGCCGTCATCCACGCCAGCGCCGGCAGCTGCCCCGCCCGCAACACCGTCAGAATGATCAACCAGTTCCTCTTGCGCGCAAAGGGGCGCGTGTAGCCGATCAGGCGGCTCACGATGCCCCAGTCGAGCGGCTTCACTTCCGCCTCGGGTTCCTCGTCGCGCACCCGTTGCACCAGCGCAAGCGGCCGGCCCGAGGGCGTCGGTGCCGGCGCCGGTTTCCGGGTTGAATCACGCAGGCTCACCGGTGCCCCTCCTTTTCGCGCAACAACGCCGAGGCGTCGTCCCGGTCCACCAGTTGCAGATCCGCCACGCGCAGATACGGCCCGGGCACGCGCATCAGCTCCGCATGCGTCCCGCGCTGCACGATGCGCCCGTCTTCCATCACAATGATAAAATCCGCCCGGCGCAGCGTGCTCAACCGATGCGCCACGATGAAGGTCGTCCGCCCTTCGATCGCATTCTCCAACGCCTGGAAAATCTCGTGCTCCGTCTCGCTGTCGATCGCCGCCGTCGGATCGTCCAACAACAAAATCGCCGGCTCCAGCAGCACCGCCCGCGCGATCGCCAGGCGCTGTCGCTGCCCGCCCGAGAGCGTGTTCCCGCTTTCGCCCAAAACCGTGTCGTAGCCTTTCGGCAGACCAAGGATGAACTCATGCGCCGCCGCGATCCGCGCCGCCTTCTCGATTTGCGCCCGCGTCGCGTCCGGATGTCCGAACGCGATGTTCGCCGCCACCGTGTTCGAAAACAAAAAGCTCTCCTGGAAAACGATGCCGATGCCGCGCCGCAAATCATCGAGCCTCAACTTCCGCGCATCCACGCCGTCGATCAACACCCGCCCCGCCGTCGGATCGTAGAAGCGCGGAATCAAACTCATCAGAGTGCTCTTCCCCGAACCCGTCGCCCCGAGAATCGCCACGCACTGGCCGGACTTCACCTCCAGTTCGATGTCCTGCAACACCGGGTCCCCCTCATCATACGCAAACGACACCCGCTCAAACCGCACGTCGCCGCCGAGCCGCTTGCGCGCCAGCGCGTCCGGCGCGCTGCTCACTTCCACCGGCGCATCCAGAATCTCAAACACCCGCCGCGCGCCGACCAGCGACTGCTGCACGCTGTTGACGAGCGTCGCCACTTGGTTGACCTGCCCCGAAAATTGGTCGAGCAACCCCGCGAACACCACCAGCCCCGTGCCCAGCGGAAGCTGCCCGTTGATCACCAGCCAACCGCCGTAACCGAGCAGCACCATCATGTTGATGCGCGTAAGAAATCCCACCGACGGGGAAAACAAACTCACCCGCCAGAAGATCCCGCGCTGATGCTCGAACACGTCGCGATTCTTCCGCGCAAACGCCTCGCGGTCCTCCTGCTCCCGCCCGAACGCCTTCGTCACCTGCACCCCTTGGATGCTCTCCGCGAAATACTGCACCATCGTCTCCACTTTCTCCCGGCTCTGCTTGTAACGCGGCTGGATGTATCGGGAAAACAATACGGACATCACCGCCAGCACCGGCGTCGTCGCCAGACACGCCAGCGTCAGCCCCGGATGCAGGCTCGTCATGTAAACCGCGTAGATCGTCAGCGAGATCACCATGATCACGCTCTGGATCATCACCTGGTCCACAAACATCCGAACCGCCTGCACGTCCCCCGTCACCCGCGTGATGATCGACCCCGTCGTGTTCCCGTCAAAAAACCGGAAGCTCAACTTCTGCAGCTTGTCGTAAACTTCCCCGCGCAGATCCACCACCAGCCGCTGCTGCACCAGTCGGTTGATCGAAACCGTGTAGATAAAATTCAACACCGCCCGCATCACCGCGAAGGCCAGGATGCAGCCCGCGATCAACAACAGCACCTGCAACGGCTCCCATCCCTGCGGCAACTGCAGTCCGAACTTCGCCTGCGGAAACGCCACCTCCCGCCCTTCCCCGCGCTGCCCGAGCACCCATCCGATGTAGTCGATGCCGAGTCCCGTCAGGCTCAACCCGCTCAGACCCAGCGTCAGCAACACCAGCTGTAACATCACCACCTGCACGCAACGCGCCCGGTAACGCCACGCCAGTCCGAACATGCGGCGCACCAACTTCGCGTTGGAGACCGGCTCCGCGCCCGGCAAAATGGCGGCCGTGCCCGCGGGCGCACTCACTTGGGCGCTTGTGTGGTTTGCGTCGCGGGCGCCGGCGTCCCCGCGGCCGCCGCCTGCCGCAAGGCCCGGCGGCGCCTCACTTCGGCCGCCACCGATTCCAACCGGCGTTGATCATCCACCCGCACACCCGGCACCGCCACCACCCGGTTGCCGCCCGCCGGCTGCATGTTCACCACCGGCACGGGCGTCGACACCGCCGTGGACACCTTGGACATGGACAACGGCAGCGTGTATTTCTGCCCTTGATAATCCACCGTCACCCTCTCGCTCGCCGCATCATAGGACCGCACGTTGAAATCCGCGCCTTTTTCGTCCTGCTTCACCCACGAAGCCAGGTTGCGCGTCCGGTCATACAGCCCGAAAAACACCCCTTCCTTCGTCGAAATGATGCCGCGAAACTCCACCGCCGCATTCTCCGTCACCACGGGCGCCGCCACTTCCTCCTCCGCCTTTGGCATGAACGGCGACTCGCTCGCCAGCCCGTCCAGCGACACGGCCGCACGGGCTCCGACGGACACCAAACACAGCCCGAAGAAAAAACTGAGCGTAGAGGGGGTGGTCATAGCTGAAATAAAATCAATAAACCCGCGGCGGGACACGTCAAGCGACGCCCCCGCGGGCTTAAAGTTACCCGTCGTCACGCACCACCCGCACCTTGCACATCCCGCCGCGCGGCCAACGCCTTGGCCGCGCTCTCGCCGAACTCCACCGTCTGCGTCGGAAACGCGAACGACAACCCGCGCGCCTGCACCGCCCGCATGATGTTCAAATTGATCCGCTGCTTCGTCCGCATGAAATGCTGGAAATCCCCGTCTTTGGAAACATAGACAATCCAGATATCCAGCGACGACGTACTGTAGTCGCGGAAAAACACCATCACCGACTCCGGATCGATGTGATCCTCCGCTTTGATGATCCCTTTGATCTCCTCGACCACCGCATCCATCTGCTCCGCCGGCGTGTCATAGGTCAGCCCGATCACCTGCTCGTTTCTCCGTTGCGTGAAGCGCGAAAGATTCGTCACCGCCTCCGCCGCCACCGTCTTGTTCGGAATCACGATCAGCGACTTGTCGATCGACCGCAGCCGCGTCGAACGCAGCCCGATGTCCTCGACCGCCCCCAGAAACGAACCGATGCGCACAAACTCGCCGAGCTTGAACGGCTGGTCCACCGCCACCACCACCGCTCCGAATAAATTCGCGATCGTATCCTGCGCCGCCAGCGCAAACGCCAGCCCGCCGATACCCAGCCCCGCCAGCAACGCCTTCACGTCAAAGTTCAGACTCTGCAACGTCATCAACACCCCGAAAATGATCAGGAACGTAATGACGCCTTTCTTGATCCACGGCATGAACGCCGCCAGCCCCGCCTGCCGCGCCGTCGCCAGTGCCTGCAAATGATCCAGCAGCGCCGACACCGCCCGCACCAGCAGCCAGAAAAAACTCAACGAAAACGCCACCGTCGCACCCGCGCTGATCATCAGGTCCGTCTCCACCGAAAACTTCAGCACCTTCAACGCCGCGAATATCCCGAACAACGCGATGAAGGTCGCCACCGGCGGCTCCAGCGCCGGCAGCAACCGGTCGTCAAACGTCGACTTCGTGGTCGCGGCGAGCTTCCGCAAAAACGCGAAACAGATCGTGGTGATCACCCGGCGCAACAGATAAAATCCCACCAGCAACCCCGCCGCGATCAGGTAGCGCTGCCACGTGTTGCCCGACGTCCGCACATCGCACAACTCCAGCACCATATCCACCAGATGCTCCAAAATTTGCGGCGGACGTATGATGACGTCCCCTTTCGCCACCACCGCAGCCACGGCCGCCGTGTTGTCCGCCGCCTGCTGCGTCGTCGCCGCTGCCTCCGGCGATGCGGTCGTCGACGAAGTCACCGCCGCCCCCTCATCCTGGGCCCAACCGGTCGTGACCATTAACAACCAAAACAAAACAACAGCGCTCGCACGTTTCATACGCCATGAACGATCAAGCTCGTCCCGCCGCTGTCAACCCCGCCCCCGTCATCCCATCGACGCCTCCACCTCCGCCACATCCGCCAGATCACACAACAGCGGCAGCAACGCCTCGTAACGTCCGCAACGCTCCTCCGAAAACGTCCCCTGCTCCGCGTAACGCACCCGCCCGTCCTCCAGCCTGAATTCCCCGCGCACCTGCTTCGGCGCGACCGCGCGCGCCGCCTCGATCTTCGCCCTCCCTCGCCGCCGGCCGCCTCGCCTTGCTCGCCACCCATCCCACCTTCTCCGCCGACCGCAGCTCCCTCAACATCGACGCCCGCTTCATCCTCCGAATTCCGTCCTCTGTGACACTCTGTGCATCCTCCGTGCCCTCTGTGACCAAAACTCCTCCCTCCGACTTTCGTGTAATTCGTGTGTTTCGTGGGCAAAAACTCCGCCCCCCTTTCCGTCCTTCGCACCCTTCGCGGTTAAATCCACCACCTAAAAAAACCGTTTGGCGTCATTGGTCATTGGTCATTGGTCATTCCGCGCCCCCGGCGCGGTGACCCGATCGTGCTATAAAAATCCCCGCCGGTGAAGGCGCCCCGCCGCGCCTTCTGTTAAGCTCGGCGACACCATGCCCCTCCGCCTCACCGACCTTCGCACCGAACACCTCGTCAACCCGCTCGGCCTCGACGAAACCGCCCCGCGCTTCTCCTGGAAACTCGCCGACCCCCGCCCCGGCGCCGCCCAGCTCGCCTATCAGCTCGAAGTCTCCGCCGCCGGCACCGTCATCTGGGACTCCCGCCGCATCGACGACGACAACTCCGTCCTCGTCCCCTACGCCGGCCCCGCCCTCCAACCCCACACCCGCTACCACTGGCGTCTCCGCATCTGGGACCACACCGGCACCGTCTCCGCCTGGAGCTCCCCCGCCTGGTTCGAAACCGGTTTCCTCAACCCGCTCGCCCCGTGGCCCGCCGCCGAGTGGATCCACCGCCCGCTCCCCGCCGCTCCCGCCGCCCGCCCCGCCGTCCATCTCCGCAAATCCTTCCGTCTCCCTTCCGCCCCGCTCGAAGCCCGCCTCTACATCACCGCCCGCGGCCTCTTCGAACCGCACGTCAACGGCACGCGCATCGGCAACGACCACCTCACCCCCGGCTGGACCGACTACCGCCACCGCCTCGAATACCTCGCCTACGATGTCACCGCGCAACTCGGCGCCGGCGACAACACCCTCGAAGCCCTCCTCGCCGACGGCTGGTATTGCGGCTACTTCGGCTTCCGCGTCCAACGCGATAACTACGGCAAAGACCCCGCCCTCCTCGCCTCCCTCCGCCTCGTCCTCGCCGACGGCTCCATCCACTGGATCGGCACCGACTCCTCCTGGAAAACCGCCCTCGGCCCCGTCCTCGACGCCGACCTCTACAACGGTGAATCCTTCGACGCCCGCCGCGCACCCAAGGCCTGGCAACCCGCCCGCTTCCTCGCCTTCCCGCCGCTCCCACTCACCGCCAAAGCCTTCGGCCGCGTCCGCACCACCGAGGAACTCAAAACCATCGCCCTCACCCAACCCGCCCGCGGACGCCACATCTTCGACCTCGGCCAAAACCTGGTCGGCAACATCCGCCTCCGCCTCCGCGCCCCCCGCGGCACCCGCATCACGATCCGCTACGCCGAAATGCTCGAAGCCGACGGCACGCTCTACACCGCCAACTACCGCGCCGCCAAATCCACCGACACCTACGTCTGCTCCGGCGACGGTATCGAAACCTACGAGCCGCGTTTCACTTTCCACGGTTTCCGCTACGTCGAGCTCTCCGGTCTCCCGCGCAAGCCCCGCCCCGACGCCGTCACCGGTCTCGTCTGGCACACCGACATGGACCCCACCGGCACGTTCACGTGCTCCGATCCGCTCATCAACCAGCTCCAGTCCAACATCCGCTGGGGCCAGCGCGGCAACTTCCTCGAACTCCCCACCGACTGCCCCCAGCGCGACGAACGGCTCGGCTGGACCGGCGACGCCCAGGTCTTCATCCCCACCGCCGCCTTCAACTACGACGTCGCCTCCTTCTTCCGCAAATGGACCCGCGACCTCGCCGACGGACAACACCCTTCCGGCGCCTACCCCGACACCGCCCCCGACATCTTCTACAACATCTGGCCCGCCAACGCCGGCGGCAACGCCGCCTGGGCCGAGGCCGGCATCATCTGCCCCTGGGTCGTGTATCAGAAATTTGGCGACACCCGCATCCTCGCCGAAAACTACCCCGCGATGACCCGCTACGTCGCCTACCTCGAAAAAACCTCCGATCATCTCATCCGCCCCGACACCAACTACGGCGACTGGCTCTCCCCCGAGGCGACGAAACCCGAATGGGCCGCCACCCCCTGCGACCTCATCGGCACCGCCTACTTCGCCCGCGCCGCCGAGCTCCTTGCCAAAATCGCCGCCGTTCTCGGCCGCCCCGCCGACGCCCGCCGCTACGCCAAACTCCACGCCCGCATCCTCACCGCTTTCAACCGCCACTACGTCACCGCCGACACCCGCCTCGCCGGCGACACCCAGACCGCCTACCTCCTCGCCCTCGCCTTCGACCTCCTCCCCGCGAAAAAGCGCCCCGCCGCCCTCGCCCACCTCGAACGCACGCTCAAGCGCCGCAACGACCACCTCTGCACCGGCTTCGTCGGCACACCCCTCCTCTGCCCCGTGCTCACGCGTTTCGGCCGCACCGACCTCGCCTACAAACTGCTCTTCAACGACGCCTACCCCTCCTGGCTCATCCCCGTCAAAAACGGCGCCACCACCATGTGGGAACGCTGGAACAGCTGGACCCCGGAAAAAGGCTTCGGCGACGCCGGCATGAACTCCTTCAACCACTACGCCTACGGCGCCATCGGCGAATGGCTCTACGACACCGTCGCCGGCATCCGTGAACTCGCCCCCGGTTTCAAAAAAATCCTCCTCCGCCCTATCCCGCACGAAAAGCTCACCCACGCGTCCGCCACGCTCAACACCCCGCACGGCCTCGTATCCAGTAAATGGCGACGCACCCGCCGTTCGTTCACCTGGACCGTCGTCGTCCCGCCCAACACCACCGCCGTCGCCGTCCCTCCGTCCGCCTCCCTCGACAACGTCCGCCTCTCCCGTCCCCGTAGCGGAACGGCGGAGCCGTTTCGTTCCACCCCCGGCGTCTCCGCCACCACGCACGAGGGCTCCCCCGCCCTCACCCTCCCTCCCGGCCGCTTCGTCTTCAACGTCCTCCTCACATGATCCGCAAAGCCTTCGTCATGTCGGTCCATCCCGGAACCGAACAAGACTACGAACACCGTCACCGTCCCATCTGGCCCGAGTTGGAAGCCGTGCTCAAAGTCCACGGCGTGCACAATTACTCCATCTTCCTCGACGCACCCACGCGTCTGCTCTTCGCCTACG
>CAMBLN010000083.1 GCA_945868215.1 Opitutus sp. GAS368
AAGCGCCAGCATTTGCTCGCGCGTGTTCATGCTCATCATAATGTCCTTCTTCGGACGGTTCATGGTGTTTCCTTCGGTTGGTGGGTTCCTGTTTCCACCTCACCAACTACCATGATCCGTCTTTTTGCTGAACTTTCCGGACACTACCAAAAACGCGTGGCGCATAGTGCTTTTACGCGACCCTCCGACCTCTGTGCCTCAATGGTGAAAAGACTCCGCTCTCTCCTAACCTTCGCGTCCCTTCGCGCCCTTCGCGGTTAAAAAAATCCGATCTCCGTGCTCTGTGTCCGAGTTCTGTGCACTCTGTGACAAAACTCCGTCTCCCCTCCGACTCCGTGTCTCCGCGGTGAAAAAAATCCTCTCCTCCGTTTTTTGCGCCTCCTGCGCCTCTTTGCGGCCAATCCCCGATCCCTCAAATCTCAACAAACTCCCCCTCCGAACTCCGTGCCCTCTGTGTCCGAGCTCTGTGCACTCTGTGGCAAAACTCCGTCTCCCCTCCGACTCCGTCCCTCCGCGGTGAAAAAATCCGCTCCTCCGTTTTTTGCGCCTCCTGCGCCTCTTTGCGGCCAATCCCCGATCCCTCAACTCTCAACAAACTCCCACCTCCGACCTCCGTGCCCTCTGTGTCCGAGCTCTGTGCACTCTGTGACAAAACTCCGCCTTCAACCGCCTGCACTCCTCCCGCGTCAACACCACCGGCAACCGCTCCTTCGGCGCCGCCCGCCGGAACGAAAACTCCCCCAACTCCCGCTTCAGCCCCTCCCGCATATACCCATGTAAACCGACTGGGCCGTGGGGCCTGACACGCAAGCGAAAGCCTGCATGGCGGCACGGCTGCGGTTTGATTTGAAAGTGGCTTTGCGGCGAATCCATGCGGCGCATTCCTTCGCGATGGCCCGCTGGGTAAGCTGGTTTTTGAGGCGGATTTCGAACTCCCCGCCATAGAGGCTGCGTTCCCGCTCAAGATTGGGGATGTGAAATTCGCGGCGCTGTTTGTCCACCTTGTCCGTGGCTTCGTCCGGGACGAAGGTGGGCGAGGTAAAAATGAACTGAAGCGAGTCGATTTTTTCGAGTTCGGAGCGGAGGGATTCGAACGCGTAGATGGAGAAACAAGACGCGGCGATTTTGAGTTTGGAGCCGGGTTGTGGTTGGCACCACGACTGGCGCCACCCATCTTCCAAGTAGCGAGACCACCGAGACCGAGGCCGAGTGCCAGAAGGAGAACAAAGCCAAGGGTGATACGCTTACCAACTGTCAGGATTCTGGTGTTCATGGGTGCTGAAAATTCCAATTTTCATCGTATATCGGCACCCCGCCTTAAGATTTTACACGATTGTCACAAAAGCCCGGTATGAAGGGCACTCAAAGTGGGCTGAAGCCGGGTTTGTCTGACCTCGGCTTCAACCATGCGTCGGCGAACTTTATTCGTCGCGCCGTCACGCCTTTCCGTCATGTCGTGACTTTTTTCAAGACGGTCGCGCGGCGGGGGCCGGAGTTTTTGCGCACCTCCACGTGACCGCCGGACTCTCCGGTCTTCGCGCCGACCAGGGCTGCGAGTTCCTGCGACGTGGTGCGGAGCTCCTCGGATTGCGCGTTCAGTTCTTCGGCGGCGGAGGCGGTTTCCTCGGCGCTGGCGGCGTTGGACTGGGTGACTTTGTCCATCTGGCTGATCGCCATGTTAATCTGGCCGATGCCTTCGCTTTGTTCGTTGGATGCCGTGGCGATCTCGCTGACGAGCTGGTCCACCTCGCGGGCCTTGGCGAGGATCTGCTGCAAGCCGGCGGCCACGCGGCCGGAGATTTCGACGCCCTGGGCGCTGCGCGCGGTGGCGTCGTCGATCTTGTCGGCGGTTTCCTTGGCGGCGACCGCGGAGCGTTGCGCGAGCGAGCGCACTTCGTCGGCGACGACAGCGAAACCTGCTCCGGCCTCGCCGGCGCGGGCGGCTTCGACGGCGGCGTTCAGCGCGAGGATGTTCGTCTGAAACGCGATCTCGTCGATCGTCTTGATGATTTTAGAAATGTCGTTCGAGGACTGCTGGATCGCGTCCATCGCCTTTTGCATGTGCTCCATTTCGGAGGCGCCGGCCTCGGCGGCGGTGCGGGCCTGGCCGGAGGCGGTTTTGCCGGATTGCGCGCTGTCGGCATTGCGTTTGGTCATGCTGGCGAGTTCTTCCACCGAGGAACTGATCTCTTCAAGCGAGGCGGCCTGTTCGCTGGCACCCTCGGCCAGGGACTGGCTGGACGAGGAAACCTGCCCGGAGGCGGCGGCGACCTGCAATGCGCCTTGGGAAAGCGACTCGGCGGTCTTGGTCAGCGCGATGTTGACGCCCCGGATGATGAAGAATGCGACAACGATGCCGATTACGCTCATGCCGACCAGGCCGCTCAGCACGAGGGTCGAGGCGGCGCCCAGACTGGAGGCGGAACCGTTCGCGTATTCGACGGTGCGGGCGATGGAGCGCGCCAGCAAGTCGGCCACGATGGTGTCGAATTTGGTGACGGCGGCGAGCCGGGTCACTGCCGTGGTGCGCGCCTCGGCATAGTTGGCGACCAGCGCGTCGATACCCGCCTTGTAGGCCTCGAGAGATTTTCCGACGGTTTCGAGATCCCGCAGATCCTCCGCTTGGTGCGTGAGGGCGACGGTCTTCACGCGGGCCACCTCGATCTCGGCGAACAAAGTCTTGGTGGCATCGAGCAGCTCGGGCTGCCGTAAAGCCTGCGAACGGAACGTGGTGATGCGGACTTGATTGGCCTCATCGTAGATTTCGTTGGCGATTTCGATTTTGCGACGGCGTTCCTCCAGTTTTTCCGGTGGAGTCGCGGCGGCGATTTCGTCGCTCAGGCTTTTGTTCTGTTTGTGCAGATAGGCTTCGAGGGCCTTTACAAACGCGCCGGCGGACGTGTCGAGTCCGCTGCGGATGGCCGCTAGCGACTCCATGTTGGCCACGGTGGCATCGACTTGGCGCGCGTAGGTGCCGATCGCTTTCTCGGCGGTGCCGACGCTTTCGCGCAAGGCGGCCAGCGAGGATTGCGCGTCGCCGAGCTTTCGAGCCGCCGCGAGGGCGACCTGCACATCGGCGAGGGCTTTGCGCGAGGCCGCCAGTTCATCGGCGTCACCGGTAAGTGAATACGTGCGGACGGCGCGTTGAAGCTGGGTCGATACCTGCGCGAGGCCGCTAGTGACCTCGGCCTGGGGCGCCACGGCGACAGAAAGAATATTCGCCCCGCGTGTGGCGGTGAACATCTCCCATGCGGCGAAACCGCCCAGGAGGGCGGCGAAGATTAGTAAAAATGCGAAGCCGAGGGCGAAGCGACGGCCGATGGTGAACGGGGAGGTTTTCATATTGTATGTGGCGAAGAATGACTGGCTTGCAGGCCCATCGTCATTATTCCCCTCCCCTTGAACACAATCGCAGGATCAGGTGCTTTTAGTGCACCGCGCGATTGTCCGGTATTCGCGCGGCTTATGGCCGCGGGCTCAGACCTGCGGCGGTTTGGCGGGCAGCTTGGGCAGCGTGAGCTTGGGCAGCGCGGCGGACTGGCCCGGGGCGACGGCGGCGGACTGGTTGGTGGCGGCGATGTCGGTGAGGACTTCCTTGCGGAAGACCGGAACTTCACGCGGCGCCGAGATGCCGATTTTCACGGTGTCGCCGTCGATCCGCGAGATGCGGATTTCGATGTTGTCTCCGATGATGATCGATTCGTTGACCTTGCGGCTGAGGACAAGCATGGCGGGCGGCGGTTAGCTGGCGGTGACCAGCGGGTGGCGGACGTTGTAGTGCGCATGGTTGGCGAGCACCACTTGCTTGGCAAGGCCGGTCCGGCGGTTGACCACGACGGGGCTCGCGAGGTTGACCGTGGCGGTGGCGGGAAGCGAGCGGCTCACGGTGACGATGTTCAAAATGAGGGCGTCCTCCGCGCCGTTGATGCCGAGGAACGCGGCGTCTTCGTCGAAGAGCTCGAGTTCGTAGTCGGGGATCACCCCGCCCGCTTCGATCACGACAAACTGGATCGTCTCGGGTCCGTGCAGGAGCAGCCAGCGGAACGGCAGTTGCTCGGGGTCGGCCAGCAGTTCGAAGCGGGTGTGCGTGGAAAAACCGATGAGTCCCTGCGGGATTCGGTAGGACGGGATCGGCGTCGCGTCGGGGGCGGCGGTCAGGGTGTGTTCAGAAGTGACTTTCATGGGCGTGGGGAAAAAAAGGATCAACGCAGGTAATCGAGCAGGGAAAGGTTCATGATCTTGCTGGCGGAAGCGAGGGCCGCCTCGTAGGAGGTGGTCGTCTGGCTGAGTTTGACGACGGTGGTCGGGAGGTCCGCGTCGGCCTCGGAGGAGGCGAGCTGTTCGAGGCTGTCGGCACGCGTGGCCTGCTGGGATTGAGCGACCTGGATGCGAAGTTGGATCGCGCCGTTTTCGCTGATGGCGGAGAACAACGGATCGGTGGCGGCTTCGAGACCGGAGCCTGCGGTTGCGACGGCGGCGAAGTTGTTGGCGTTGAGGGCGTCGCGCAAGGCGACGAGTTGTTTGATGAAATCGCGGATGCCGAGGTTGGTGTCGGCACCGGTGCGCGGATCGATGGACGCGGTCTCCGAAAGGCGGATGGCCGCGCCGGCGGTGCCGCCCGCGTAGGCCGCGGTGGTGACGAGCCCGGCGCCGTCGCGCGTGACCGTGAAAGGTTCGGTGTCGAGGGCGTTGCCGGCGTAGAGATAATCGCTGCCGAAGCGGGTGTTGCCGAGTTGCACGGCTTGTTCGAGCAACTGGTTCACTTCCGCACCGTAGGCTTGCGCGGCTTCGGTGCTGAGCACGCCGGCGCCGAGGGTGGCGAGTTCGCCCGCGCGGCCGGCGAGACCGTTGAGGCCGTTGAGGCCGGCGTAGGAGGCCTGCGCGAGATTGGAAGCGACGCCGATGTTGCGCTTGAACTGGCCGATCTGGTTTTGCTCGTTGTCGATCGATAGCATGCGGCCCATGGCGGCGGGATCGTCGGATGGCAGGAAGATGCGCTGGTTGGTGGCGACCTGTTTCTGCAACTGCGCCTGCTGCGCGCCGAGTTTCTGGAGCTGGGCGATGGCGGTTTCGGAAATGCTTCGGGTGGGGACGCGCATAATAAAGTTGAAGAGGGAAGTTTAAGTTGAAGTGGAGGAATCGGGACCGGGCCGGATGGATTGGAGCTTAAACTTAATCTTGAATCTTAATCTGCTGAGCTTCGCTCAGGAGCCGAGACGGTTGACGATGGTGTCGAGCAGTTCGTCGATCACCTGGATGACGCGGGAGGAGGCCTGGAAGGAGCGCTGGTATTTCACGAGGTCGGCGAGTTCCTCGTCCATCGATACGCCGCTGATGGTGTCGCGTTGGGCGCGGACGATGTTTTCGATGTTGTGCTGGTCTTCGTATTGATCGGAGACGCGGGAGGCGACCGCCCCGAAGTTGCTGACGACGCCGGCGAAGTATTTGGCGAACGTGCCGTTGATCGCGTCGCCGCCGGCGGTGGAGAACGTGTGGTTCGCGAGCTGCGCCACCGCGAGGGCCAGGGTGTTGTCGCCGGCGGGGCCACCGTCGGAGGCCTTGAGCGTGGCGGGGGTGAGTCCGCCCGCAAGCGCGATGGTGCCGGCGGTCGTCCCGGCCGGATCGAAAAAGTCGCCGGTGACACCGGTGGGGTTGTAGGCGGTGTTGACCTCGGACACGAGTTGGGAGGCCAAGGCGTCGAGCTGGTCGCGGAGCGTCTGCACCGTGCCGTCGCGGGCCTCGAGGTTGCCGTGCAACGCGCCGCCGGTCACGGCAACCGCGGCGGGCGGTGCGCCGGCGGTGAGCGTGACACCGGTGAGCGTCACCGGACCGGTGACGGCGTTGAGTTGCACGAGGGGAATCTCCGTGCCGCCGCCGGTGGCGCGCACAAAGAGATCGATCTGCCCGGGGGCGGTCGAGGAGGCGCGGGTTTCAAAATTGAGTTTGGTGGCGAGCTGTTCGAGCCGGGCCTGGCGTTGGTCGCGGAGATCGGCGGCGGAACCGGGGGAGTTGATCTCGAAGTGGCCGATCTGGCCGTTGAGCGTGGCGATGGCGTCGAGGAGCGTGTTCACCTCGCCCACATCGGTGGCCATTTGCTCGGTGAGGTCGTCCTGCAACTGGTCGAGGCGGGTGTCGGCCTGTTGCAACGAGTCCGTGAGCACGGAGGCTTTTTGCAAAAGCGTCTGACGCACGCCGGTGTCCGTCGGACTGGTCGCGAAGGCGTCGAAGGCCGAGAAAAAATCGCCGAGCGAACCGGCGACTCCGCCGGTGGAGGACGCGGCGGCGGAGGCGTTGGCGGAGCGGTCAATGGAGTGCCCGAGGGCGGCCTCGGCCTTTTGGTAGGCGAACTGGCGGGAAGAGAGCGAGGTGGTCAGCGCGATCTCGCGGGAGACCTGACGGTCGAGGAGCAAGTCGCGCAATTGCTGGACCTGGCGGGCCTCGACGCCGAGGGATTGCGCGCCCTGGGCGGTGAGCACGGTGCCGCGGTCGCCGAGCACGACGCGCTGGCGGGCGTAGTTCGCGTTGTTGACGTTGGCGATGTTGCGCCCGGCCGTCTCGAGCGCGCGCGACTGGGCGTTGAGGGCTTTGACACCGGAGGAGAGACTTCCAAAGAGGCCGGACATTTTTAAAAAAGTTGAAGGGGGAAGTTTAAGATCAAAGTTCGGAATCAGCGGAGGGATCGGGGTCCGTGATCTTAAACTTAATCTTTGATCTTAATCTGCTGATGGCGACGAAGGCGCCCTCAGCCCGCGGCCTGCCACGCGGGCTGGGCGGTGGAGATGCTGACTTCGCCGTGGTGCGAATAGGTCTTGCTGAAGGCGGCGGGGCGCAGGGTGCGCAGCGTCTCCTGATGAATCTGCACGGCGCGGCTGAGAATCTCGTGGTTGCGCCGGGCGCCGCGGCGGACGCGGCGGATGAGGTGGTTGACCTCGTCGATGAGCGCGGAGAGGAGCGGGCGCACCTCTTCGGAAAAAAGCGGCAGGAGCGGGCGCAGCGTGGAATCGGCCGGCTGGCCGTGCGACTCGGCAAAAAAGCGCACGGATTGTTCGCGGCGCTCGCGCAGTTCGGAGGTGACGCGCACCTGCGCCTCGATCTCGTGCGCATAGGAGAGCACGGCATCGGGATCGCCGCGCAGGAGGTTGTCCTGCTGTTCGGTGAAGAGCTGGAGCAGGCCGCCGTAGGCCTGGAGTTCGGCACGGAGGTGCTCGACGAGAATTTCCCAGTTGGGATGCATAAGGATCAGGGTTGGGTAGAGGTTGAAAGTGCGGCGGAAGAAAGGGTGGTGGCGTCGGCGGGAGGTGCGGGCGGAGTGAGTTGTTTTTCGAGCATGCGGCCGAGACCGAGTCCGCCGGCCGAACCGAGCGAAGAGCAGAGCACGTCGGTGAGCAGGTAACTGTAAACGCCGCCTCCCCCACCCGATCCGGCGGAGTCGCCGAGACCGCCGTTCATCATCGGTTCGATGCTCGGTCCGAGCAGCTGGCGCAGAATGATGGCCTCGAACTGGCCGGCGGCTTTTTTAATGTCGGCGGGAGTCGGTTGCGAAGGAACGCCCCGCGCGCTCGGCATGCCCAAGGGAGCGTTCAGCTCACGGGCCCAGGCAGGCTCGGCGGCGGCGTTGACGGAAGTGATGGAGGAGACGGACATGGCTTCAGTTGATCACGAGTTCGGCCTGGAGGGCGCCGGCGCGTTTGAGGGTTTGGAAGATCGCCATCATCTCGCGCGTGGAAACACCGAGCGCATTCAGGGTCGAAGCGAGCCGATCAATGGTGGGGGCCTCCTCGACGACGGTGAAGCCGCCCTTTTTCTCGTTCACGTCGGTCTGCGTGGAAGGGACGACGACGGTCTCGCCGGAGTTGTTGAACGAGTTGGGTTGGGAGACGCCGAGATTCGACGTGACGGTGATGGTGAGCGCGCCGTGGCTGATGGCGACCTGCGAGAGACGCACCGTCGAGGTGGCGACGATGGTGCCGGTGCGTTCGTTGATGACGATGCGGGCGAGCGTGTCGGGCGTGACGTTCAGCGCACCGACCTCGGAGAGAAACGCGACCTCGCGGCCGGCGTAGGCGGCGGGCAGTTTCACGTCGATGCTGGCGGCGTCACGTGCGCCGGCCGAACCGGGGAAGGCGGCGTTGATGGATTCGGCCATGCGGGCGGCGGAGGTGAAATCGGGGTTGTGCAACTGAAAGGTGAGCATGCCCTCGCGCACGATCACGGCGGGGATCTCGCGCTCGACGATCGCGCCGTTGCTGATCATGCCGACGGTGGGATGGTTTTTCTGGACGGTGGCGCCCCCCGCCCCGCCCGCGCCGCCGAGGAAACCGCCGATGGCGATGGCGCCCTGGGCGACCGCATAAACGCGGCCGTCGGCACCGAGCAGCGGGGTTTGCAGGAGCACGCCGCCCTGGAGCGACTTGGCGTCGCCCATCGAGGCGATGGTGACGTCGATGCGCGAACCGGGTTTGAGGAACGCGCCGATGTCGGCCGTGATCATCACGGCCGCGACGTTCTTGGCCTTGAGCTGGGTGGAATCGACGGTGAGGCCGTGACGTTGGAGGATGTTGGCGACGGAACGCAGCGTGGTGATGGCGTTGGAATCACCATCACCGGCGAGACCGACGACGAGACCGTAGCCGACGAGTTGATTGTCGCGGCTGCCGTCCACCTGGGCGAGGTCCTTCACGCGGGAGGCGTGGAGCGATGAGGCCGTGACGCAGAAAAATAGAATAAGGAAGCGGGAGAACATGGCGAAGAGACCCTTCAGTAGGGACGGAGTTTTTCGTAAAGCTTGGTGAGCCAGCCTTTCTTTTTGGCGTCGGTGAGCGTGCCCTCGTTGATGAACTCGACGCGGGCGTCGGCGATGTTGCTGGAGAAAACGACATTGCCGCTGCTCACATCCTCGCTGCGGACGACGCCGTGGAGCACGACGTGCTGGGTCTCGCCGTCATAGGTGACGCGGCGCGCGCCCTCGATGACGAGGTTGCCGTTGGGCAGGACGGCGGTGACGAGGACGGCGGCGCGGGCGTTGAGATTTTGCGAAGCGCTGGTCTGGCCGCCACCGGTGAAATCATTGGTGCCGCCAAGCTTGATGCCGGGCAGCGCGCCGTTGTGCGTGCCCATCTTGCTTGCCGCGAGAGGGAAAAGCCATTGCTCGACACCGGCGTTCACGTTGGCCCCGGAGTCGGTGGTGGTTCGCTGCGACGACTGGTTGCTGGCCGACTCCTGAACGACGACGGTGAGGATGTCGCCCACCTGGGAGGCTTTGCGATCAGAAGCGATGCCGCGCTCCGGTGAACCGGGGGCGGTCCACAGGCTTTCGGCCGCCGCGGTGGAAACGGCGCCTGCGGCGAGGACGAGTCGGGCGAGAAATGAGGAGAAGCGCATGGTGTTAAAAGCGCACTTCGGCGCGGTTTTCGGCGGTGACCTTGGCGGCAAAGTCGCGTTTTGATTCGAGGTTGCGGACCCGCACGGTTTCGCCGCGGGCGCCGTCCTGCATGGCGAGGGCCTTGATGGTGATGAGCAGGGAGCCCGAACCCGCCTGCACCTCGACCATCTGGCCCCGGTGCACCAGCGGACGGCGGAAAACATCGCGCCAGGAAATCCTGCGCCCTGCGGGAATTTCCCGAGAAAAAACATAGTCTTCGCCCGCGGCGGACATCGGGAGCGCGTCGCGATCACGCAGCACATCGACCCGGCGGGTGGTCACCGCCTGCAATGAAACCGGATCGCCGCGCTTGATGGGCGCGGCCGCGATCATGCTCTCGTTCCACAGGCTCGCGCGCAAAGCCAGCGTATCCTCGCGAACGATACGTTCGCCCTGCTTGTAGCGCACGCGCACCAGCATCGAGGACGCAAGCGTCTCCGGGTATTCCACGACGCTCGGGACCAAGGCCGCGGTGCCGTCGGTCACGACGGGCGCGGTCCACGGGCGGAGAAGATCGACCTCCAGGCTGCCGTCCGGCGAATAATGCGCGGCAAGATCGTCGGCCAGTTGCACAAGCAGGGCGGCGCGATCAAGCACCGGAACCGGAGCGGGCTCCGCGCGCAGGAAAGCGGCGGAGAGCAGCAGACAGAAAAAAAGACTCGGTAGTTTCATGGGGATCAACGCTTCATCTGGTTGATGTTTTGCATCATCTCGTCGGACGTCTGGATCGACTTGCTGTTAATTTCGTAGGCGCGCTGGGCGATGATGAGATTCACCATTTCCTCCACGATGTTGACGTTGGAAGTCTCGATGTAGCGTTGGAGCACGCTGCCGAAGCCCTCCTCGCCGGGGCTTCCGGCTTCAGGGGTGCCGCTGGCGGGGGTTTCTTCGTAAAGATTGCCGCCGAGACTGCCCAGGCCGGAAGGATTGGCGAAACGCGTGAGGGTGATGCGGAACGTCTGCGAGCCGTTGGCGCCCTGGTAGGTGACCTCGCCGTTGTCGGCGATGTTGATGTCGGTGGTGCCCACGGGCACGGCCTGAAAGCCGTTGAGCACCGGCAGGCCGTCGGTCGTGGTGATCTGGCCACCGGGGGAAAGTTTCAGCGAGCCGGCGCGCGTATAAGCCGAGGTTCCGTCGGGACGCTGCACTTCGAGGAAGCCGTCGCCCTGGATGGCGATGTCGAGTTTCTCGCCGGTGGCGGTGACCTGGCCCTGGGTGAACACCTTGGCGGTGGCGGCTACGCGGGAGCCGTTGCCGATCTCGATGCCGGTGGGCACGAGATTGCCGCCGCCGGCCTCGGCGCCCGCGGCGCGGGGCTTCTGGTAGAGCATGTCTTGAAACTCGATCTTGCTGCGCTTGAACCCCGGGGTGTTCACGTTCGCCAGATTGTTGGAGATCGTGTTGAGGTTGAGCTGCTGGGCTTCCATGCCGGTGGCGGCGGAGTAGAGTGAAAGGTTCATGTCGGGTGTAGTTAAAAGTTAGATACGATATTTCCGGATGGGTCAGCCGAGGGCTTCCAGGGTCTTTTGCATGGTGTTGTCGTGGCTTTGGATGAGCTTCTGGTTGGCTTCGTAGGCGCGCGCGATGTTCACGAGATCGACCATCTCGCGCAGCGGCGTGACGTTGCTGGATTCAAGGTATCCCTGCAGAACCTCGGGCTCCTCCACCGCGACCGGATCGGGAGTGCCGGGCAACGGCAGAAACATGCCGGCGGAGATGGGCATGAGCTGCTTGTTGTCGGCGAACTTCACCACGTTAAGCCGGCCCAACGGCGTGCCGCCCTGGAGGACGGTGCCGTCGCGGTTGATGATGACCTCGCCGCCGCGGGGCAGCAGCTGGACGGGCGAACCCGCTTCGGTGAGAATGGGCTGGTCCTGGGTCGTTACCAGCGTGCGGTCGGCGCGCAGCCGCAGTTCGCCCCCACGCGTGTAAGCCTTGCGGCCATCCTCCATCTGGACCTCGAAGAAACCTTCGCTCTGCAGGGCCACATCGAACTCGCGGCGCGTGGGCGAAGTCTCGCCGAGTTTAAAATTAATGCCGTAGGTGGCGCGCGGAAAATAGGTGGCTTCACCCTCGCCGCGGCCGATTTTTTGCTTCGGGTCCGTCTGCAACTCACCGGCCTCGACCACTGAAAACTCCACGGTGCGTTTCTTGTATCCCGCCACCTGGCTTGAGGTGATGTTCTGCGTGACAGCGTCCTGCCAGCGCTCCAAGGCGGCAAGGGAAGAGGCACTTTGATAGAGTCCGATACTCATGAATCGATAGCTTAAGCACTACCGATGCCACTTACCTATTTCGTTTTATTACAGATATTTAAAATAGATAAAAACAAGCAGGCAACTTTTTCCCCACGCCGTCATGTCAACTTGGATTGGGATACAGGCAGTCCACCTCGATGCGTTCACCGCATGTGCAGGTGACGATCAAACGAACCACCTTGTCGCCCTGTTTCACACATTCGACGGAGGGACCGCTGGCCGGAGATGCACGGTCGGCGGCGGCCGAATGAGCTTCGTGCAGACGCATCAGCCCCGTGCCGGCGGCACCCTCGCGGGCAAGCGACGATTGATCATGCTGGGGGCGTCCGGAAAGAAAGGGTTTCATGGATTGGTTCGCGGCGGATTAGTTTCGCTGGATTTTTTTTCACCGCGCACGCCGAGCGAAAGACTGAGCGTGACGCGCTGATTGCTCTCGGAGTCCGATGGCTGGAAAGGCACGGGGCGTGTATCGGCAAAACCGGTGACGCGCTCGATCGAACCGATTCCCGCCGCATAGTGCGTGAGAGCGCGCCGGGATGCGTTGGCGCGATCACTCGAAAGCTCCCAGGCACCGTAATCGGGATCCGGCAGAACGAGCCCTTTGCGGGTGTGGCCTTCGATCACGACGTTGAACTTATGCCGGTCGATCAACCACGACAGGCTTTGCATGACAAAATCACCCCAAGGAGTGAACTCCGCCGTGGCCTCCTTGAACAACGGTTTTCGCGCGCGATCGAACAACGTGATGCGCATGCCGTCGCTCGTCACCTGGATGTCGATGGGTTTTTCCTGCAAGTCCTCCTCGAGGTTGAGCAGGCGGTAAAAATCCTTGGCCAGTGAATTGAGGAACTGCAGATCGATCGCCGAGGCTTCGGTGGCGGCGGGACTGGTGTTGGCCGAGGCTTCGCCCTTGGAACTGTTGTCACCGCCGTTCTTGGAGTTGAGTTCCCGCGACTCTTTGTCGAGGACGCCGGAAGCCGCCTGCAGCGGAGAGTTGAAGGGGTTTTGAAAATAGCGGGAGGTCGCGATGAGGATTTTTTCATCCTGCGCCGAAATCCACAGCACCATGAACAACGCCATCATGGCGGTGACGAAATCGGCATAGGCCACTTTCCAAGCTCCTCCTTTTCCTGCCATGATGGATGTGTATTTAGATTGGGTGCAGCCGGGTCACTTGACCGTCGGCATGGCCTTGAGCGTGGTTTCCAATTCGTCGGAACCGGGTTGCACGGTGCTATCGAGACTGCGGCGGGCGACTTCGACGGCGGTAAGCGGAGCCAGTCCCTTCGCAAAACCCGACACGGCGCTCATGATGCAGCGCAACACTTGGTTCTCGCCCTGGTTGATGCCGTTGATGCGCACGCCGAGCGGAATAACGAAACCGTAGGCGACAAAGATGCCGAGCAGCGTTCCGGTGAGCGCGGCGGCCACCTTGGCACCCACCGCCTCGGGTCCGTCCGCGATCGCGGACATCGTGTTGATGATGCCGAGCACGGCGGCCACGATGCCGATTGCCGGAAGCGAGTCTCCCACCATGCCGAGCAGGTGCACGGGATGCGACTTTTCCTCGTCGCGCGCCTTCATCTCGGCGGTCATGAGATCCTCCAACTGGTCGGGCTTAATCTTTCCGTCGATCACCGGCTTGATGCCGTTAAGGAAAAATTCCATCTGCTCCTTGTTGCTCGTGAAAGACGGGTATTTGGCGAAAATCGCACTTTGCCCCGGATTCATCACATGTTCCTCAAGCGCGATCAGTCCGTTGCGGCGGCCCACCATAAAAACTTCGTAGAGCATCTTCAGCAGTTCCATGTAGTCGGCCTTGGTGGTGTGTTTGCCGACCAGCGCCTGCTTCATTTTGTGCACCAGCTCGATCATCGTGTGCATCGGGCTGGCGATGACCACGACTCCGAGGGCAACGCCGAGAATCACGACAAACTCCGAGACATGGAGGAGCACCACGGGATTTCCTCCCGCGATCATGAATCCGCCTAGGGTGGACGCGATGACGATGAAGGCTCCGATTAAGATCAACATGAGTGTAAGGCCAATTAACGACCCGCAGAGCCGGACCTTTAGCCCTCATGTTGAGGACTCACCGATCACGTTCGCGCTGAATCGCTCCACGCAGCGAAAGCACCGTCTGTGAATGGATCTGGCAGATGCGTGATTCCGTCAGGTTGAAAACCGCCGCGATTTCCGCGAGTCGCATGTTTTCGTGGTAATACATCGCGAGAATTTTCCGGGGCGTCTCGGGCAGGGCCGCGATGCAACGCACCATCAGCTGCATGAGCTCATCCTGCTCCATCCGGTCGCGCACCGGGACTTCGCTTTGATCCGCGATGATCTCGTGCAAGGAAGCACCGCCGCCCTCCGCCCCTTCCGTGGGCTGGTCGATGGCGACAAAACACACGGGCCGCGATTCCTCGATCCACTTCGCGTAATCCTTCGACGACAACCCGAGTTCGGCGCGAATCTCCTCCTCGGTCGCGGGGCGCTTCAGGCGTTGCTCAACGACGTTGATGGATTCCTTGATTTTTTTCGCTTTGGCGCGGGCGCGGCGCGGACACCAGTCCATGCGGCGCAATTCGTCGAGGATCGCCCCGCGGATGCGCGTGGTGGCGTAGCCGGCGAAGG
>CAMBLN010000084.1 GCA_945868215.1 Opitutus sp. GAS368
CGATGATGCGTTTTTTGCCCATGCGCAGCGCCAGCAACACCTGGCCGATCGCGTTGTTGATTTTGTGGGCGCCGGTGTGGAGGAGATCCTCACGCTTGAAATAAATCTTCGCGCCTCCGCAGTGCGCGGTCAGCCGCTCCGCAAAATAAAGTTCGGTCGGACGCCCCGCGAACTCCTTCAAATGATGCTTCACGTCCGCGACGTAGCCGGGATCGGCCTTGGCTTTTTCATACGCGGCCGTCAGCTCCTGCAACGCGGTCATCAGCGTCTCGGGCACATAAACGCCGCCAAACGGACCGAAGTGGCCGGAAGCGTCGGGTTGCGAGAGGCGGTCGATGGAGGGAGGAGTGGCGGGCATGGGAGAATTAACTGAACGGCGACGCCCGCCGGTGGCAAACGGGATTTGCGTTTGCCCGGGTCGACACGTCTTTCTCGCGACGGTTCTCCGCGATTACGCGGAATCAGCCCTGTGAAACGCGGTTCTTGAGGAACGTGAGCACGTCTTCGAACTTCGCGCGGTTTTCTTCGTCCGCGGCCACGAGATTTTCGTGGGCTGCCAGCACGAGGCGCGCGCTCTCGAGTTCGCTCTTGTCGCCGCAGGGAGGCAGCGCGGTGCTCGTTTTAAGCTCCACGTCGGCCGTCTCCGTATCGACCGTCAGCAGGCGGTGCAGACCGAGGTTGCGGACGAGCTCAAGGTTGCGCGCGCCGAGGCGGCACAGCACGAGACTGCCGGGAGGCGTCTGTTTGCGCAGTTGCAAGGCCAGCCCGGCCAGCACACCGAGAAACGTGCTGTCCATGCTGGTGCAGTTGGCAAAATCCATCACGAACCGGGTTTTTCCCCGGCCGATCAGTTCATTGAAAAAATCGTTCAGACAGGCGCTGTTCTGAAACGAGGCCCGTCCTTCAATGCGGATCGCCACCGGGTCGGAGGTCGCATCGACGAGAAACGTGGGCTTGGTGACGTCGGCCATGATCGGGTAAGTAGAATCAGAAGAGGTGGAAATGCAAAGGCGCAGGACTGGGGGAAACTCCCTGCCCTGCGCCTCGTGCGTTCAGTTCGCGGCGATGATCTGGCGCAGCACGTAAGGAAGGATGCCGCCGTGCTGGTAATAATCGATTTCGATGGGCGTATCGATGCGGCAGCGCACTTTCACAAACTCGGTGCCGCCGTCCTTGCGGGTGATCTTCAGGTCGAGATCCTGCTGCGGTTTGATCGCGGCGGTGAGGCCGACGACATCGTAGGTCTCCGTGCCGTCGAGCTTGAGCGTCTGCGCGGTGACTCCGTCTTTGAACTGGAGCGGGAGCACTCCCATGCCGACGAGGTTCGACCGGTGGATGCGTTCAAAGGACTGCGCGACCACGACTTTGACGCCGAGGAGGTTGGTGCCTTTGGCCGCCCAGTCGCGGGACGAGCCGGTGCCGTATTCCTGACCGGCGACGATGATGAGCGGCACGCCTTGCTGCTGGTAGGCGATGGAGGCGTCGTAGATCGAGGTCTTCACGCCGTCGGGGCCGAAGGTGTTGCCGCCTTCTTCGCCGCCAAGCATGAGGTTCTTGATGCGCACGTTGGCGAAAGTGCCGCGGGTCATGATGCGGTCGTTGCCGCGGCGGCTGCCGTAGGAGTTGAAATCCTCAAAGCTCACGCTGTTATCCAGCAGGAATTTGCCGGCGGGCGAGGTCTTCTTGATGGCACCGGCGGGCGAGATGTGGTCCGTGGTGACCGAGTCGCCGAAGATGCCGAGCGCGCGCGCGCCGGTGATTTCCTTGATCGCGCCGGGTTGCAGCGAGAAGTCGGTAAAGAAGGGCGGCTCCTGGATGTAGGTGGACTTGAGGTCGAAGGAGTAAACGTTGCCCGTGGTGGACGGGATCTCGTTCCACTTAGGATTTTGCTCCGCGAAATTGCCGTAAAGTTTGCGGAACACCTCGGGCTTGAGCGCGGCCTGCATCTGGTCGCGCACTTCCTGAAGGGAGGGCCAGATGTCCTTGAGGAAAACCGGCGCGCCGTCCCGGCCCGTGCCGAGCGGCTCGGTGGTCAGGTCGATGTCAACGCGGCCGGCGAGCGCGAACGCCACGACCAGCGGGGGCGACATGAGGAAGTTCGACTTGATGTTCTGGTGAACGCGGGCCTCGAAGTTGCGGTTGCCCGAAAGCACGGACGCCGCCACGAGGTCGCTGCGCAGCACGGCTTCCTCGATCTTGGGCTCCAGCGGACCGGAGTTGCCGATGCAGGTCGTGCAGCCGTAGCCGACGGTCTGGAAACCGAGACGATCAAGATACGGAGCGAGACCGGTTTTTTCCAAGTAGTCGGTGACGACGCGCGAGCCGGGGGCGAGGGAGGATTTGACCAAGGGGTTGACCGTGAGTCCACGCTCCACCGCCTTCTTGGCGAGCAGTCCCGCCGCCAGCATGACGGAGGGGTTGGAGGTGTTGGTGCAGCTCGTGATGGCCGCGATGAGCACGCTGCCGTGGCCGAGGGTGCCGGTCGCCTGGCTGTGCGCGCCGCGGAATACGTCGGGCGTGGGGCGGTTGTTCGCCATCTCCAGCTCCGTGGTCGGATTGGTGTTGAGCTCGGCGGATTTCGCGCACGAAACCGGTTCCTGGCTGCCGCCGCCCGTCTGCACCGGACGTCCGTCGATCGAAACGGGAACCCGCACGCCGAAGTCCTCGGCCTTTTTGCCGAAGCCGGCCTCGGCGATGGGCCTCGAGAACGCGGCGGTGAACTCCTGCTTGAGGTGGGTCAGCTCGATACGGTCCTGCGGACGCTTCGGGCCGGCGACGGACGGAACGACGCTGGACAGGTCGAATTCGAGATCGGTCGAATACTCGATTTCGCCCTTCTGCGGGATGCCGAAGAGTTCCTGGGCCTTGTAGTAAGCCTCGTAAACGGCGATGTCGGCGTCGGCGCGGCCGGTGGCGCGGAGGTAGTTGCCGCACTCGGCGTCGATCGGGAAGAAGCCCATGGTCGCGCCGTATTCGGGCGCCATGTTGGCGATGGTCGCGCGGTCCACGACGGGCAGCGCGGCCGCGCCGGGGCCGTAGAACTCGACGAATTTGCCGACGACCTTGGCCTTGCGGAGCAGCTGGGTGAGCGTGAGCGCGAGGTCGGTCGCGGTGACGCCTTCGCGCAGCGCGCCGGTGAGGTGCACGCCGACGACGTCGGGCGTGAGGAAATACACGGGCTGGCCCAGCATGCCGGCCTCGGCCTCGATGCCGCCCACTCCCCAGCCGACGATGCCGATGCCGTTGATCATCGTGGTGTGCGAATCGGTGCCCACCAGCGTATCCGGATAATAAATACCGTTGCCGTCCTTGAGCACGCCTTTGGCGAGATACTCCAGGTTCACCTGGTGAACGATGCCGATGCCGGGAGGAACGACCTTGAAGGTCTCGAACGCCTGCATGCCCCACTTGAGGAACTGGTAGCGCTCGCGGTTGCGGAAGAACTCAAGTTCCAGATTCTTCGCGAGCGCGTCGGGCGAACCGGCGAAATCAACCTGCACCGAGTGGTCGACCACGAGATCCACCGGCACGAGGGGCTCGATGATCTTCGGGTTCTTGCCGATGCGGGCGACCGCGGAGCGCATCGCCGCCAGATCCACGAGGAGCGGCACGCCGGTGAAATCTTGGAGCACGATGCGGGCGACTACGAAGGGGATTTCCTCGGTGCGTTCGGACTTGGCCTGCCAGCCGGCGAGATCGCGGATGGCCTGCTCGGAGACGCGTTTCCCGTCGGCGTTGCGCAAGAGGGACTCCAGCACGAGGCGGATGGAGACCGGCAGCTTCTTGATGGCGAAGCCGGCTTTCTCAAGCTCGGGGAGCGAGTAGAATTTATGAGTGGCCCCGTTGGCGGTGAAGGACTGGAGCGTATTGAAGGGATTGGGAAGGCTCACGGAAATGTCGGGTCTGGTCGTTGGTCGAATCGTGGAAATAAAAACCGCGCCGGTGTTGGAATCGGCGCGGAAAAATCAGTTGGCGAGAACGGCTTTGATCGCCTCGAAATCGGGCAGGTGCTTCGGCGTCTCGGTTTGCTCGGCATAGGTGACCGTGCCGTCCTTGCCGACGACAAACGCGGCGCGCGCCGAGGTGTCGCCAATACCGGCGAGACCCGGGAAAATCACGTCGTAGGCCTTGGCGGTTTCCTTGTTCAAATCGGAAACGAGCGTGATCTTGATGCCGCTGGACTTGGCCCAGGCTTCCTGTGCAAACGGGCTGTCCACGCTGATACCGATCACATCGGCTCCCAGGCTGGTGTAGCCGCCCAAACCATTCGAGACGTCGCAAAGTTCGTCGGTGCACACGCTGGTGTAGGCCAGCGGGAAGAACAGCAGCACGGTCTGCTTTTTGCCAAAGTTGTCGCTCAACTTGATGTCTTTAAGACCTTCGGAGGTCTTGGCCTTCAGGGTGAAATCAGGAGCTTTGGAACCAACGGCGATGGGCATGACGGTGTTTTTCAGGTTAAGGTCGTTAGACGGCGCAGGTTGCGCGTGAACAAGAAATGCGAATGTAAGGAGCGCAAACGGAGGCTCGCAATCCGTTTTTCCCGCTAGAAGGCGTCATTCTACTTTTTCGCTCTTCAGCATTAGCATCACTGCGCCGGAATCGGAGGTTTGGGCGACCATTCGGCCAGCAGGCGCGCTGCCACCGGAAAGTCAGGAACCTTGGCCAGCAACTCCTTCAGCAATAAAATCGCTTCATCCGTGCGACCCGCCGCCTGCAATTCGCGCGCGATCTCCACGGCATGCACCGACCGCGGACGGTCTCCGTTGATATAACGTCGCGCATACGTGCGAAGGGCGAAAGCGTCCCCCGCCCTGCCGCTCAGTCTCAGTTCTTGACGCATCAATTCGGTGTCGCGGGGCGCCAGCCAAACCGGCTTGGCCAACCTGGCCTCGCGGATAAGCCCAAGCGCACCGGAGAAATCCCCGCCCTTGTTGAACTCCGCCAGACGGGTGTCGAAATCAGCTTCCGTCTGCTCGGTGCGCACCGGCAACTTGATGTCCGTCGCGACGGGGGTCTCCGGGTTGGTCCGATGCAACACGATGGCCGGCGTGGAGGCCTGCGCGGCCGCCAGCTCGGAATCCAGTTCCTTGCGCCAGGTTTCGATATCGGCGTTCTGCGGGTAAACTCCCTGCGCGAACGTGATGACCTGCCGCGCCGTGGATGGACGCCCGGCACGCCGCAAATTGGCGATGAGTTCCTTGTAGAATGACAAAGTGAAAGACCTGCCGCGCACCAGGCTCACGAGATTGGACTGCGCGCCTTCGCCCGGATCGAGCGCGGCCTGAATCTGCGCGCTCATCAATTCATACCACGCCAGTCCCGCCTCATTCTTTTTCACTTCGGTGATTTGGCCGAGCGCGGTGGCGGCTCCGCGCCAATCGTTTTTCCCCAGACGCGCCTGCACCAAAAAACGCTGCAGGGTCTCCAATTCAAAGCCTTGTTGCGTGGCGTGGTCGATCAATTGGCCGAGCATGTCCGGCTCACCAATCTCGGCCAGCGGCGCCGCCAACATCAGCAAATGCTGGGGCGTGCTGCCAAATCGCATCAAAAACCTGTCCAGCCCGTCATTTGCGTCCGCCGTGCGTCCCGCCAGAATGCGTTGAACGATGCCATACACGTAGGGCCGCGGATCCGTCGGCGCCAACGAGCGCAACTTTTCCAACGCCTTCTCCATTTCCCCGAGGTTGCCCGCTTCGCGGAATGCACGCACTTGCAGCCTTAAAACCTGCGGATCGGAGCGGTCGCCCACACCGGCATCCCACTCCTGCAAAAAATCCAGCGCATCGTTTGCCCGGCCCGCCTTCAACAGCGCCAGCACGCGCAATTCCTTTATCGACGGACTGCCCGTCTCCCCTTCCGCGTCCGCCAGCGCCAGCGCCTCGTCCGTGCGGTCCGCCGCAACCAGTGCCGACAGCTTTTGCTGAATGAGCCAGCGGCGCTCGGCGGCTTGCTCCGGATCATTCGCAACGAGTTCCAATGCGCGGTCGCACGTGCGCAACCACCAGGTGTAATTTTCGCTTTGCGCCGCGGCCTTGATCATCGCTTCGACATACGCGCGCCCCGGATAACGCGTGGCGAGCCCGCCGTCATACATTTCGATGGCCTGCTTCGAGGCCTTCATCGCCATGAAAATTTCCGCGACCGTCTGGCGTCCCTTGATCTCCTCCGGATAACGCGAGATGCCGATGCGCAATTTCTGCAAACCCGCGCCCCACTTGCGGGCGTTGATGTCGTCCATGCCTTCGTCGATCATCGCCTTCCCGCGCAGTTTTTCGATTTCACTCCAGCGCGTGGGGAAAATCAGATCCGCGTAGGTGACGTAATTGTAGGGACGCCGGTCCAGCCACAGCCACAGTGCCAGCGCGCCGGTGAAATACGCCACGAACGCCAGCCCCGCCAGCCAGGCCAGCACGCCGCGCAACGTGATCACGATGCCGCGCAAGCGGCTCCCGTGAGTGCCGCGCGTATAAAACCCGAAGAGCCCCAAGTGCCAGTCGGCTTCGACACGGGACCCGTTCCAGCAGAGTTTGATTTTAGGAAAGGCCATTTCGCGTCGAGTCTGCTCAGGCGCCGATCGTGGTCTTCGCCCCGCGCACCGAGTCCGCGATGTTCTCCGTCTTCTCGATGTCGTCCTTGTGCTGGTTGAACTTCATCGAGACGGTCTTCGACACGCCGCGTTCTTCCATCGTCACACCGTAGATCGCCTGCGCGGCCGAGACCGTGCGCTTGTTGTGCGTGATGATGATGAACTGGGAGTTGTCCACGAACTTGCCGAGGAGGTTCGTGAAACGACCGATGTTCGATTCGTCGAGCGGCGCGTCCAATTCGTCGAGCAAACAGAAGGGCGAGGGTTTCACCATGTAGAGCGCGAAGAGCAGCGCCACGGCCGTGAGTGTTTTTTGCCCGCCGGAGAGCAGCGTGATGCCCTTCAACTTCGTGCCGGGCGGCTGCGCGGTAATCTCGATGCCGCTTTCCAGAATGTCGTCGGTGACGATCAACTCGAGGTTGGCGATACCGCCGCCGAAGAGCGTCTGGAACGTGTAGATGAAGTTCTTCTTGATCTGGTCAAAGGTGATCTGGAACTGCTCCATCGAGGTCTTGTTGATCTCGTCGATGGTGCGCACGAGGTCGGCCTTGGCGGTGTTCAAGTCGTCGCTCTGCCCCTTGAGGAAGTCGTAGCGTTGCTTGAGTTCGGCGTATTCCTCGATGGCGCCGGTGTTGACCGCGCCCATGCCGGCAAGGCGCTGGCGCAGCGCATCAAGCTCGGCCTTGATGGCATCCCACGCGGCTGATTTCTCCAACTCGACAAGGTCTTCTTCGGTCGGATCGGGCTTCGGACCTTTCTTTTTCCGACGCTTGGGCGCGGGTGCGGCCTCCTCTGGAGGGCGGACCGCCGTGTCCGCCGCTCCGTCGTCAGTCGTAGCGACTTCAGTGGAAACAATCGGCGCGGGCGCAACCGCGGCGGGGACGGCGCCCCGCCCTCCATCAGAGTCATCCTCGTCATCGTCAAGATCGAGTTCCTTGAGGTCGGGCGGATCATCCTCCGAGCGCCAGAGCAGCGCGCGCCAGTCGTATTGGCCGACGCGGATCTGGAATTCGCGCTGCACGTCTTCCTCGATGAACTGGGCGCGCGATTTGTTTTGCGCGAGGGCGACTTCGCAACGGCTGAAATCCGAAACCGCCTTCTCGGCGTCGGTGCGGATGCCTTCCTGCGAGTTTTCAACCCCGCCGATTTCGCGCTCCACGTCGGCGAGCTCTTTGCGGATCGACTCCACCTGCTGCTGGGCGACGACGAGCGTTTCCGCGATCTGCGAAGCGCGGGACTTCTGGTTGTCACTCTCGGATTCGAGGGACGCGATCTGTTCGGTCCACACCTCGATCTCCTGCTGGCGCTGGACGAGGATTTCGGAGAGCTGGGCGCGGCGGCGCTCCATGTCGGCGATGCCGCGGTCCAATACTTCGACCTTCTGGCGGGCGTCGGCGAGCTCAAGGCGGGCCTGCGCGAGCGAGTCGCGCTTCACGTCACGATCCGTGCGCAACTCGGCAAGGCGCGTGTCCATTTCGTGGATACGCACGCGGCCTGCCTCGACGGCGGTGGTAGCCTCGGTGAGCGCGGCCTGGGCACGCTCGAAACGGGTCTGGGTTTCGTTGCGCTGGGCTTCGAGTCCCTGGAGCTCCGACTCCATGCGGTTGGCCTTCGCGCCGATCTCCTCGAGCGCGCGCTGGGCGTTGCGCTCCTCGGACTGGACGGTGGCGACGTTCTGCGAGGCTTCGAGCACCTCGGCGCGTTTGGCTTCGAGCGTGACCTCGGCCTCGGCGAGACGGGTGTTGAGGCTGTCGATGACGGCCTTCTGGTCATCGTGCGCCTTCTGGTCGTCGGCAAGCAGGCGGGCGGTTTCGCGCAGATCGATTTCGCGCTGGACGATGCTGTTGTTGGATTTCTTGGCGTAGCCGCCGAAGACAAGCCCGCGACGGTCCACGATTTCGCCCTTGGCGGTCGCGACGGCGAGGAAACTGAACGAGGGATTATCGCGCCAGAAATCGAGGAACGCGTTGAGATTTTCCGCGACGTAGCATGCACCGAGCAGCGCGGCGGCGGGATGCGCGGGATCAAAATTCACAAGCGCCGCCGTCGCAGGCGTGAGGCCGGCGGGCAACGAGTCGGCGGACAATGCCTGCGGCGCAAGACCGGAGACTTGCAGCACCGCCGCCCCGATCTGTTCGGTCTCAAGCTGGGCGAGGATTTTTTGCGCGGTGGCGACGTCGGCGACGTTGATCGCCTCGACGGCGGAACCGAGCAGCGCTTCGACGGCCTTGGCGTGCGCGGGGGCGATTTCGAGGCCCTTGGTGACGGGCGTGGCGGTGGTTTCGCCGAGGGTGGCGGCGAGACGGCCTTGAAGAATCGCCTTCGCGCCTTCGCCGAAGCCTTCGAACTTTTCGGCGAGCTGCTTGAGGAGATTCAGACGCGCGGTGCGCTGCGCGAGCTGGCGATCGATGTCCTGAAGTTTTTTCTGCGCCTCGCGGAATTCTTTGGTGAGATCACCGATCTGGATCTGCACATCCTGCGTCTCTTGGTGAGCACGAGCCTTGGTGACGGTCGCTTCCTCGACGCGGCCGGTGAGTTCGGAAAGCTGCTGCGCGGCGGCGGATTGCTGCTGGCGAAGTTGCTCAAGCTCTTCGGCCACGGATTCGTGGCGATGGGCGGACGTTTTTTGATCCACCTCGTAGCTGGAACAATCGGTGCGCAGGCGGGCGACGTTGCTCTCGAATTGAAGAAGCTGGAACTTCGTTTGCTGAAGCTCCTGATCGATCTTGGTCAACTCGGCCTCGACCACGGCGAGTTCGCGATTGCGGTCTTGGAAGACGGCGTCCGAGCCACCGAGCAAAGTGAGCTGCTGCTGTTTGTCCTGCGCGCCGGTGTCCACCTGCGATGACAATTCGTGGAGCTGAAACTCGAGTTCACCGAGGTTGGCGCGGGAGGATTCGAGGCGGTCGGTGAGACCGGAGCGTTTGATTTGAGAAAGATTGGCGGCGTTTTCGGCCTGTTCTTTTTCGGAGCGAAGATCGAACACGGCTTGCTGGGCCTCCTGCACGCGCTGGTTGAGCTGCGTGCGGCGGGTCTTCTGGCCTTCGAGGGCGGACTGCTGCTGCTGGAGGTGCGCACGGCGGGTCTCGGCGGCGGCCTTCAGTTGGATAAATTGATCCTCCAACTGGGTGAGCGCCGTGCTGACTTGGGCATAATTGTAGCCGTGATGGGCGAGCGCGAGATGGCGAAGACGCCAGGAGAGTTTTTTGTGCCGCAGCGCCTTGGAAGCCTGACGACGGAGCGAACCGATCTGGCGGCCGATTTCGGCCACGACGTCGGCGACACGCACGAGATTCGTCTCGGTGAGCGTGAGCTTCGCGAGGGCTTCCTTGCGCTGGGATTTATACTTGGTGATACCGGCGGCTTCTTCGAACACCGCGCGGCGTTCCTCGGGCTTCGACGAAAGGATCTGGTCGATCTGGCCCTGCGCCATGATCGAGTAGGACGTGCGGCCGATGCCGGTGTCCATGAACAGCTTTTGGATGTCCTTCAGACGGCAGGGCTGGCCGTTGAAGAAATACTCACCGCCGCCGTCGCGGTAAACACGGCGCATGATCTCGATCTCGTGGAATTCGCTGCCGAGCTGTTTTTCGCAATCGGTGAGTAGCAGCGACACCTCGCACATCTGGGCGGGCTTGCGGGTGTCGGCACCCTCGAAAATGACGTCCTGCATCTTGCCTCCGCGAAGGGCCTTGGCGCTTTGCTCGCCGAGCACCCAGCGGATGGCGTCGGCGACGTTGGACTTGCCGCAGCCGTTGGGACCGACGATGGCGGTCACGCCCGGTTCAAAACGAAGGGTGGAGGGGTCGGCAAAGGACTTAAAACCGTGGAGCTTGAGCGCCTTGAGATACATGAAAAGAAACGGGCATTGAGACGCCGTGTCGGCACGCGGCAAACGCAAAGTTTAAGCGGGCTGAAGCCTCACTTATGATCCCACGGCAGCGCGATCTTCAGGCGCGGGTGCTCCCACACCTTGAAAAGCGTGAACATCTTTCCCGGGTTAAGGATACCGTTCGGGTCAAGCGCTTCTTTAACGGCCCGCATCGCCTTGATCTGCGCCGGTGAATGCTGAAGCGCGAGAAAAGGCGTCTTGGCCAACCCGATCCCATGCTCGCCTGAAATCGCCCCACCCAGCTTCACCACACCCGCCATCAGCTGACCCACCGCCTTCTCCGCGCGCAGGTATTCGCCGTGGTTCTCACGGTGATACATGATGTTCACGTGCAGGTTGCCGTCCGCCAGATGCCCAAAGGTCGGAATCGGCAGGCGTGAAGACTTGCGCAGCTTGTCCAAAAACAAAGCGAACTTCTCGTAGCTGCGCATCGGCACCACGATGTCCTCGTTCAGCTTGGAATCGCCCAGCGCAAACATCGCGCCCGAGCACTTGCGGCGCACGTCCCACAACTCCTCCGCCTCGACGCGGTCGCGCGCCTCACGGAAAGCCGTCGTATTCGCCTTCGCCCACGCCAGCACCGTTTCCTTCGTGTCCGCGACTTCACTGGCCGTGCCCGCCAGTTCCAGCAAAATCACCGGACGCCCCGCCTGCCCCGCAAACACCGTCTTGCCCGTCTTCGCCTCGGCGCACTGCACCGCATAACGGTCCAAAAATTCACAGATCGCCGGCTGCACGCGCATCCCAAACAAAACCCGGATCGCCCGAAACGCCGCCGCCTCGTCCGCAAACGATGTCAACAGCGTCCACCGCGCCGCAGGCAACGGAATCAGTTTCAACGTCGCCTCGGTCACCACGCCCAACATCCCCTCCGCCCCGATCCACAGATCACGCAGGTTAAACCCCGACGAAAACTTCTTCGTCGACGTCCCCCACTCCACATATTCGCCCGTCGGCAAAAATCCCTTCAGCGCTAACACGAAATCTCGAGTCACCCCGTATTTGCCGCCGTGCATCCCTCCCGCGTTGCAAGCGATGTTGCCACCGATGGTGCAAAATTTCTTCGACGCCGGATCCGGCGGATAAAACCAGCCCGCCGCCTCGACCGCCGCATGAATATCCCCGACCACCGCCCCCGCCTGCACTTGTGCAAAGCCCGCCTCGGCATCCACCGTGATCTTGTTCCACCCCGACAAATCCAGTACCCAGCCGCCCGCGATCGGCGACCCCGACCCCGTCAACGACGAACCCGCCCCGCGTGCCGTCACCGGCACCTTGTATTTGTTGGCCAACGCCAGCACCTCCGCGATGTCCGCCTTCGTCTTCGGCCGCACAACCGCTTCCGGCAAAAACGACAGCTTGCTCCCGTCAAACGACGCCGCGAAGACCGCGTCGTGGTCGGTCGTCACGCGTCGCCCGAGTTTGCCTTTGAGTTTCCGAGTTGCTGGTCCGAAGGATGGCATGGAAGTGTTTTCACATTCCAGCGGTAGTCCCCTCGCTTCAACCCGATAAAGCTCTTTTTCCCATTCCCTCTTCATGACCCGCGTCCTCCTAACGACCACGTCCTTCCAAGACACCCCCGGCATCCACCACGACATGCTCGCCGCCGCCGGCTTCGAAATCGTCCGCGAACGCGGCCCGCTCCCCGAGTCCCGCATGCTGGAACTCGCCGGCCAGTTCGACGCCTACCTCTGCGGTGACGACGCCATGACCCGCGCCGTCATGGAAAAATCCCTCCCCCGCCTCAAGGTCATCTCCAAATACGGCATCGGCCTCGACAAGATCGACCTTAAGTCCGCCAAAGACCTCGCCCTGCCCGTCCTCTTCACCCCCGGCGTCAACCACACCACCGTCGCCGAACACACCTTCGCCCTCCTCCTCGCCGTCGTCCGCAACCTCGTCGTCGAGGCCAACCACGTCGCCGCCGGACGCTGGACGCGCATCACCGGCAACGAAGTCTGCGGCAAAACCCTTCTCCTCATCGGCCTCGGCCGCATCGCCAAGGAAGTCGCCGTCCGCGCCCGCGCCTTCGGACTCCGCGTCATCGTGTTCGCCAACTACTGGGACGAAGACTTCGCCCGCTGGCAGGGACTCGAGCGCGTCGAAACCCTAGACGACGCTCTCCGCCAAGCCGATTTCGTTTCCCTCCACACGAAACTCACCGCCGAGACCAAGGGCCTCCTCGATGCCCGCCGCCTCGCCCTCCTCCCCAAAGGTGCCGTGATCGTCAACACCGGCCGCGGCGAACTCATCGACCTTGATGCCCTCGTCGCCGCCATCAAGTCCGGCCATATCCGCTACGGCGCCGACGTGCTCGACCAGGAGCCCCCGCCCGCCGACCACCCGCTCCTATGCCTCCCCGGCACCGTGCTCACGCCACACATCGGCAGCCGCACCCACGAAAGCGTCCAGCGCCAGGCCTCCTGCGCCGTCGAAAACCTCACGCGCTTCCTCGCCGGAAAAGCCCCCATTGCCCGCGCCGTCTGATCCTCCGACCTACTCGCTACCCGCTACTCACTACTCGCTACTTTCCCCATGGAAACCTACCACGTCGTCCCCGAAGCCTCCCACAACGCCCTCGTCGCCGCCGCGTATCAACATCGCGGATACCACGCCGACGAATCCGCCGAAGGCGCCCGTTTCTGCGCCGAGGCCTCCCGCCACGGCATTCGCACCCACAACGGCCTTAAAGCCCTGCACCTCGACCACCTCTTCGGCTCCGGCTCGAAGGGCTGCGTCCCCGGCGCACAGATCGAGGAGCGCCCCTCGCGCTTCCCTTCCGCCAAAATCTGGAACGCCAACAAAAAGCTCGGCCAGGCCACCGCCTACCGCGCCATCGACGAAGCCATCCGCCTCGCCGATATCTACGGCGTCGGCACCGTCTCCGTGGACAACGCCTTCCACTACCTCTGGGGCGCCGGCTACGTCATGGACGCCGCCCGCCGCGGTTACATCGCCTACACCAACTGCACCGCCGCCCTCGCCGAGGTCGTCCCCTTCGGCGGCAAATTCCCCACCCTCGGCACCAATCCGCATTCCTGGGGCTTCCCGACCACCGAGGCCATCGGCTTCCCCATGGTCATCGACTGGGCCACCTCCGTCATCGCCATGGGCCGCGTCCAGCAGCTCAAACGCGAAGGCAAACAACTCCCCCCGCTCGCCGCCGTCGACAAAAACGGCCAGCCCACCACGAACCCCGACGACGTCGCCGCCCTGCTCCCTTTCGGCGCGCACAAAGGCTACGGTCTCTCCCTCATGAACGAGGTCGTCGGTGCCTTCATCGGCGGCTCCCTCCCCACCATCCGCAACCGCTGGGACCAGGTCCCCGAGGGCGAGAAAGGCACCTGCGCCTTCTTCTTCCAAGTCATCCACCCCGAAGCCCTCGGCTCCGGACTCTTCGCGAAAGGCCGCGACCAGCAGGCCAACATCAAAGCCGTGCTCGCCGACGTCATGGGCCACGGCAACGACGGCGCGATCATCCCCGGCCAGATCGAAGCCAACTTCGCCAAACACACCGCCCAAGCCGGCGGCCTGCTCTTCACGAAAGCCGAAGTCGAAGCCTTCAACGAAATCGCCCGAGAAGCCGGCCAACCCGAGTGGAACCTCGCCTCCCTTAAAACCTACACGGTCTAAACCCAAACCCTTTGGCCCACGAAACACACGAAATGACACGAAAAGAAATCCCTCCGATTTTCGTGTCTTTTCGTGTGTTTCGTGGG
>CAMBLN010000085.1 GCA_945868215.1 Opitutus sp. GAS368
GTCGCGTCGAGTCGCTGGTCACGGTCGAGATCAAGTGGGCCAAAAACGACAAAGGCCAGTTCGTGCCCCAGGAGCAGCCCGGCACCGAAAAGACCCGACCCGCGCAACTCGTGTTGCTTGCGATGGGCTTCCTCGGACCCGAGCAAGCCTTGGTCAAAGCGCTGACCCTCGACACCGATCCCCGCAGCAACATCAAAGCCGACCACAACGTCCACGCGACGAACCTCCCTGGCGTCTTCGCCGCCGGCGACTGCCGCCGCGGCCAGAGTCTGGTGGTCTGGGCGATCAACGAAGGCCGCGCCGCCGCGCGAGAATGCGACCGCTACCTGATGGGCACGACCACCCTGCCGTAAGGGTGCCGTTTCCGGCATAGGCAGGGGTCATGCGTTCGTTGAGGCATGGCCAATCGCTCCGACACCCCGACCACTCGACCCTGCCGTTACTTGGGTTCGGCAGGCTCGGGCTTGGGGGTGAAGCGTTCGATGGTTTCGGAGAGGTCGCGGGTGCGGACGGGTTTGCCCAGCACGACGGCGGCGCCGGCGTGGAGCCAGCGGACGTGGGACTCGGGGGTGAGGTCGGCGGTGAGGGCGACCACGGGGGTGCGGGCGTTGATGGCGTCCTTCGGCCATTGGCGCAGGCGGTAGGCGACTTCCCAGCCGTTGAGGTCGGGCATTTGTCCGTCGAGGACGATGATGTCGTAGGGTTCGACGGCGAGGCGTTCGAGGGCGGGGAGTCCGCCGTTGACGGTTTCGACGTCGCAGTTGCACCGGGCGAGCTGGGCGGCGCTGACGCGGCGGCTGAGGTCGTTGTCGTCGGCGAGGAGCACGTGACGCCGCGGACCCGGCGGCGGAGTGAATGGTGTGCCGGCGGGTGTGGTGGCGGCGACCAGCGCGGCGGCGAGGCTGCGACGCCGGAGGGGAACGGTGGTGGCGGAGGATTTGGAATCGGAGACGGCGACGACGGTGCGGCCGGCGGCGGTCCAGGCTGCGGCGAGCGGTCCGCCGGCATCGGAGGCGTCGATGAGGAGGGCGTCGGCGGCGGGTGCGGCGGAAGGATCGCACGGGAAGGCGTCGGCGCCGAGGCTGAGCAAACTCCGGAGGGCGGCGGTGTGGAGGAGGGGATCGGACAGGGCGACGGCGACGCGCCGGTGATGCAGCTGCGAGGCGAGCCGGGCGAGACCGGGGCTGGCGACGCTGTCGTCGATGATGGGCAGTTCGAGGGTGAAGACGGTGCCGACGCCGACATCGCTGCGCACGGAGACCGTGCCATGCATGGCCTCGGCGAGGCGGCGGGTGATGGCGAGGCCGAGGCCGGTGCCCTCGATGCGACGGGCGAGCTCGGGGTCGCCGCGGTTGAACGGGGCGAAGAGCGCGGGGAGATGTTCGGCGGCGATGCCACAGCCGGTATCCGCTATTTCGATACGGAGGTTGCCGCCCTCGCGGGAGGCGCGCAGGGTGATGTCGCCGCGCGCGGTGAATTTGACGGCGTTGCCCACGAGGTTGAAGAGGGCCTGGCGCAGGCGCTCGGCGTCTCCGCGGAGTCCGCCGGGCAGGCCGGGTTCGATCCAGTGGACGTAGCGGAGGCCCTTGCGCTGGGCGGCGGGGCCGAGGAGATCGGCGATCTGGTCGAGGATGTCGTCGAGTTGGAACGGCTCGTGGGCGAGGTCGATGCGGCCGGCCTCGATGCGGCTGAGGTCGAGGAGATCGTTGATGAGGCGGAGGAGGGCGTCGCCCGCGTCGGCGATGGTGGCGACCTCGGAGTGTTGGGCGGAGGTGAGGGAGCCGGAGCGCGGGACCTCGGTCATGCCGAGGATGGCGTGGAGAGGGGTGCGCAAGTCGTGGCTGACCTGGGCGAGGAACGTGCTTTTGGCGTTGCTGGCGGCCAGCGCTTCCTTGGCGAGGGAGTCGGCGCGGGCGAGGGTCTGCTCGAGTTCCTGCTTGGCCAGGAGGAGGGCGAGTTCGGAGCGTTTCTGGTCGGTGATATCGCGCAGCAGGACGAGACGGCCGCGGGGCGTCCGTCGGTTTCGTCGAGGGAGCTGGATTCAATCGTCCACCAGTGTTCGCCGAGTGAAACCGTGCGCGGGCCGAGGTGGCCCTGGCTTTCGGTGACGGCGGCGGCGAGGGCGGGGTCGGCGGCGAGGGCGGAGGCGACGGGCTGGCCGATGTGGCGGTCGATGGGGCCGAAGCGTTCGAGGGCGGCGGCGTTGGCGCGGACGAGACGGCCGGGCGGATCGATGACGAGGACGGGGTCTGGGATGTGGAGGAAGAGGGTGTTGGCGGCGACGGGGAGCAGTTCAAAGAGACGACCGCGGACGACGGCCCACGAGAGCAGGAGACCGCTGACGGCGAAGCCCACGGGCGTGTGGTCGAGTTCGGGACGCGGGCCGAGACGCATCACGTAGGTGATGCTGGTGAACCACGGGGCGAGGGTGGCCAGGATGATGACCCAGGCCTGCTGGCGGAAGATGTGGCCGACGCTGATGATGTGGGCGGCCAGCATGACGGAACTGGCGAACATGAAGCCGTAGCAGTAGAGGACGGTGGCCCAGAACATGGGGCCGCGCCCGTAGTGGGCGAAGACGGTGGAGCCGCGTTGGACGGCGGTGACCTCGGGCCAGTGGAGTCCGTGCCAGGCGTTGGTGAAAGCGGACAGCAGCACGACGCTGCCGAGAGAAATGATCAGCGCCGACAAGGCGCGGCGCGGGCGGGCGCCGTCGTGGGTGTGGGCGTAGGTGAAGTGGAAAAGGGAGACCGGCCCCATCACGATGCCGATGTAGGAAACCTGGGACCAAAAGATTTTCGCGGGCAGGGAGACGGCGGAGAATTCCAAGGCGCCGGCAAACGACCAGAGGATCGCGCCGCCGAGAACGGCGAGCAGCCAGGCGGCGCTGGCGGAGACGCGCCGCAGAGGCCAGACGAAGGCGGCGGCCATCAAGCAAAGACCCGCGGCTATCGCCTGCGGCAAGGCGAGCGAGGTGATTTGAAATGTGAAGAAGTCACCCACGGATGCGGACAGTTATGCCGTGCGGTGCGCGGGGGAACAAGCGGATAGGGAAGAAGCGACCGAAGGCGGGCACGGGGTGTTCACCCTTGGCGCGGAATGGAGTGAATGGTGACGCGGGCGGGGAGGGAGCCACTCGCTCACGCTCGTAGCCACGAGAAGACGGGAGATCAGCGGTCTTTGATGAAGAGGGTGGCGAGGGCGAAGACGATGGAGCCGAGGAGGAAGTAATTGAACAGGCTGATGCCTTCGATGTTGCCCGTGAACAACAGGACGATGCTGCCGATGCCGAGGAGGGCGAGTGCGCCGGTGCCGATGCCCATGATGATGGAGCGCGTGCCGGAGGCGTTGACCGAGGAGGCGACAAACGCGGAAAGGTAGGCGAACACGAGGGTCATCATGCGACCGCCCCGGCCGCCGGAAATCCACCAGGCGAGGGCGCCGATGACGAACAGGAAGGAGGCGCCGAAGATGAAGGCGCCGGTGCGTTCGCGTTGGGTGAGGACGTGGCGGCCGAAGCGGTCGAAGAGCAACGTGAAGTTGAACATCGGCGTGGCGGTCCAGGAGAGGTAGATGAACGCGTAGAAGAGGACCTGCAGCGGGACGAAGACCCAGGCGAATTCCGGGTGGGTGGCGGAGAGATTGCGGATGGCGCGGTTGCCGAAGATGACGCCAATGGCGAAGGCCCATTGGATTTTTCCGCTCATGCGGCCCATCCAGAGGAAGTAGGCGAGCATGACGCGGTAGACGGGGTTGCGGGCTTTGAGGGCCTCGAGGAGACCCTGGCGCGCGTAGTCGAGGGAGGCGTCGAGACGGAGGGCTTCGACGAAGTGTTCCTGGGCGCGGCGCGGGTCGTTGCGATGGAGGGCGTTCCAGCCCTGGTTGGCGTGGGAGAAGGCGTCGTTGGGGTCGCGCGAGAGGTTTTGGTCCACGGCGTGGACGGCCTCGTCCTTGCGGCCGAGGCGGACGAGGGACATGGCGCGGAGGTTGGCGGCGGTTGTATCCTCGGGATCGATACGCAAGGCCTCGTCGGCGGAGGCGAGGGCGGCGGTCCAGTCCTCGCGTTGGAGGTGAATGGACGCCTGCAAGGTGAAGTGGTCGGCGTCGTCGGGGTCGAGGCGGATGGCTTCGGCGATGGCGGCGAGGGCGGGCTTGGGTTTGTCTAGGTCGCGCAGGACGACGGCGTGGACGTAGTGGGTGAAGGACCAGTCGGGGGCGAGGCCGACGGCGGTGGTGGCGGGCTGGAGGGCGTCGGCTCCGCGCTCGAGCCGGACGCGGCAGAGGGCGAGCAAGGCGTGGATCTCGGCGCGGTCGGGGGATTCGGCGAGGGCGGGCAGGAGCTCGCGCTCGGCGTCGGCGGGACGGGATTGAGAGAGGAGGAGACGGGCGCGGGAGAGGCGGGCGCTCATTTTTTGAGCTTCAGGTAGTCGAGGACGTCGTCGTAGAGGCCGCTTTGGTTGGCGTAGAGGGCGTAGTTGCGGGCGCTCTCGAACCAGTCGCGGGTGGTTGCGCGGTGCTGTTTGGTGGCGTCGAGCAACTCGCGGGTGCCGACGGGGCGGATTTTGCCGGTCTTCATGGCGTCGCGCAGGAGCGATTCGACGGCGAGATCGACGAGGGCCTTGAGGTCGGCGCCGGAGTAACCCTCGGTTTTTTTGGCGACGGCTTCGAAGTCGAGACCATCGACGGGCTTGCCCTTGAGGAGGAGGCGGAGGATGGAGGCGCGGGCGGGCAAGTCGGGCGGGGGGACGAAGAGGATGCGGTCGAAACGGCCGGGGCGGCGGAAGGCGCTGTCGAGGTGCCACGGGGCGTTGGTGGCGGCGAGGATGAGCACGCCCTCGTTGGTGGTGTCGACGCCGTCGAGTTCGCTGAGGAACTGGTTGATCATCTGGCGACCGCCGCTTTTGAGCATGTCGGTGCGGTTGGCGCCGAGCGCGTCAACCTCGTCGAAGAAGAGCACGCAGGGCGTGTGCGAGCGGGCCTGCTCGAAGAGGGCGTGGAGGTTTTTTTCGCTCTGGCCGATCCACATATCGAGGACGTCGTTGATGCCGACGGAAATGAAACCGGCTTTGACTTCGCCGGCGGTGGCGCGGGCGAGAAAGGTTTTTCCGCAGCCGGGCGGGCCGTAGAGGAGGATGCCGCCGCCGCTTTTTTTGCCGTAGGCTTTGAAGAACTCGGGCTGTTTGAGGGGGAGGATGATCTTCATGCGGATCTCCTCCTTCACGGAATCCATGCCGCCGACGTCGTCGAAACCGACGGACGGGCGCTCGATCTCGACGTTGGGATCGGAGGGCAGGTCGCCGACGGGGAGACGTTCGCGGGAGTCGTCGTCGTCGCGGTCGGGGCCGGCGGAGGAGTCGGATTCGCCGCGCCAGGAGTCTTCGGGGGCGGGCGAGGGTTCTTTGAACGAGGGGGCGGGCGCGGGTTTGGCGGGTGCGGCGGGGGACGGAAGAAGAGGGGCGAGTTCCTCTTCGAGGGCGGGGTCGGTGAGCGGCGGGTTGGCGGTGCGGGCGCGCTGGTAGAGGCGGGCGGCGAAGCGGGTTTCGCCGGCTTGCAGGGCCAGGCGGGCGTGGAGGACGAGCGCGGCGGCGGGAGCGGTGTCGGCGGGGGTGATGGCCTCGACGATGACGAGGGCGGCGCTGCGTTTGCCGAGGTGGTAGAAGGCGGAGGCGAGGCCGAGCTTGGCGGCGAGTTGGTCGGGCGCGAGGGCGAGGGCGCGCTTGAAGAGAGTCTCGGCCTCGGTGAAACCGCCGAGCTTGAGGACGGTGTCGGCGACGTGGATCAGAAGAGGGGCGTTGTCGGGGGAAAAACGCAGGGCTTCGCGCAGCGGGGCGGGGATGAGGTCGGAGGAAAGGGGATCGGAGGAGGACATGGAGGGCGGAGGCGGAACGGGTCCAAAAGACGGAGCGCGAGCAAGCTCGCGGCCTACGGGTTGGCGACGGGTCAGCGGGTGAGGTCGTAGAGGGCGTAGCCGGCGAGGAGATTGGGGCAGAGGCTGCTCCGGTTTTTCCAGTCGCCGCCGAGGTGGGCGCGGCGGGCGATCTTCAACTGGCGCAACGTGCAGAAGTCCTCGAAGTCGGCGATGCTGGCCGGGTTGGTGGGACGGCTCTCATACCACGCGGTGGTGTAAACGGCGTTGCGCGGTTTGCGTCCGAGGAAGAAGGCGGCGGCGCGGTTTTTCCAGTAGCCGTGGTTCACGAAGCCGACTGTAACCGTTTTCCCGATACGCAAGGCCTGTTCGATGATGGCGCCGGGGTCGGGGAGTTCTTCGAGGGTGCGGGAGCAGATGACGCGGTCGAAGTGGTTTTCGGGGAGGGCGCGCATGAGGGACATCATGTCGCCCTGGTAGGCGGTGAGACCGCGGCGGACGCAGGCGGAGATCTTGTCGAAGTCGAGATCCACGCCGACGGCGTGGACGTTTTTCGTCTGCACGAGGTATTCGAGAAGCACGCCGCGTCCGCAGCCGAGGTCGAGCACGCGGGCGCCGGGTTCGACCCAGTCGGCGATGATCTGCATGTCGACGGTGCGTTTGAGGTGGGAAGGTCGGGCCATGACGGGTGCGGCTTAGTTGAGAAACCCGCGGACGAGATCGTAGAGCTGGGGGGATTCGAGGAGGAAGGAATCGTGGCCGAGGTCGGTGGAAAGTTCGGCGTAGCTCACGCGTTTGCCGGCGCGCAGGAGGGCGAGGGCGATGTCGCGGTTCTGGTCGGGCGGGAAGAGCCAGTCGCTGGTGAAGCCGACGACGAGGGTGGCGGCTTCGACGGGGGCGAAGGCGGCCTCGAGTGAGCCGTGGGTGCCGGCGAGGTCGAACTGGTCGAGGGCGCGCGTGATGTAGAGGTAGGAGTTGGCGTCGAAGCGGTTGATGAAGCTTTTGCCCTGGTAGCGCAGGTAGCTCTCGACCTCGAAACGCACGTCGAAGGTGGCCGTCGGAGTGACGGGATCGATGCCCTCCATGGAGAGTTCGGAGACGTCCTCGGCGGGGGTGACTGGGGCGGTTTTGTGGCGGGCGGAGACGGCCTTGCGGCCGAATTTTCGGTCCATCGAGGCGTCGGAGAGGTAGGTGATGTGGGCCATCATGCGGGCGATCGCGAGGCCGACGCGCGGGCCGCCGTTTTTCGGGTAGATGCCGTGGTTCCACTCGGGGTCTTGGAGGATGGCCTGGCGGCCGACTTCGTTGAAGGCGATGGCCTGGGCGCCCTCGCGGGCGGTGGTGGCCATGGCGAGGGAGCGTTTGACGAAGGACGGGTATTCGAGGGCCCACTGGAGGACCTGCATGCCGCCCATGGAGCCGCCGATGACGGCGTAGAGGGATTGGACGCCGAGGGAGTCGAGCCAGAGTTTCTGGGTGCGCACCATGTCGCGGATGGTGACGGCGGGGAAGGTGATGCCGTAGGGGCGGCCGGTGCGCGGGTCGGTGGAGGACGGGCCGCTGGAACCCTGGCAGCCGCCGATGACGTTGGCGCAGAGGACAAAAAATTTGTTGGTATCGACGGCTTTGCCAGGGCCGATGAGGTTGTTCCACCAGCCGGGTTTTTTGTCGGCGAGGGAGTGGATGCCGGCGCAGTGGTGGTCGCCGGAGAGGGCGTGGCAGATGAGGATGGCGTTGTCGCGGGAGGCGTTGAGGCGTCCGTAGGTTTCGTAGCGGAGGGTGAAGCCCGGGATGGACTGGCCGTTGTCGAAGGTGAACGGCGCGGGGCTGACGTAGTCGCGGGGCTCGACGAGGCCGACCTCGCCGGGTTCGGCGTGGGAGGCGGAGCGGAGGTCATCGTCGGAGGACGCGTCGTTCATGAATAGGGGAATGCAAGCAACGGATGGCCGCGAAAAATGGCAAGTAGGGAGAAAATCGCGGGGGCATTGAACCTTTTGGAGGGAGCGGCATTCCTCTGGGTGTGACCGCTTTCACCCCGCATGTCTTCAACCCCCGAACCTGAGCTTCTTCCCGTGGCGCAGGCGCGTGCGGGCGAATCGGCCGCTTGGGACCGGTTGCTGCGACGTTATCAACTGCCGCTTTTTTCCTTTGTGCATGAACTCGTCCGTCATGAGCCGACCAGTCTGGATTTGGTGCAGGCGACCTTTGTCCGCGCGGTGCGGCACATCGGGACGCTGCGGGACGATGCGCGTTTCGGGGGCTGGCTGTTCGGGATCGCACACCAGCTTTGCGTGCAACACTGGCGGCGGGCGGGCCGCGAGCAGCCGCTCGGTGATTTGCTGGATGACACGCCCGACGAGAGTGCGCCGGATCCGCGCGACCTCGTGGTGCGCGCGGAGCAAGGCGAGGCGTTGCTCGCGCTCGTGGACGAACTGCCGCCGCCGCAGCGGGCGGTGCTCGTGCTGCATGTGCTCGAAGAATTTTCCCTCGATGAAATCGCCGCCATCACCGGTGCGCCGCTCGGCACGGTGAAATCCCGACTGCATCACGCCAAGCGCGTCCTTCGCCAACGACTCCAACTGTCCCCAATTTAATCTTCCGATGCCCACGCCACGTGAAATCCTTCTTGCCCGCCATCGCGCGGTTGAACCGCAACTCGACGCGATGCGCGCGGACGTGTTGGCCAGTCTAGAGGCGCCGGTCAGCCGCGGCACCGCAGCGCTGCAGGATATGCTGCGCACGGTCTGGCGTGAACTGGTCGCGCCGTGTCGGCCCGCCTGGATGACGCTCGCGGCCGTTTGGGTGGTGTTGCTGTTGGTGAACGGCGCCGGCAGGTCCGCCGGAACCGAGGTGGCGCCGGCCAGCCAGGAAACGGTCGCGGCGGTGGCGCGGTGGCTGGAGAAAAGGCGTATGTGGGCGGAGCTGACCACGCCCCCGGTGCCTGTCGCGCCGGAGATGCGCGCGCCCGGTCATTCGCAGCTGTCGCCGGCGGGGACGAGGACGCGTGGTGCGTGTTAACCATCGACTTTATTTTTTATGAACAACTCCCTGCATCCTTCGTTTCCCCGGCGTTTTTTTCGATGGCTGTTCAGCTGGCGCAACGCGCGGCGGGCGCTGATGGGCGCGGTGGGTCTGGCGACTTTGATCGCGGCGGTGTTCGTGATCGAAGGCTGGCGCGGGCGGCGCGCCTGGGCGGAGGTGAACGAACTGGCGCGCAGCAGCGGCGAGGTTCTTACGCTGGCGCCACTCGTGCCCGCGCCGGTGCCGGACGAGGAGAATTTTGCGGCGGCGCCGGTGATCGCGGCGTTGTTCAGCGCCGATGAAACCATTGCCCGGGAGGCGGGCGAACGGTGGAACCTGCCGAAGTCTGCAGATGAAAAAAACGAGCCCGGGTTTGGTCCGCAGAAAGAGCCGGGTGTGAGCGTGCCGGATGCCTGGCGCGCGTATCTGGGCACGGACGATCTGCTGACCTTTCTCGAACGCTACGCGGCGGACATGGAGGCGATTTCCGTCGCCACGCGGCGGCCTCATGCGCGTTTTCCGATTCGGTATGAGGACGGGTTTGCGGCGAAGTTGCCGCATGTCGGGCCGCTGCAAAAGGTGTCCCGAATTTTTCGTTTGCGGGCGGAGGCGCGGCTGGAGCGGGGATTGGCGCACGAGGCGCCCGCGGACCTGGCGACGCTGCTGAGACTCGCGGGGAAGATAAACGAAGACCCCATCCTTATCAGCCAGTTGACGGCCCGGTCGATCGTCGTGCAGGCGCTGCCGCTGGTGGGGGCGGGATTGGCGGACGGCGGGTGGTCGGAGGCGGACCTTGGTTTGATCGAGACGGAGCTGGCGCGGCTGGATCTGGTGGGTTCCGGCTGGCGTTCGTTGCGGGGCGAACTCGCGGGGGTTTCGACGATATTGATGCAATTTGCCAAGGAGCCGGAGGTGATCGCGGCGGCGATATCGATCGTAGGGGAGCCTGCACAGACGGACCATTCCGTGATGGCGCGGTTCATTCCGTCGGGGTGGATTTATCAGAACGCGACCTTTGTTGCGCGGTTGTATCTGGAGGAGATCCTGCCCGCCTATGACGTGAAGGCGCGGCGCGTCGATTTCGCGCGACTCACGGCGCTGGACGAGCGGATGCATTTGAACCGTGGGCTGTCGCCTTACCGTGTGCTGGTGGGGATACTCATGCCGGCGATGCACAATCTCGGGGCCAACTTTGCGAGCGGGCAGACGCAGGTGAACTTCGCGCGGATCGCGATCGGACTGGAGCGTTGGAAAAGGGCGCACGGGGCGTATCCGGAAACGCTGGCGGAATTGTCCGCGCCGCTCGCGGGGCTGCGCGACTATGGGACGGGGGAGCCCTTGCGTTACCGGCGCGACGATGACGGTGGCTACCTGCTGTATGCGACGGGGGTGGACGGGGTGGACGACGGGGGAAGTCCGCCGAAAGGCAGAGGCTCGAATGTTTACGCGGGCAAGGGCGACTGGGTGTGGCCGCCGCGGTGAAACCGAGGAAAAGATGAAAAGTGAAAAGATGCGGTGTTGAGGTGGTTACGTGCGGACTGCGGTTGCTTTGGGGGAAATTTGCGGGTGGGCTGGCCGGCGATGAAAACCTCAAATTTGTTTTGGATTGTGCTCGGTGTCGTGGGCGCGGCCGGTCTGGCCGGCTGTGGAAAATCGGAACCGGCGGCGACTTCGCCCGCTACTCCGGCTGCGGCGGTTGCGCCGGTGGCGGCGGAGACTCCGAAGACGGCTGAAACGAGTCTGGCGGCGCCGGCCCTGGCGGCGGTGAAGAAGGCGTCGGATGCGGTGGTGGCTTCGTTGCAGATTCCGGATTTCCAGACGGCGACGGTGGCGGATCTTTCGGCGGTGGCGACGCAGGCGTTGAGCGGGCTCGGCCAGGCGTCGAGCGCGTCGCCGGTGGTGGTTGAAAAGGTGAACGCGGTGAAGACGGCGCTGGCGGCGGGTGAGGCGGGCGAGGCGTTGTCGGCGCTGGCGGGATTAGGTGCGGCGGCGAAGAACATTCCCAGTGCGGCGGCGATCGCGGAGACGGCGACGCAGGTGGTGAGCGCGTGGGCGTTGAAGCAGGGTTTTGATGTGGCGAAGATTTCGGGCGTGCTGGGCGCGTTGCAGAAAAAGGATTACGCGGCGCTGGCGACGCAGGCGACGAGTCTGCTGGGCAAAGGCGGGTTGACGGGCGACCAGAAAGGGTTGTTAAGCGGCGTGCTGAACGCCTACGGCATCGATGCGTCGAAGGCGGCGGGTGCGGTCGGGGCGCTGAAGGGGTTGATGGGGAAGTGAGCGGGTGTGCCGCGTGATGTGATTTGAAGTTAAGGATTCAGAGCGGACGGCTCGGAGAGCGGTCCCTACCTTTCCGGACAAGAAAAAGCCCCGGCGACTTTGGGTCGGCGGGGCTTTTTTCGGCGCGGAGGGCGGCAGGGTTATTTCTTTTTAGGGGGCGTGACGTTTTTGAGTTTCTTGCCGGATTTGCCGGTGCCGCTGGGGACGCCGAGCGGGGTGGGGACGGGGTCGTCCTTGGTGTATTTGTTGACCATGAGCTGCTGGCCGATGGTGAAGAGGCCGTTGATCGTGGAGTAGAGGGCGAGGGCGCAGGAGAAGTTGTAACAGATGGCCGTGAAGAAGAACGGCATGAACTTGAAGATCTTGGCCTGCATGTTGTCCACCGACGGGGCCGGGGTGATCTTCATCTGGAAAAACATGGTGACGCCCATGAGCAGCGGCATGATGTTGAGCGGGAGTCCGAAGATTCGGGCGACGGTGTCGGGGGCGGACAAGTCGTGGGCCCAGAGGAAGGACTGGAAGCGCAGTTCGGCGGTGCCCTGAAGCATGGTGAAGAAACCGATGAACAGCGGGATTGTAATGAGAATGGGGATACAGCCACCGGCGGGGTTCACCTTGTGCTCCTTGAAGAGCTCCATGGTGGCCTGGTTCATCTTCTGGGGGTTGTCTTTGTATTTCTCACGGACGGCCTGCATGAGCGGGGAGAGCTTCTGCATGCGTTTGGCGGACTTGGACGCGGCGAGGGTGAACGGGAGCGAGACGACCTTGAGGAGGATCGTCATGAGGATGATGGCGACGCCCCAGTTGTGGACGAAGTCGTTGGTCCACTTCATGAGCTTGTTGAGCGTGGGGGCGACGATGCCGCTGAGGAAAATTTTCCCCATGCCGGCGTTGAACTGCATGATGAGGTCTTCGCGCTGGGAGAATTGGTCGAGGCGGGTGTATTCCTTGGGGCCGACGTAGAGTTCGCCAGCGAAGGAAGAGGTGCCGTTGGCGGGCAGGGCCGGGAGCTCGAGGCGGGCGGCGCCGGTGATGCCGATGCTGGTATAAGTGGAGCCGGGAAGCGGCGGGAGTTCGACGCGGCGGACGATCACGCCGACGCCGGGCTGGTCGGGGGTGAAGATGCTGGCGAAGAACTGGTTTTTGACGGCGGCCCAGACGATGCGGCCGGGGCGGTCGATCTGCGGGAGGTCGGCGCTGTTGCCGATGCCGACACCGCTGAAGAAGCCGCCGCCCTGGAGGTCGCCGCGGTCGATGATGTGGGAGTCCTCGCCGTCGTAGGTGGCGAGGTTGAGGTATTGGCCGGTGTCGTTGCCGTTGATGAGGGAGGTGGTGCCGAGGCCGACGGAGGCGCGGGGCAGGGCGATGGTTTCGGCGGTGAGATTGCGGAATGTAGTTTCGTGGCGGATACGGTAGGGATCGCCGGAGGCGTCGCCGGGGGCGCGCAGGGAGTAGCGGCGTGTTACCTCGATGCGGTTTTCGAAGACGGCGCGGTAGACGACCTCGGTGGCGGTGGCGCTGACGAGGGAGAAACGCGTGGTGTGGTCGAGGCCGGGGAATTCGCCGAGGGCGAGGATGGGGGCGGCGTGGAGGCGGTTGAAGACGAACGGATCGGGGCTGCCGAGGGTGTCGGCGTATTTTTTGAAGGCGACGTCGCGGATGGCGCCGCCGAAGTCGGTGAGGCGGATCTCGACGAAGTCGTTGGCGAGGGTGGTGACGGTGGCGTCGGCGTTGTCGGCGACGAGGGCGGCGAAGGAGGTGTTGGAAGGGACCGGCGCGGGTGCGATGACGGTGGGCGCGACGGTGGAGCCGGCGGGTTGTCCCTCGACGGGAGTGGCGGCGGGCGAGGCGGGCGCGGTGGCGGCCGGAGCGGCGGCGGGAGCCGGGACGGGCTGCGGACGCGGGCTGGTGAAATAGAGGCTGCCAAAGGCTACGAGGAGCAGAAGGACGCCGATGGTCGTGTTCTTTTTATCCATGAAAGTGGGTGGTGGGCGAAAGGTGTTGAACGAAGGAAAGAGGGAAGCCGGCTCAGCCGCCGGCGCGGACGCAGAGACGGCGGGAAGATGCGCGGGGAGCGGGGACCGGATCGAGGCCGCCGGGGTGGAGGGGAGTGCAACGCGCGAGCCGGCGGGCGGCGAGCCATGCGCCGCGCAACGCGCCGTGGGTGCGGACGGCCTCGGCGGCGTAGTGCGAGCACGTCGGGTGGAAACGACAGGCGCAGGCGGGACCGAAGACGGCGGGGATGACGGGCGAAAGTATTTTCTGATAGAGCCAGACGAGCCCGAGCAGCGCCCTCGCCGGAAGGCGCAGGACGGAGGTGAGCAGGTTGGCGGGTTGGGCGGACATCAGGCTTGGGCGGACGGGAAAATTTTGCGACAGGCGGTGACGAATCTTTGTTCGATCTCGCGATACTCAAGCCGATTGAGCGAGTTGCGTGCGACGAGGAGCAAATCGTGACCGGCGGGGACGAGGGTCTGGTGGTGGCGGAATACCTCGCGGAGACGGCGTTTGGCGCGGGCGCGCTGGACGGCGTTGCCGACGGCGGAACGGGAGGCGACCACGCCGAGACGGGCGGGAGCTAATTTTTTTTCGGGAAGGGCGGCGGGCGATGACGAGGCATCGGCGGATGGGGGCGACGGGTCGCTCACGCTCCCCGCTACGTCCGGAACCGGAGCGGACTGTCGGGCATACCACAGCATAAAGGCGCCGCAATCGTGGCGGCGCCCGTGGGTGCGGACATGCTGGAAATCCAACTGGCGCCGCAAGTGTTGCTCGGCGCGGAAACGCATGTCAGGCAAAGAAATGGCAGGGTCGCGAAGCGACCGCGTCCTTAGACGACGGTCAACCGTTTGCGGCCTTTGCGGCGGCGGTTGGCGAGGACCTTGCGGCCGCCAACGGTGGCTTTACGGGCAAAGAAACCGATCTTACGGGCGCGCTTGATGCGGTGCGGGCGGAATGTGGGTTGCATGGCT
>CAMBLN010000086.1 GCA_945868215.1 Opitutus sp. GAS368
CGGTCGGCGTCGGCGGTGACTTTCTCAGACACGATCGCGAACGAGCCGGCGTAAACCTTGCCCGTGATGCCAAGCGCCTTGAGATGCGCGAGGCTCACGAGGCCGAAGGTGGACGTCCATCCGTGCTGGATGTTGCCGGCGGTGGCGGCATGACCTTCCTGCCAGCCGAGCGCGGGCGCGGCGACGAGGGTCGTGGGCTGACGTTCGAGTTCGATGCCGGCGAAGGACGCGATGGTCGCGGTGTGACGTTTCGCAGTGTAGAAGTCGGCGGCTTCACGCGTGCGCCAGCTGCGCTCGCCGGTTTCCTCGGCGATGATGAAGGCGGCGGCGACGCATTCGGAGAGTGATCCGTTGCGCTCGATGAAGACGCGGCCGGTTTCGAAGAAGTGCGAAGCGGCGACTCCGCGGGATTGGTTGAGCTTCAGCGACTCAAGCAGACCCGAGACGAGGTTGTTGCGCAGGTGCGACTGGTCCTCGACGAACGGATTCGACAGCGCGAGGTCGGCGATGGCGGCGGGCGTGGCCCACGCGGCAAGTTCTTTTGCCGGACGCAGCGTGTAGTTCACGCACTCGTTGAATCCTTGGCCGACGAGCGCGGCATTCACCGCGCGATTGAACAGCACGATGGGGTCGTCATTACCGACGAGGCCGGGCGCGCTGACGACCGACGAGGGGATTTTTTCGGCGCCGTAGAGACGCACGACTTCCTCAACCAAGTCGATGGGACGGTCGAGGTCGTCACGCCAGCTCGGGACGGAGAATGTCCAGGCCGGGCCGCGATTCTCGGTGGGCTCTTCACGGACGACGGCGAGTTCGAGGGATTCGAGGGCGGCGCGTTGGTCGGCGGCGGGGATTTCGAAGCCGAGCTTTTCGTTGATGTAGGCGGGCGTGACGGTGATCTCGCGCTCCCACGGAATGTCGGCGCCGACACGATGTATCGGTCCGGCAACTACGCCACCCGCATGGGCGAGGATCAGGTCGATGAAGCGGTGGGCGGCTTCGTCGAGCGAGTGAACATCGACGCCGCGCTCGTAGCGGTAGGACGAGTCGGAGGAGAGGCCGAGGCGCTTGACGGAAGCGCGGACGGACTGGCGTTTGAAATAGGCGACTTCGAGGACGAGGTCAGTCGTATCGGATGAAACGCCGGAATCGGCGGAGCCCATGATCCCGGCGATGACGACGGGCTTTTGGGCGTCGGCGATCACAAGGGCGGTGGCGGGGAGCACGCGCTCCTTGTTGTCGAGTGTGGTGATCTTTTCTCCCTCGGCGGCGTGGCGGACGATGATCTCGGAGCCGGTTAGCTTCTTGGCGTCGAAAGCGTGCACGGGCTGGCCGTATTCGAGCATCACGTAGTTGCCGATATCGACGATGTTGTTGATCGGGCGCAGGCCGACGGCCGTGAGGCGGGCCTGAATCCAATCGGGGGACGGACCGACTTTGACTCCGGTGACAACGGTCGCGGTGTAGAGCGGGCAATCGGTGGACGCATCAACGCGAACGGACTTGAGCAAGTCGGTCCGCGGGTTGGCGGTGATCGCGGCGGGCGTGAAGCTGACGGTCGGATACGTGAGGTCTTTTTTGAACCACGCGGCGAGTTCGCGGGCGACGCCGAGGTGCGACAGCGCGTCGGGGCGGTTGGGCGTGATCTCGATGTCGAACACCGTGTCGCCGGCGGGCAGAATGTCGTTGATCGGCGTGCCGACCGCGGGTTCGCCGGTGAGAAGGAGCAGACCCTGCGCGTCTTCGGCGAGGGTGAGTTCCTTGGCGGAGCACATCATGCCGGACGAGGGTTGTCCGCGGACCTTGGCTTCTTTGATGACGAAATTGCCGGGGAGCACGGCGCCGGGGAGCGCGACGGGCACGCGGTTGCCGATGTCGCAGTTGGGCGCGCCGCAGACGATGGTGCGCACGCCGCCATGGGCGGAACCGACATCGACGGTGCAAACGGAGAGCTTGTCGGCGTTGGGGTGTTTGTCGCGCGTGAGGATGTGGCCGACGACGACGTGGTTGAACGTGGGGGCGCCGGTGCGGATGACCTGCTCGACCTCGAAGCCGAGGAAGGTGATCGCGCGCGAAATGTCATCGGCAGAAACACCGGTGAGATCGACGTAGGACTGGAGCCAGGAGAGGGAAACTTTCATCGGAAAAGCAGATTCAGAAGTTGCCCACGAAACACACGAAAAGACACGAAAGTCGGAAATGACGGTGTGCCGACTTGGTTTTTATTTCGTGTCGTTTCGTGTGTTTCGTGGGCAAAAAAGGTTTAGGCGAATTGGCGGAGGAAGCGGGCGTCGTTTTGATAAAAATAACGGATGTCATCGATGCCGTAGAGGAGCATCGCGAGGCGTTCGAGGCCCATGCCGAAAGCGTAGCCGCTCCAGACTTCGGGATCATAGCCGACGTCTTTGAACACGATGGGGTCCACCATGCCGCAGCCGCCGATCTCGATCCACGGTTTGTTGACCTTGGGGAGATGCGTTGCGGAGAGGTCCACCTCGAAGCTCGGCTCGGTGTAACCGAAATAGTGCGGGCGGAAACGGGTCTTGGTGTCTTTGCCGAGGAGCGAGGCGAAGATGTAGTCGAGGAGCGCCTTCAGGTCGCGAACGGTGACGTTTTTGTCCACGTAGAGGCACTCGAGTTGATGGAAGTTGGCTGAGTGCGTGGCGTCGGTGGTGTCGCGGCGATAGACGCGACCGGGGGAGACAATGCGGATGGGCGGCTCGCCTTTGAGCATCGTGCGGATCTGCACGGACGACGTGTGCGTGCGGAGAAGGTATTTCTCGTTGGGGTTCTTCTTTGAGACGTTGCCGAAACGGGCGGACTCGGGGAGGTAGAACGTGTCCTGCGCGTCGCGGGCCGGGTGGTCGGCGGGCGTGTTGAGCGCGTCGAAGCAGTAATACTCGGTCTCGACCTCGGGACCTTCGACGACGGTGAAGCCGACTTTGCGGAGGATACGGGTCATCTCCTCGCGGACGAGGGTGAGCGGGTGGTGCGTGCCAAGCGCGCGGTCGGGCGACGGGAGCGTGGGATCGACGGACGGTCCAAGCTGGGCGGCGAGTGCTGCCGCTTCGATGCGGGCGAGCGCGGCGTCGAGGTGGGCTTGAAGCGCGGTCTTGGCCTCGTTGACGAGTTTGCCGACCACCGGCTTTTGCTCCTTGGGCACGGAGCCCATCTGCTTCATGAGCGCGGTGAGTTCGCCGTTGGGGCCGACGAAGCGGGCTTTTGCTGCCTCGAAATCGGGGCGCGTGGCGACGGCGGGGAATTCGGCTGCGGCTTTGGCGAGAAGGGCGGAGAGCTGGTCTTGCATGAGGGTCGGAGGAAAAGGGCAAAAAAAGAGGACGGCATCCCGCGATGCGGGACCCGTCCTCCTAAAGACTGACCGGAGGCGGGCCAAACGGCCCGCGTTTTTAGAATTAGGCTTTCGCAGCAGCGAGGGCGGCGGCCTTGGTCTTCAACGCGTCCTTAACCTGGTTAACGACGGAGGTGAAGGCGACTTCGTCACGGATCGCGAGATCGGACAGGACTTTGCGGTCGAGCGTGATGTTGGCGGCGTGGAGGCCTTCGATGAAGCGGCTATAGCTGAGATCGTGGGCGCGAACGGCGGCGTTCAAGCGGATGATCCAGAGGCTGCGACGGTCGCCCTTCTTCTTTTTGCGGGCGGCGTAAGCATACTGCCAGGCGTGCTGGACAGCGTCTTTGGCGTAGCGGAAGAGCTTCGACTTGTTTCCGAAATAGCCACGGGCGTATTTCAGAACTTTTTTGTGCCGCTTACGGGAAGCGGGTGAGTTGGTTGCACGAGGCATGTTGTTTTATATGTGTTTTGGGCCGTCAGGTCGTCTCGTTAGGATTCACCTGACTGGCGGTTGTGGTTGATGCCCGGGCTCTTTAGAGGCCGAACGGCAAGCAGCGCTTGAGCGGCTTGGCGTGGCCTTCGGCAACGAGCTTGTCCTTGGAGGCACGACGCTTTTGCTTCGTGCTCTTCGCGGCAAGCAAGTGACGGAAACCGGGCGTGCGGCGAATCAGCTTACCGGTGGCGGATAGCTTGAAGCGCTTGGCGACGGACTTTTTGGTCTTTTGCATGGAGGGAGCGGAAGAAAACAGGGAGTGCGCACGCTCTTGGCAAGGGGAAAGTTGGGGCGATTGCTAATCGATGAAGCGATCCATGTCGTGACGCCACACACGAATCTTCAAAAAGACCGTTGACAAAGCGGGCTGCGTTTTGAGTTTCTCACCCCTCGTTTTTTGGTTTCCTAGCTCAATGGTAGAGCAGTTGACTCTTAATCAATTGGTTCCGGGTTCGAGTCCCGGGGGAACCACCAAATTTTCCCGCCCAAGGCCGGTGCCGAGGGCGCTTTTAGTTAGCTGACAGCGTTCTTTATCTCACTTCTTATCGTGTCGGCCTTCAGTTTCGCCGGCGTAGCTCAATGGTAGAGCACCTGTTTTGTAAACAGGCGGTTGCGGGTTCGAATCCCATCGCCGGCTCCACTTTCAGGTGAGCACAACTCACACACGATTTTACTGCTCGATGGTGTAATGGTAGCACAAGCGACTCTGACTCGCTTTGTCTAGGTTCGAGTCCTAGTCGGGCAGCCAATTTTACCCGCAAAACCCGCTCCGGTTTTGCGGGTTTTTTGTGCCCGCAAAAAACCTCAGCCCAATGCGCGCACAATCTCCGCCCATTCGGCGTCCAGCCCCACGGCCGGCTGCGGCATCTTCCGGCCGGCCCGTGCATACCAGTAGTTGGCGTTATCAAGATCACCTTCCTTGCGATGAAGGTAGGCATGCACCCAATCGCCATCGGCTGTTTTGGCGCGCTGACACACCACATGTGCCCGCTCCCAATTACCGTGCGCATCCAGCCAGAGAGCCTGCAGGGGCAGGCTCAATTTCGACGGATCGGCGAGCAACGTGAGTTCATTTGGCGTCATCTGTTCACCGCTGCCGCATGAACCCGCCCGCGGCAATCCCGCAAGAGACCTTGCCTGACCGCCGGTCCTTGGTCTTTGGTCACTTCACTTAACCGATGCCCGTGCTCGCCGATACTTTGCTCAAACGACTTTCTTGGGAGGATCTGGACGTCGCCTTCCTCCGCAAATTCATCGAACTCGCCCGCGACGAGGATCTCGCCGGCCTCGGTCTGCGCGTGAAACCTCGCGTCACCGGCGACCGTTCCACCGCCGCCCTTTCCACCGCCCCCCGACAAGGCTCGGCCGACCTCGTCGCCCGCCAGACACTCACCGCCTGCGGCCTCCCGCTCATCCCGCTCATCCTCGCCGCCTACGGTGGCAACGCCTCCGTGCAACTCCGCGCCCGCGACGGTCGCACCCTAGCCAAAGGCGACATCCTCGCCACCCTCACCGGCGACCCGCGCACCCTCCTCGCCGCCGAACGGGTCATCCTGAATTTCCTCCAGCGCCTCTCCGGCATTGCCACGCAAACACGCACCTACGCCGCCGCCCTCGGCGAGGGCCGCACCCGCCTGCTCGACACGCGCAAAACCACCCCCGGCTACCGCATGCTCGAAAAATACGCCGTCGCTTGCGGCGGAGGCTGGAACCACCGCCTGGGCCTCTTTGACCGCGTGATGCTCAAGGACAACCACCTCGCCTTGCTCGGCTCCACCGACGACCTCGCCTCCGCCGTCGCCCGCGCCAAAAAAGCCGCCCCCGACCTTCCCGTCGAGGTCGAGGTGGACTCACTCGCCCAAATCCCCCCGGTCCTCGCCGCCGGCGCCGACATCATCCTCCTGGACAACTTCACCCCCGCCCGTATCCGAAAAGCGGTTACACTGGTCGCCGGCCGCGCCTTCACCGAGGCCAGCGGCGGCATCACGTTAAAAACCCTTCCGCGATTCGCCGGCCTCGGACTCGACTTCGTCTCCACCGGCGCACTCGTCCATCAAAGCGTCTGGGTCGACATCGGACTGGACTGGCGCACATGAAAAAACACTCCCCGGCTTCCCCCCCGCCCGAGACCGTCATCCTCGGCGAACTGATCGCCGCCGAACCCGAGTTCGTCTCCGGCAGCGCCCTTGCGCGTAAACTCGGCATCAGCCGCGTCGCCATCTGGCAATACATGGAAAAACTCCGCGAACAGGGCTTCACCTTCGAGGCCGTCCGCGCCCGCGGCTACCGTCTCACCGCCCGCCCCGCCGGCCTCAGCGCCGCCCTCGTGCAGGCCTACCGCCGCGACCGCGCCGGCGATTTCCCCCTGCAACTCCTCGCCGAAATCGACAGCACCAACGACGAGGCCGCCCGCCAACTCGCCGCCGGCAAAGAAGCCCCGTTCGCCATCATCGCCCAGCGCCAGACCAAGGGCCGCGGACGCTTCGGCCGCGTCTGGCACAGCGAGGACAACGGCAACCTCTACGCCAGCTTCGCCTTCCGCCCGCGCCTCGAACCCGCCCGCATGCAGATGTTCACGCTTTGGATGGGTGCCAATGTCTGCGAACTCGTCGCCAACTTCTGCCGCACCGCCCCCGGCCTCAAATGGCCCAACGACCTGCTCTTCGACGGACGCAAAGCCGGCGGTATGTTGACCGAGGCACGCATGGACGCCGACCAGATCCGCGATCTCGTTTTCGGTCTCGGCCTCAATGTCAACAGCCCCGCCGGCGGCTGGCCCGCCGACCTCGCCGACCGCGCCGTATCGCTCGCCGAACACACCCGCCATCCGCTCGATCTTAATAAATTCACCGCCGCACTCATCGGTCGCGTGCTCCAGGCCTACGACCGGTTCATCGACGGCAGTTACGCCCAAACCTTCGCCGATCTCTGGAACCGCTACGACGTGCTCCGCGACCGTCCCGTCGCCGTCCTCACCCCCACTCAACGCGTCGCGGGCATCGCGCTCGGCATCGATGACGAGGGCAGCTTCGTCGTCCGCACCGACAAGGGCCGCACCGAACGTTTCCGCGCCGGCGAGGTCACCCTCGAAAAACCCGCCCGCTAATCCTCGTAATCCCGGCGGCCCGAAGCCTCCGCCGGATCCCTTTCCCCACGTCCCCACATTCGATGTCCGCAGCCACTCACATGGGTCATTCGTCATTGGTCATTGGTCATTCGTCGTCCACGCCGTCTCTTCTCTGCATCGACATTGGCAACACCCACACCCACTACGGCCTCGTCGCGTCCGACAACACCGTGACCGGCCAGGGCGAGGTGCGCACCACCTTTCTCGATGATCCCCAGGAGGGTCTTCCCCGCCGCCTCGCCGCGTTGTTCCTCGCCGGCCCCCAAATCACCGGCGTAGCCTTCTGCTCCGTTGTGCCGGCCATCAACCGCCGCCTGCGCGATGTCCTCGCCGCCGCCTCGTCCCTTCCCGTCTTTCAACTCACCCACGAATCCCTCCTCGGCGTTCCCATCACCTATCCCAAACCGTCCGAGATCGGCCAGGACCGTCTCGCCAACGCCGCCGCCGCCCGCGCCCTCGGCGGCAGTCCCGCCGTCGTGATCGATTCCGGCACCGCCGTCACCTTCGACATCATCACCCGTCAAGGCGGCTACGAGGGCGGGATCATCGCCCCCGGCCTCGAACTCACTCGGCGCTATCTCCACGAACGCACCGCCCAGCTTCCGCTCCTCGACGACTCGCTCGAGCTCAAGGGCATGATCGGCAAATCCACCGCCGAGGCCATGCGTATCGGCACCGTGGTCGGTTTCCCCGGCCTCATCCAGGCCCTCCTCGACGGCGTCCTCGCCGAACTCGCCTCCCGCGGAGAACCACCCCCGCACCTTTTCATCACCGGTGGCAGCGCCGCCTTCCTGGAAACCCGCCTCCGCCAACCCGTCCGCGTCGTCCCCGACCTTACCCTTCTCGGGCTCGCCGCCGCGTATCGTTTGAACACCGCATAAACCTTTCGCGTTTGTCCGTGTCGGTGTCTTGTCTATCACGCCAACCATGTCCGCCGAATCCCCCGCCATCGAAGTCCACGACCTTGTGAAGATCTACTCCGGCCACACCGCCGTCAGTAAGATCAGCTTCACCGTGGCCCGCGGCGAGATCCTCGGCTTCCTCGGTCCCAACGGCGCCGGCAAGTCCACCACCATGCGCATCCTCACCGGCTACCTCCCCGCCACCGCCGGCCAGGTCAGCGTCTGCGGCGTCCCGGTCGCCTCCCGTTCCGACGAGATCAAAAAACTCATCGGCTACATGCCCGAGAACAATCCTCTCCCCGAGGACATGCGTGTCTCCGAATACCTCCATTACCGCGGCCGCCTCAAGGAGATCCCCCGCCGCAAACTCGCCGTCCGCCTCGACGAGGTTCTCGAGCTCTGCGACCTCACCCGCGTCCGCCACCGCATCATCGGCAAACTCTCCAAGGGCTTCCGCCAGCGCGTCGGCATCGCCGAGGCCATCCTCGCCGAACCGCCCGTCATCATCATGGACGAGCCCACCATAGGTCTCGACCCGCACCAGATCCTCATCGTCCGCGATCTCATCGCTTCCCTGCGCGGACGCATGACGGTCATCATCTCCTCGCACATCCTGCCCGAGATCGAGATGACCTGCGACCGCGTGCTTATCATCAACCAGGGTCGCGTCGTCGCCACGGGAACGCCCGCCGATCTTCGCCGCAAGGTCTTCGGCCAGGCCCGCTACAATCTTGAAATCTCCGGCGACGTCGCCGCCGCCCTGCCCGCCACGCTCACCGCCGTCGAGCCCACGCTCCACGTCGCCGAAACCGGCGAACCCGACGCCGCCGGCTTCCGCAAGCTCACCCTCACCAGCACCCGCGACGATGACCTCGGCACCGCGCTTCTCCACTCACTCGCCGCCGACCCCCGTTTCCGCGTCCGCGCCCTCCACCGCTCGCAACCTTCGCTCGAAGAAGTCTTCCTCGCCGCCACCAAGCGAGGCTGGGAAACCCTCGACGCCCCCGCGTCGAAATAACGCATGCCCGATGGCCAATGACCCGATGATTACCTGCCGCGCACTTCCGTTTCCGACCATTGGTCATTGGTCCTTGGTCATTGGTCATTCGCCCTCGATGCCCGCATAACGCCAATGAAACATTTTTCCACCATTCTCAACCACGAGATCCGCATGTTGCTGGTCAGCTCCAGCACCTACATCGCCGCCGTGCTGTTCCTCATCGTCATGGGTTTCATCTTCTCCGGCGTGCTGGAGAACTACAGCACCGCAGCCCAGGAAACCTCCCCCGCCGCCGTCTTCTTTCAACTCTTCTGGCTGCCCGTATTCTTTATGGTGCCGCTGCTCACCATGAAGTGCCTCGCCGAGGAACGCCGCCTCGGCACCCTCGAAACCCTCCTCACCGCCCCCGTCTCCACCACCGAGGTCGTCCTCGGCAAATACTTCGCCGCCTACTTCCTCTACATCCTGCTTTGGGCTTCGACCGGCGGCTTTTTCTACATCCTTCACCGGTTCGCCGACGACGTGCGTTTCCTCGATTTCGGACCGCTCCTCGGCGGCTACCTTTTCATCGCCGTCTCCGGTTTGCTTTACGTCGCCCTCGGGGTCTTCGCCAGTTCGCTTTCCCGCAACCAGGCCGTCGCCGGCATCCTCGCCTTCACCTTGCTCTTCGGCGTCATCATCGGGCTGCGTTTCGTCAGCACCCTCGAGGTGCTCAACCTCGAATCGATGGAGCCCCTGCGCGCCGCCGTCGATTACTCGATGGTCTTCCGCCACCTCGAAGACTTCACCCGCGGCGTCGTCGACACCCGCCAGCTCCTCTTCTACCTGAGCGGCAGCGTCCTCGCCCTCATCTTCAGCATCCTCGGCGTCGAGGCCAAACTCATCCACAGCTGATCATGCCCGCCGCCCCTTCCTTTCGCCAAGTCCGCTGGACCCGCACGCTCAACCTCCTCGCGCAGGCCTTCCTGTTCGTCACGCTTTTCGCCGGACTCAACTACCTCGCCGTCAACTACGCCTGGCGCTTCGACCTCACCGCCAACCGCAGTCACTCCCTCTCCCCCGAGACGCGCGCCTACCTCAAAAACCTCACCGAACCCGTCCGCATCATCGTCACCCTCACCGAAAACAGTGACAACGAGGAGGTCTCCCAAGCCTTTCGCGACGTCGGCGGTCTCCTCCGCGAATACGGCTACGCCACCGCCGGCAATCCCCGCGGCCGCGTCTCCGTCGAATTCATCGACGTCTTCCAGCGCCGCCGCGAAGCCGAGGCGCTCGGTATCGACAAAGCCAATACCATCCTCGTCCTCTGCGGCGACCGCCGCCGCGCCATCGGCCTCGATGAACTCTACTCCTTCGCTAACCAGGAGAAAAAAGCCTTCCGCGGCGAACAGGCCTTCACCGCCGCCATCCTCGACGTCTCCAGCCCGTCCAAGAAAAAAATCTACTTCCTCACCGGCCACGGCGAGATGACCCTCGACGACGTCAGCCCCGACCGCGGCCTTTCCTCACTCGGTGCCGAACTTTCCGCGCGCAACTTCGCCGTCGACTCCCTCGACCTCGCCCAAAACCACCGCGTTCCCGACGACGCCGCCCTCATCGTCATCGCCGGCCCCCAGGGTCGTTTCGATGCCATCGAACAGGAACTTCTCCGCCAATATCTCTCCACCCGCGCCGGCCGCATCCTCGCCCTCATCGCCCCCGGCTATCCCACCGGCCTCGACGATCTCTTCTATGAATGGGGCGTGCTCGTCGACGACGTGCTTATCTACGACGTGGGCGGTGCCGGACAAAGCGAGACCGGCGACCTCATCCTCCCCGCCCTCGACGACAAACACGATCTTACCAAATCACTGCTCGCCCACAAAATCCCCCTCCGCTTCGGCCCTTCCCGCTCCGTGCGCGTCGACCCCGGCCGCTCCCTCGACCCCGACCTCCGCGTCACCCCTCTCGTCGCCACCACCGAACAGGCCTGGGGCGAACGCAACTACCGCGACCGCGTCACTCCCGTTTACAACCCCGGCATCGACATGCCGGGCCGCATCATCGTCGTCACCGCCTCCGAACGCCGCACCGCCCGCAAAATCACCGACGCCGACACCTTCAGCATCCCCAGCGGCCGTCTCGTCGCCTACGGCAGCGCCGACTGGATCGCCAACGGCCGCCTCGGCGTCATCGGCAACCTCACGTTTTTCCTCTCCGCCGTGAACTGGACCACCGACCGCGACATCGACCTCAACGTCCCCGCCCGCCCCGTCTCCAAATTCCAGCTCTCCCTCACCCGCGAACAGATCCAGCGTCTCCGCTTCACGCTCCTCTTCGCCCTGCCCGGCCTCGCCGCCCTCCTCGGTGTCATCGTCTACTGGACCCGCCGCAACTGACACCGCCCCTGCTCCGGCTTTAAACTTAATCTTCCGTCTTAAACTTAGTAATGCGCACCAAAGTCACGCTCATCCTGCTTCTCCTGAACGTCGCGCTGCTGGCCGTCATCTTCTACGCCCGCCGCGAATGGCGAGAAGACCAGGAACTCGCCCTTCGCGGAAAACGCGTCCTCGGCCACGAGGCCATCGGCATGAAGTCCCTCGAAATCACCGCCGCCGGCAGCGACAAAAAGATCCGCCTCGAACGCCGCGACGAATCCTCCCCGTGGGAACTCAAGGTCCCCATCGACTGGCCCGCCAATGATTTTGCCGTCCGCCGCATCGTCCACGAACTCGAATTCCTCGAAACCGAAACCAGCTTCCCCGTCTCCGAACTAGATAAAAACGGCCAGTCGCTCGCCGATTACGGACTCAACCCGCCGAGCCTCACCCTCGACTTCACCCGCGCGTCCTCCACCCCCGGCGCCCCCGATGTCGCCACCCGCCTCCAGATCGGCGACACCACCCAGGTCGGCAAACGTCTCTACGTCCTCTCCCCCGACGGCGCCACCGTCCACGTCGTCAGCCGCAGTCTAGCCGAAAGCCTCATCGTCGGCATGGAGGAATTCCGCGCCGACACGCTCTTCACGATCCCGGTCTTCGAGGTCCGCTCCATCACCCTGCAAAACACCGCCCCCGCCCCCCGCGTCCGCCTCCTCCGCGACGGCGCCCGCTGGTCTTTCCAGGCCCCCATCGTGACCCGCGCTTCCAAAGTCGACGCCGAGGTCGTCGTCAGCGGTCTCAACCGCCTGCGCGCCCTCGATTTCCTCACCGACGCCCCCGTCGCCGACACCGGCTTGGACAAACCTTCCCTCCGCGTCACCGTCGAGGGCAACAGCCGCCGCGAAACCCTCCTCCTCGGCCGTCCCTACCCGCTCGACCCGTCCGTCAAAAAGGACCCCGTCAACCCAGTCACCCCCTACTACGCCTCCATGGAGGGCCGCCCCCAGGTATTCATTACTTCGATACCCGACGGCGAGGGATCCCTGCTCGACACGCTCCGCCGCGCCCAGGAAACCCTCCGAGACACCCGCGTCCTCGACTTCGAACCCTCCGCCGTCACCGCCATCTCGCTCTCCGCCCCCGGACTGCGCGAGCCGCTCGTCCTTCGCCGCGAGGACGACGCCGTCTGGCGCATCGTCCGCCCCGGCGGCGCCCCCGCCTTGCCCGCCGACTCCAAACTCGTCGCCAATCTCCTTCAGCGTCTCTCGCTCCTCACCGCCGTTCCGCACGTCAAGGACGCCTCGCCTTTCCTCCGCGACGCCCCTTCCGCCGCCGAGGTCGAAAACTACGGCTTCAACCTCCCGCAGCGCGAAATCATCCTCACCCTCGGCCCGTCCAAAACCCTCACGCTCCAGCTCGGCGTAAGCAGCTCCAACGGCGGCACCGTGCAGGCCCGCACCCTCTCCCAACCGTTCATCTACGCCGTCGCCCCCGATACGCTCAACGACTTCCCCGTCGTCGCCAATATCTACCGTGAACGCACCTTGCGCACCCTCCCCGAGGGCGCCCGTATCACGTCACTCACGCTCGCCAACAACACCGCCCCCGACCGCCCGCTCGTCTCGTTCAAGCCGTCCGCCGACCAGTCCTGGGACGACGCCCTCTCCGGCGAAACCGAACCCCGCCGCGCCGCCATCAAAGCCGTCCTCGCCGCCCTCACGACTCTTCGTGCGAAACAGTTTGTCAGCGACACGTTCACTCCGACCACCTTGGTCGACGGCCGCCCCACCCCGTGGAAATACACCCTCGAAGCCTCCTTCGCCCTCGACGGCGGCGCGCAGACCGGTGTCACCTCGCTCCAGATCGCCGATCGCTCCGGCGGCGGCGAACAACTCGCCGGATCCAAAGAACTCGGCGTCGTGTTCGGCGTGGAGCAATCGCTCCTCGATGCCCTCTGGACCCTCACCTACGGCGAACGCGACCCCGGCCCTCCCGCCGCCGTGGACCAACCGTCCGCCGTCCCCTGACACCCCGCCGCCCCGTCGTTCCGCATGGTCCTCCGTCGCGCATGGAAAGCCGGTTGGTGGTGCACGCGCCAGGGCGCGCGCCTGGGCCTTTGGACCACTTGGCTGCTCCTGCTCGTCGTCGCCGCGGGCCAGATTTATTTCCTCTCCTCCCGGCGCATCCCCGTCCCTAAACCGCTCGCGCAGTATGTTGAACGCCATCTCGCCACCCGGGGTCTTCACCTGAGCTACGCCCGCGGCCTCATGGACTTCACCGGCCGCATCCTCCTCGAAGGGGTGCGCATCGCCTCGACTTCCGCCCCCGCCGATCCGCTCGCCTCCGTCCGCACCCTCTACCTGCAACTCGACGTTTCCGATCTGCTCACCGGCGACCTCACCTTGAACGAGGTCCGCATCGAGGGCCTCGATCTTCACGTCTCCGCCGCCCTTTCCCCTTCCGGCGTCGCCGAAATCCCGGTCGGCAAAATCAACCTCTCCGCCCGCCCCGCCGGCCGCGACTTGGAGTTGTCCTATTTTACCGGATACATCGGTGACCTCCCTGTCGCGATGCATGGACGGTTTCGCCTGCCGCCTCCGTCCTCCACTGACACGCCTGCGGACAACTCCCTCTCCCGCCTCATCGCGTCCTGGCCCGCCCACGCTGCCCGGCTGCACACCTTCAACGCCTGGCTCGCCGCCTTCGACTCCCCGCGCCTCGACCTGCGTCTCGCCGACGGCCAACTCCACGTCAACGCCCGCGCCTCCTCCGTCAACCTCGCCGCCATCCCCGGCACCACCGGCGGCACCCTCACCGGCGTGCGCGCCCACACCACCATCCCCA
>CAMBLN010000087.1 GCA_945868215.1 Opitutus sp. GAS368
CCTCACCATCAACGACGGTGGCACCGTCATCTTCGCCGGCGACAACCAGGTCCCCGAATGGCAGACAGTCACCCTCAACGAGGGCAGCACCCTCTACCTCGGCGACACCGAACAGACGTTTGCCAGCCTCGTCATTACCGGCGACTCGGTCATCGACTTCGGCGGCGGCGGCTCCGAACTCAACGTCACCTACGGCGGCATCAGCATCGCCGACGGCATCACCATCACCATCGTCAACTGGGACGAATCCGCCGGCGACGTCTTCGCCGGTAACAATCCCGGCTCGCCGGTCGTCAACATCGAGTATGCCGACAGCGAGGGCAACGTCTACGCCACCGGCACCTGGGGTAGCGGCCAGATCACTCCCGGCACACCCGTCCCCGAGCCGTCCACCTACGGCCTGTTTTTCCTCGGAGCCGCCGCCAGCCTCGTCCTCCTGCGTCGCCCCAAACGGTAACCGCGCATAACGCGGGGGGTTATTCACCCACCCGCCCGCGCGCCACCCGGTTCAACCGCTCACCGGCCGATGCCGTGCGTGCGGAAACCGATCTCACGCAGCTTCGCCAGATCCACGATGTTGCGTCCGTCGAAAATAAATGCCGGCTTCTGCATTCCCGCGAAAATCTTCGCGTAATCCAGCGTCTTGAACTCGTCCCACTCCGTCACGATCGCGATGGCGTGCGCTCCGTCCGCCGCCTCATACGCGCTCGCCGCCACCGTGAGTCGCGGACTCGTCTGCCCCTTGCCCAGCACGTCGGATTGGATCTCCTCCGCCGGCACCTTCGGATCATAGACCACCACGTTCGCGTGCTCCGCCAGCAGATCGCGCACGACGTTGATCGCCGCCGATTCCCGCGTGTCGTTCGTATCCTTCTTGAAGGCGAATCCGAACACCGCGATGCGCTTGTCCGCCACCGTGTTGAACAACGCCTTCACGATCTTCCCCGAGAACCGGCGCTTCTGGTAGTCGTTCATCGACACGACCTGGTTCCAGTAAGCCGCCACTTCCGGCAGCCCGAAGCTCTCGCACAGATACACCAGATTCAAAATATCCTTCTGGAAACACGAGCCGCCGAAACCCACCGAAGCCTTCAAAAACTTCGGCCCGATACGCGAATCCTTGCCGATCGCGTTCGCCACCTCGTCCACATCCGCACCCGTCGCCTCGCACAACGCCGAGATCGCGTTGATCGACGAAATGCGCTGCGCCAGAAACGCGTTCGCCACGAGTTTCGACAGCTCCGACGACCACAGATTCGTCGTGATGATGCGCTCGCGCGGCACCCAGCGCGCATAAACACTCACCAGCGTCTCTACCGCCGCGTCGCCTTCCGGCGTCCGCTCTCCACCGATCAACACGCGATCCGGCTTGAACAAATCCGGCACCGCCGTGCCCTCGGCCAGAAACTCCGGATTCGACAACACCTGAAACTTCGCCCCCGACGTGTTCGCCGCCAGGATCTGCTGGATCGTCTCCGCCGTCTTCACCGGAATCGTGGACTTCTCCACGATGATCTTCGAGGTCGTCGAAACCTCCGCGATCGTCCGCGCCACCGACTCGATGTAACGCAGATCCGCCGCCCGGCCCACGCCCACGCCATACGTCTTCGTCGGCGTGTTCACCGACACAAAAATGATGTCCGCCTCCGCGATGGTCTTCTTCACCTCGGTCGAGAAAAACAAATTCCGCCCGCGCGCCTCTTTCACCACTTCGTCCAGACCGGGTTCGTAGATCGGCAGCGTGTCGGAATTCCACGCCGCGATGCGCGCGGCGTTCATATCGACCACCGTCACCTGGATGTCAGGCGCCTTCAACGCAATGACCGCCATCGTCGGACCACCTACATAACCAGCACCAATGCAGCAGATTTTCATAGAATGAGTGGCGTTAAGCTGCACACCCCATCAGGCGAATCCAAGAAAGATTTACAGAGACCTGAATCCGTTTCACCGACCACAAAAAAGCCCGCCCTTGATCAAAGGGCGGGCCGTAAAAAACAATCCGACCGGCTTACTTCAGCACCTTCTCGGTCGTTCCGTCGAAGAGGTGCACGTTCTCCAGCTTGATCGTGACTTTGATCTTTTGATCCGCCTCAAAACGATCGGTCGGATTCACCCGCGCGATGAAGGCCGTCGCCCCCGTCGTGAGATACAAATAGGTCTCCGATCCCATCGGCTCGGATACCTCGACTTTGACCTCGATGGTCCGGCCGGCTTCGGGGTTCGTCACCACCAGCGTGTCCTGCACATCCTCCGGACGAATACCGAATACGATGGGTTTTCCGATGTAACCCGCCGCTTTGGCCGAAAGACGCTCGTCGAGCGTGATCGTGATCGGCGTCGCCTTCTCGTTGGCTTCGACAAACTGCAACACGTTGCCCGCCTGCCGCACCGTGCCGCGGAAAAAATTCATCGCCGGGCTGCCGATGAAACCCGCCACGAACACATTCTCGGGCTGGTTGTAGAGCTCAAGCGGTTCGGCGACTTGCATGATGTGGCCGTCCTTCATCACGCAGATGCGGTCGCCCATCGTCATCGCCTCCACCTGATCGTGGGTCACGTAGATCATCGTCGCACCCAGTCGGGCATGAAGCTTGGAAATCTCGGTGCGCGTGGACACGCGCATCTTCGCGTCGAGATTGGAGAGCGGCTCGTCGAAGAGAAACACCTTCGGTTTGCGCACGATCGCGCGACCGACGGCCACGCGCTGGCGTTGACCGCCCGAGAGCGCCTTCGGTTTGCGATCCAGATACGGATCAAGACCCAGCATCGCCGAGGCTTCACGCACGCGCTGGTCGATTTCCGCCTTGGGGAATTTCCGCAGCTTCAGGCCGAACGCCATGTTGTCATACACCGTCATGTGCGGATACAGCGCGTAGTTCTGAAACACCATCGCGATGTCGCGGTCCTTCGGCAGCACGTTGTTCACCACCTTTTCATCGATGGAAATGGTGCCGCCGGAGATTTCCTCAAGCCCCGCCACCATGCGCAGCGTCGTGGACTTTCCGCAGCCCGAGGGCCCGACGAGCACCATGAATTCGCGGTCTTTGATTTCGAGGTTGATGCCGTGAACAACCTTCACGTCGGGACCGCCGCTGCCGGGGTAGATTTTGACAAGGTCTTTGATTTGGACGGTGGCCATGAGATTTATGAAATATTATGCAACTAGGGCAGGGTTCTATGAAGCGCGGCGGGGGCGAAATCAACCTTTGACCGCGCCGGCCGAAAGCCCGCGCACAAAGAGACGCATACAAAACAGGAAGATGATGATGAGCGGGATCGAAGCGATGAAGTAGGCGGCCATCATTTGTCCCCACTGCTTCACATATTCGCCGTCGAGATAGATCAGACCCACGCCCAGCGTGAAGAGCTCCTTGTCGCGCAGAATGATCAGCGAGAGCAGGAAGTCGTTCCACTTGCCCAGGAAAGCCAGGATCGAAAGCGTGCCGATGATCGACCCCGACATCGGGATGACCACGTTGCGAATCTGGTCCAGATGCGAGGCCCCGTCCATTTCCGCCGCCTCAAAGAGATCCTTCGGCAGGTCTTCGATGAAATTGCGGAGCACAAAAATATTAAACACCTGCCCGCCGGCCACGCCGACGATGATAAGCGCCCACAGGGTGTTCAGCAGCGACATCTCTTTCAACAGACTGAAGAGCGGCACGATGTTCGCCACGCCCGGCATCAGCATCAGCACCAGAAACGCCGACCATAGCACCCCGGAAAACGGCATCTTGTATCGGGCGAAGAAATACGCCCCGAGAATCGCCAGCACCAACGTGAAAAATGTTCCGGTCACCGCCACGAACACCGTGTTGGCGATGTAGGGCCCGATCAGCTTAAGACCGAAATTCCAGTTTTTGACCTTGTAGACCGAGAGATCGAAACTCTTCTCCACCGATTTCACGGAGGGGTCGGAGGGCTTGGCCGATGAAAACGCCTCGCTCCAGTCGGCGACGCGCGTCTTGGCCGTCTCCGTGCCATCCGCCGCCTGCCGGGTCTCGACCACACTGAAGGGCGGCGTGGGCAGCCAGGGATTGCGCAGGAAGCTGGCGTTGTCCTTGAACGACACCTGAAACATCATGTAGAGCGGGAACAGCTCGATGATGATGAACGCCCAGATGACGATATGCTTGGGCCAGTCCTTCTGTTTGTGCGAACCGACAAATTCTTTGGGAGCGGTGCTCATGTTATTTATCCACCCTCACATATTTGTTGTTCAGGAACGTCAGCAGGAGAATAAACACGAAAAGAATCATGCCCACCGCGCACGCGTAGCCGAATTCACCGGCGACGAATGCTTTGTTATACATCCACAGACCCGGCACCATGCCGCGCCCGCCCGCACCGCCCGATTCACCGAGCAGGAGCAGTTGCAAGCCGTATCCTTGCAGTGTGCCGATGACCAGCAGCACCAGCGAGAGACGCACCTGCGTGACGATCAAGGGCAGCTCGATATAAAGGAATTTCTTGAACGGACCCACGCCGTCCAACTCGGCCGCCTCATAGATTTCCTGCCCGATCGACTGAAGGCCGGCCAGGTAGATCAACACGCCCACCGCGCCGATCCACGGAAAGCCCCAGATGAAGAGCGAGGGCAGAATCAAATCCGGCTGCGACAGCCAGCCGATCGGCGCGTTTTCAAAAAACAAACCCCAACCAAAGGTCTGATCCAGCGAGACCAGCAGACTCTTGATTCCAGTGAAATCTAGGATGTTGTTCAAAACACCCATATTGGGATCAAAGAAGAACTTCCAAATGAACAGAGTCACCAGGCTGGGCACGATCATCGGCACCACCAGCATCACGCGGTAAAGATACTGCCAGCGGTCGCTTTTCACCCGGTGAATCAGGACCGCCATGATGATCGAGGGGATCATCTTGAAGAGATTGAACACGATCAGGATCGAAACCGTCTTGAATGATCCCCACAGCACGTCGTCGCCAAACGCCCGCTTGAAGTTGTCCAGCCCGATCAACTGCTTGGTCTCACCACCCGCCCAGTCAAAAAAGCTGTGGTAGATCGCGCTCGCCGCCGGAAAATAGGAAAAGGTGCAGACAAGCAGCAGCGAGGGGATGATCAGGAAGTAAAGCTTCCACTCGCGCAGGGCTTTCTGTCGGGAAATGGGAAAGGCCATTGGGTATAAAGTGAGATCAGGGTAAACCGTGCCAGGGGTCCGGCAGATTTTTAAGACACACCGATGCTATAGTCGGCGTCCACCCTTTTTTTCCGCTAATCCTGAAAACATTCTCCCCCCGCCCGCATCGTCATGCGTTTACCACGACAATTTTCCCAAACTGCCCGCCGCGTTCCATCAGATGGAATGCCTCCCCCGCCTGCTCCAATGAAAACACGTCGCTCACCACCGGCGTGATGCGGTGCCGTCCGACAAACTCCACCATCTCCCCCCAATCTTTCCCACTGCCCATCGTCGTCCCCAACAACGTCAACTGACGCCAAAACACCTTCCGCATCGGCAACACCGGCGGATTCCCCCGCGTCGCCCCGAAAAACACCACGCGTCCTCCCGGCGCCGCCAGATCGATCAGCGCCTCGAATCCTTCCCCGCCCGCGCTGTCCACAATCACGTCGAACAACCTGTCCTGATGGCTGTGCGCCACCGTCTTCGCCCAGCCGGCATGCGTGTAATTGAATCCTCCTTTTGCGCCCAAACCGATGGCCCGCGCAATCTTCTCGTCGCTGCCCGACGTCACATACACCTCCGCCCCCGCCGCCACCGCAAACTGCAACGCAGCCAGCGCCACGCCCCCGCCGATCCCGCTGATTAAAACCCGTTCGCCCGACTTCAACCCCGCCCGCGCAAACAACGCCCGATACGCCGTCAGCCCCGCCAAGGGCAATGCCGCCGCCTGCTCCCACGTCAAATGCCCCGGCTTCTCCGCCAACTGCACCGCCGGCACCGTCACTACTTCCGCCAGCGTTCCCTCCCGCGGCAGCCCCAGAATCGTGAACTCCGCCCCTTGCGCCCGCTCATCCGTCCCCCAGTCAAACGAAGGATTGATCACCACTTCGCGCCCCACCCAGGCCGGATCCACTCCTTCGCCCACACTTTCCACCACACCCGCCCCGTCCGACCCCAATTGCGCCGGAAACTTCAACCCCGCGTATTGCCCGAGCTTGATCCACAAATCGCGATGATTCAGCGCCGCCGCCTTGATCCGCACCGTCACCTCGCCCGCCTTGGGCAACGGCTCAGGCAGTTCGACAACCGAGAGTGAATTGATGGCGGTGAGTTGCAGGGCTTTCATAATTTCAAAACCTACCACCAATCCGCCCGCACACGCGAAAAAATTCCTCGCTTCCGTCCGTCCGCGCTTCCGCGATGATCGGCTTACGACCGATGCTCCTCGCCTTCCACAAGCCCTACGGCGTGCTTTCCCAATTCACCCCCGAACCCGGCTCCGCCTGGCGCACGCTCGCCGACTTCAACCTCCCCAAAAACGTCTACGCGCTCGGCCGCCTCGACGCCGACTCCGAGGGCATCCTCCTTCTCTCCGACGAACCGGGCCTCAACTCCCGTCTCCTCGACCCCAAACACGCCCACCGCCGCGAATACTGGGTGCAGGTCGAGGGCCTTCCCGACGATACCGCGCTCACTCAACTTTCCCGCGGCATCCGCATCGGCGACTACACCACGCTGCCCGCCCGCGCCCGCCGGCTCGATCCTCCTCCTTCCCTGCCTCCCCGCGACCCGCCCATCCGTGTCCGCAAAACCATCCCCGACTCCTGGCTCGCCCTCGAACTGACCGAGGGCAAAAACCGCCAGGTCCGCCGCATGACCGCCGCCGCCGGCCATCCCACCCTCCGTCTCGTGCGCGCCCGCATCGGCCGGCTCGATCTCGGCGCGCTCGCCCCCGGCGCGTGGCGCGCGCTCAACGCAGCCGAGCGCGCATCTGTATTCGACTGACAACTACCTCCGTCCGTCCCGCCCGCCGCCCCGGCGCGGCGCTCAGATATGCGCGATCACCTCCGACGCCGGAAACCGCACCTTCGGCGTCGTCGCATATTTGTCATCCTCCGCCCGATACCCCGCCGGACACGCGCAAAGCGTGATGTAACCGCTCCCCGCCAGCCCGAGAATCTCATCATACTTCCCCGGCTCGATGCCTTCCATCGGACACGTGTCAATGCCCAGCAGCGCCGCCGCCGCCATGAACTGGCCGAGCGCGATGTAAACCTGCCGCGACTGCCACGTATCCAAAAATCCCTTCGCCCGCGCGCCCGCAAAACTTCCCATGATCACTTTTTTAAACGGCGCCAGCGACTCGACCGTCGTTCCCCGCACCTCTGCGGTTCGCGCCATGTAGCGATCAATGTGATCCTCCCCCACGTCGTGCTTCAGCGCAAAAATGACCAGATGCGACGCATCGGCGACCTGCGCCTGTCCCCAGGAAGCCGGCACCAGTTTCGCCCGCAGCTCCGGATTATCGACCACGATGAATTTCCACGGCTGCACGCCGAAGGAGGACGGCGCAAGCACCAGCGACTGCTCAAGCGTCGCCCACGTGTCCGCGGGTATTTTTTTCGCCGCGTCGAATTTCTTCACCGCATAACGCCATTGCAGCGCATCGATCAACTGGGAGTTGGAGATAGGTTTCATAAATAAATTTTTCGTCTTCAGGAAAAGATACGTCCCGGCAAAACACACGCCGTTACTTTTTCAGCCCAGCGCAGGATAATCCGTATAACCCGCTTCCGTCCCGCCGTAAAAAGTCTCCGGCTTCGGCTCATTCAACTTCGCCCCGCTCCGGAACCGCTCCGGCAGATCCGGATTCGCGATAAACCACTTCCCCCAAGCCACCGCGTCCGCCCGTCCTTCCGCGATCTCCGCTTCCGCGCTCGCCGCCGTGAATCCTTGGTTTGCGATAAACACGCCGCCAAACGCCTTCTTCAACTGCGGCCCGATCCTCGGCTCGGCCAACCCTTCCCGCGCGCACAAAAACGCCAGCCCGCGCCGTCCCGCCTCGCGCGCCACGTAACCGAACGTCGCCGCCGGATCCGAGTCCTTCATGTCGTGGCTGTCCCCGCGCGGCGCCAGATGCAGCCCCACGCGATCCGCCCCCCACACCGACACCGCCGCATCCACCGCCTCCAACATCAACCGCGCCCGGTTCTCCACCGGCCCGCCATACTCGTCCGTCCGCCGGTTCGTCCCGTCCTGCAAAAACTGGTCCAGCAAATACCCGTTCGCCCCGTGCAACTCCACGCCGTCAAACCCCGCCTCCTGCGCGTTCTGCGCCCCGCGCCGATACGCCTCGATCACGCCCGGCAATTCCGCCAGCTCCAGCGCCCGCGGCACCGGATAATCCTGCATCGGCCTCACCAGACTCACATGCCCCGCCGCCGCGATCGCGCTCGGCGCCACCGGTTGCGCCCCACCCAGATAACTCGGATGCGATATGCGCCCCACATGCCACAATTGCAGCACGATCTGCCCGCCTTCCTCATGCACCGCCCGCGTGACCGCCTTCCATCCTTCAACCTGTTCGCGCGACCAGATTCCCGGCGTGTCCGGATAACCCACGCCCATCGGATCGACCGCCGTCGCCTCCGATAAAATCAACCCCGCCGTCACCCGCTGCCGGTAGTAGTCCGCCATCAAGGCCGTCGGCACCCGGCCCGCCCCCGCACGGCAGCGCGTGAGCGGCGCCATAACGATACGATTGCGAAGCTGAAACGCGCCCGCGCGCAGTGGTGTGTGAAGCAGGGACATGCCGCCGATTCTAACTCAACCTCCGCCAACAACAAGCGGCCCGCTCTGATTTTCCCGACAAAAACAAATTCCCGTTCACGCCACCTGCGCCTCGGGACACTTCGCGTGCAGATGCGCCAGAACCTGGTCGCCCAGATCACGCAGCATCTCCGCGTCATTGTGAATCCGCGCCTGCGTGATCATCCCCGCGAAATACGCGATCGCGCACCGGGCCTTCCCCGCCGCGTCCCCCGGCCCGATCAACCCCAGCTCCTGCGCGTCACGGATCGCCGTCTCCCAATACTTCGCGTTCCGCGCCAGGATCTGCTGTATTTTTTCCCGGATACGCTCGTCCTGGTTACAAATCTCCGAACCCACCGAACACAGCGGACACCCGAGCACCTTGCCCGTCCGTTCCTTGATGGCCTTTTGTTTTTGATAACTGAACTCGCACCGCGCCCGGATGCGATCCAGCGGCGGCACCGACGGCGAAAACTGCTCGTCCCACAGCGCCTTCTGATTCTGCGAATTCCTCTCCAGCGCCGCCACCGCGAGATCCGACTTCGAATCGTAAAAGTAATAAAAGCTGCCCTTCTTCACCTCCGCCCGCTTGCAAATATCGTCGATCGTGACCGCGCCGTAACTCTCCTCCCACATCAGGTCGAGGGCGGCGGTCATCAAACGTTCACTGGCATCACTTGTTCTGCCCATGCGGGCACCTTGTTTACAACTGTGACAAGATCAAGCCGTCTCTCGTGAATCCGCGTCGCTCCTCCGCGCCCACCGCCCGGCCAGCACCCCGCACACCACCAGCTGCAGGGGATGGTAGATCATCAGCGGCAGCAAAATCAGCCCCAACCGCGCATCTCCCGCAAAAATCAACTGCGCCATCGGCACCCCCGCCGCGATCGACTTCTTCGATCCGCAAAACACCGCCGCGATCCGGTCCTCCGCATTGAACCCCGCTGCCTTCGCGATGCCGCTCACGCTATAAAAAATCGTGTAGAACAACACCACCGATCCCGCCACCGCCAGCAACACCGCCTCGCTCTTCCCCGACCACACACCGCGCACGATCGAGTCGCAAAACGAGGTGTAGATGATGAAGAGGATCGTCCCTCGGTCCACTTTCTGGATGAGCGGCTTGTTCCGCTTCGCCCACTCCGCCAGCCACGGCCGCACCAGCTGCCCCGCCACCAGCGGCAGCAACAACCACAGGATCAAGTCCAACACCACCTTGCCCAGCGGCATCGAGGCCCCGTCGGTGTGCAGCCACCACCCGACCAGCAGAGGCGTCACAAAAATCCCGATCACGCTCGACAGCGTCGCATTGAACACCGCCGCCGGCACGTTGCCGCGCGCCGCCGCCGTCATCGCCACCGACGATGAAACCGTCGAGGGCACCGCGCACAAAAAAAAGAACCCGATGGCCAGCTCCGGCGCGATCCACCGTCCCGCCGCCAGCAGCATCACCAGCCCCGCCGCCGGAAAAATCACATACGTCGTCGCCTGCACCGTCACATGCACCGGCCACCTCAACGCCCCCGCCTTCATCGCCGCAAACGACAGCGCCAGCCCGTTCAAAAAGAAAATCAGCGCCACGCCCGCCTTGTTCATCAGCTCTGGCTGCAACCACCCGCCCGGCGCCCCCGCGTGCGGAAACGCCCACGCCAGTCCCACCGCCACCGCCATGCCGACGAGAAACCAGTCGAATTTCAACTTCATGATGATTCCGGTGCCGGACCTTTCGCCTTCCGTTTGATCAACGCGACTAAATCCGCGCGTGCTTCAATTTTGAATACCCACACCAGCCCCGCGTAAACCGCCGCCCCTCCCGCGATCAACACCGCCAGCGCCGCCGCATCCGTCACCACCCCCGCCGCGAACACCTGCCGCCAGCCCCACCAGCCGCCCGCCACCACGCCGCCCATCAGCACGCTCGCCAGCAGCACTTTCGCCGCGTCCCCCGCCAGATGGTGAAACGCCAGCGCCGGCTGCCTGCGCGCCAGATGCACTTGCAGATACCACGCCTGCACCACGACCGCCACGTTGCTCGCGATCGCTAGGCCCACCGTGGACAGCGGCCCCATCAGAGCGATGCTCAACCCGAGGTTCACCGTGAAACTCAAAAACGCCGCCCGCACCGGCGTCGTCGTGTCCTTCTGCGCGTAGAACGCCCGCAGCACCAGATTCACAAACGAAAAAAACGGCAGCCCCGCCGCAAACACCGCCAGGATCGGCACCATCATCCGCGTGTCCTCCACCGTGAACGCCCCTCGCTCGAACAGCAGCCGGATGATCGGCGTCGCCAGCACCGCCAGCCCCACCGCCGCCGGCGTGTTGATCAACAAAATCAACCTCATCCCTTTCCGATACGCCCCCGCCAGATTCGCATGATCCCCCTGCGCCGCGTATTTCGAAATCAACGGAAACACCACCGTGGACACCGCCACCGCAAACACCCCGATGGGCAGTTCCATCAGCCTCGTCGCCAGATTCAGCACCGACGCCGCCGCATCATTGAGCGACAACCCCACCAGCCGCGACACCGCCATGTTCACCAGATAAATCGCCGAGCCAAACAGCGTCGGCACCATCAGGTGCACAATCCCCCGCAACGCGTCGCCCACCCCGAGGTCGAAACGCGGACGCCACCCTTCGCGCATCAACGCCGCCGCCGGCACCGCCATCTGCAAAAACCCTCCGATCAACACGCCCGCGCACAACCACCGCATCGCCCCGTCCAGACCGTCCGCCCACCCCAGATAAGCCGCGCCCGCCAGCATCGAGATCATCGCCACGTTCAGCCAGATCGGCGACAGCGCCGGCTCCAAAAACCTCCCCAGTGTCTGCAACGCCGCGCTGAACGCCGCCGCCAGACACACAAAAATCATGTAAGGGAAAAGCACTACAGCCAGCTCCGCGCCTTGCTCCCAACGCTGCGCCGTATCCGCCGACACCCCGTGTTCCACCGCGCGCTCCGTCAACCACCCCGCCTGCCCCAGCCCGATCATCGCCACCGTCACCACCGCCACCGTCACCACCAGCAGCCAGCTCGCCACCTGGCTCACCAGCGCAAACGCCCCTTCGCGCTGCCTGCGTCCCATCTCTTCGTGCAGCGTCGGCACCAACGCCGCCGTCAACGCCCCTTCGCCCAGCAGCCGCCGGAACAAATTCGGCAGCGTGAACGCCGTCACAAACGCCGAATTCAACGCGCTCGTTCCAAACACCGCCGTCGTCAGCATGTCCCGGCCAAGTCCGAGCACCCGCGACACCAGGGTGGCGGAGGCAACGATGCCGATGTGTTTCAGGTTCTTGGACACGCGCGCCGTTTTTGAATCGGCCCCGATGGTTAGCAAGTTCTTTACCCGCAGGATGCATCGGGGCCGAAATTACTTTCGACACGTAGGCCGCGAGCTCGCTCGCGCTCCGAACCGCGCACGTTGCGTTTCTTTCACCGCCGCATCCTAAGCGGCATTGACGCTGCTAACGCGAAAGGCCAATTTCCCGCATCCCCTATGCCCATCGTCCCGAAGCTCGTAGAAAAACTCCAGCGGCACCCCAAACGCATCGTTTTCCCTGAAGGCGGCGACCCTCGCATTCTCCAGGCCGCCCGCCAGTGGGTCACCCGTCGCATGGGCGTTCCCATCCTCCTCGGCGACCGCGCCACCATCAAGGCCGCCGCCGCCAAACTCGATGTCAACTTGCAGGGGATACGCATCATCGAGCCCGAGCGCAGCGAGGAATTCGAGTCCCTCGCCCTGCAACTCGAACAGATCCGCCGCATCAAGGGTCTGCGCAGCACCGAGGCCCGCGAGGCCCTCAAAAACACCAGCTACTACGCCACCATGATGCTCGTCACCGGCCAGGCCGACGCGCTCATCTCCGGCGCCACCGCCAGCGCCGCCAGCGGTCTCCGCCCCATCTTCCAGATCGTGCCGCGCTTCGAGCACGTGCAAACCGCCTCTTCCCTCATCGTCCTCGACTTCGACGAGAAAAAAGTCGGCAGCGACGGCTCCCTCTTCCTGGCCGACTGCGGCGTCATCCCCGACCCCACCGCCGAGCAGCTCTGCGACATCGCCATCTCCACCGCGATGATCGCCCGCCACCTCACCGGCGAGACGCCCCGCGTCGCCATGCTCAGCTACGCCTCCAAGAGCGCCTCCAACCACCCGTCCCTCGTCAAGGTCCGCCAGGCCACCGAACTCGCCCGCGCCAAGGCCCGCGCCGCCTTCCTCGAACTCGAAATCGACGGTGAACTCCAGGTGGACGCCGCCCTCGACTCCGTCGTCGCCGATGCCAAGGGCGTCACCAGCTCCGTCGCCGGCAAGGCCAACGTGCTCGTCTTCCCCGACCTCAACTCCGGCAACATCGCCTTCAAGCTCGTCCACCACCTCGCCGGCGCCAACGCCTACGGCCAGATCCTCACCGGTCTCACCAAACCCGCCGCCGAGATCAGCCGCGGCGCCAGCGCCCACGATGTCTTCGGCGCCGCCGCCATCGTCGGCTGCCAGGCCATCGACCGCCGCCTGCTCTTCGGCACAGCCTGATCATCACCTGCCGCCCCGTCCCTCCTTCCTTCATGCCCGCACCCGATTCCGTGTCGCAAAACCCGTTCCTCCAGCCGCCCCTCCCGCTGCTTCCCGGCCCGACCAATCGGGAAACCAAACGCGTTTTCGTCGCCGCGACGCGCATGAACGACGGCAAGACCACCACCTGCCTCGGTCTCTTCGCCGCCCTCCAATCCCTCTACCCGCGCGTCGGTTTCATCAAACCGGTCGGACAACGTTTCGTCGATGTCCAGGGCACCCAGGTTGATGAGGATTCCTACCTCCTCGACACGATCTACGACGTCCGCGTGCCCATCCAGAGCATGAGCCCCGTCACCATCGACGCCACGTTCACGCGTCGTTACCTCAAAAATCCGGGCCAGCTCCTCCCCGAACTGAAGGACAAAATCTGCCGCGCCTTCGATCGCGTCTCCTGGGAAAAAGACTTCACCCTCATCGAGGGCACCGGCCACGCCGGCGTCGGCTCCGTGTTCGACTTGTCCAACGCCAGCGTCGCCAAGCTCCTCAAA
>CAMBLN010000088.1 GCA_945868215.1 Opitutus sp. GAS368
GCTCTTCAGCGCCGCAGCCATGAACTTTAAGAAGCTCCTGGGCTTCTTTTTGGCCTTTTTGTTCCGCCTGCTCTCCGCTCTTCTCCCGTCTCGCCCCACGGCCTGCCGAACATGTCTTGCCTAAAATGGCGTTTTTCAGAACCGACTTACTAGCTTACCAGCTCTACTAGCTTATGACCGCCCACGTCCGCCTCCTCGCCCTCGCCGGCCTCGCCTGGTCCGCCGCCACGCTTCTCGCCAACGTCCTCCAATCCTGGGACGCCTTCAACCCGTCCTACTGGACCTACTACCTTCAGCAGCAGCTCGCCCGCCCCCTGATCGGTCTCGTTGTATCCACCGCGCTGTTACTCGCCGCGCGCCCCGTCTCCCGCTGGCTGTCCCGCCCGTAGCGCAACGGCGGAGCCGTTTCGTCATGTCCCCCCGCTTACCAGCTCTACTAGCCTTAACAGCTTTACTAGCTCTACCAGCTTCACCAGCTCAGTCCGACTCCGTCCTCCGCCACGAGTTCACCCTCCAGGGCGTCACCGCGCAACAACCCCTCCGCCCCGACGGCGGCGGCTACGACTGGGACTGGCGCGGACCCCGCGACGACCCCGAGTGGTCCTGGTTTTTCAACCGCCACGGCTGGTTCCCGGAGCTCCAGGCCGCGTATCAGAAAACCGGAGACACCCGCTACCTGCACGCGCTCCTCGACACGCTCGACGACTGGATCGTCACCCACCCCGCGCCCGGCCGCATCACGTTTTCCGCCGCCTGGCGTCCGCTCGAAGCCGCCCGCCGGCTGGTGGACAGCTGGCTCGTCGTCATGCCCGCCGCCGCGCAGTCGCCGCTGTTCACCCCCGAACGCCGCGAACGCTACCGCACCAGCCTCGCCGCCCATGGCGAACACCTGCGCCGCCACCACGCCTTCGGCGGCAACCACCTCGTCACGGAAATGCTCGCCCTGGTGCAACTCGCCCTCGCAGAGCCCGAGCTCCCCGGCGCCTCCGAATGGCTCGCCTACGGGCTCGACCAACTCGCCCTCGCCTACGACGACCAGGTTTACCCCGACGGCTCCCACAAGGAGCTCTCCGCCCATTACCAACGCGTCATCGCGCTCAACTACCAGCGGCTGCTCGTCCTGCTCGACACCGCCGGGCGCCCCGAACTCGCCGATGCCTGGCGCCCGCGCGTGCAGCGCCTGTGGCGCTACTTCATCGCCATCATGCGGCCCGACGGCGGCAACCCGCTCAACAACGACTCCGACCAGGAAAACATCCTCCACCTGCTGCAACAAAACGCCCCGCGCCTCGCCGCCCTGCCCGACACCACGCACTGGCTTCCCCACGCCGGCCAGGCCGTCTTTCGCAGCGGTCGCGACACCTCCGCCTGGTGGGCTTTTTTCGACACCGGCCCGCGCGGCACCGATCACGATCACGCCGACCGTCTCCACTTCTCCCTTTCTCTCGGCACCCGCCCTTTCCTCGTGGACAACGGCCGTTACACCTACCGCCCCGGCCCGTGGCGCGACTACTTCGCCGGGCCCGCCGGCCACAACGTCCTGCTCCTCGACGGCGCCGGTTCCGCCCAAGGCCCGCGCGCCGTGCGCTCGCCCGATTCGCTCGGGCGGTTTTTTATGCGCGAAACCTTCGAGGTCGCCCGCGGCGACGCCTCCTTCGCCTCGGGCGCCAACCCTCGCGCGGCCGACTGGCGGCGCATCGTCGTCCACGTGCGCGATCACGGTTGGATCGTCATCGACCGCCTGATCGTCTTTCAACCCGTCGCGCTCACCACCCTCTGGCACTGGCACCCCGCGTGCGAAACCCTCCCGTCCGACGATCCCTCCGCCCAACTCATCCGCCACGACACCGCCGCCCTCCGCCTCCACGTGGCCTCGAGCGCGACCGGCGGCGCGTGGCGGACCGCCCTCGGCGAAACCGGCCCCGTCCAGGGCTGGCACAGCGAGCGGTTCAACTTCAAAACCCCCGCGCCCTGCACGCTCTACACCCAGCGCACCGCGCGCCCCGTGACCAACGTCTGGCTCTTCGCGCCGTCCGCGCCGCAGCCTTCCCGCGACGCGCTCGCCGTGACCTTCAACGACAACGGCACGCTCGCCATCCGCGCGCACTTTGCCGGCGCATCAGCCACCCTAGCCATCGATCCCGAAAAACCGGAATCCGCCGCGCTGACGACGGACTTGCCTTCACCGTGAAATACGCCGACGTGCATCCTCCGTCCATGAGCTTCACCCGCCCCCGCCCCGTGTTTGTCATCACGCACGAGTTCTATCCCAAACGCGGCGGCATCGCGACCTTCACCGAAGAGATCGCCCTCGCCGGCGCCGCACTCGGTCACACCCTGGAAATCTGGGCCCAGCGCGCCGACCCCGCCCAGGAAAAAAACTGGCCGTTCCCCGTCCGCCGTTTGCCCCTCGCCGGCACCCACAACCTCTCCTGCCGCCTCAAGATCATCACGTGGCTCATCCGCGAACGCCGCCGCCTGCGCCACGCGATCGTCTATCTGCCCGAGCCGGGCCCCATGCTCGCGCTCATGGCCCTGCTGCCCGTTCATTCGTTTCTGCCTCCCCGGCTCGTGCTCACGTTTCACGGCTCCGAGATCCTGCGCTTCCACGCCGACCCCGTCACTCGCTGGCTCGCCCGGCGCCTCATCCGCCACGCCTACCGCATCAGCACGCTCACCCACTACACCAAAAACCTGCTCTGCGCGCGTTTCCCCGAGGCGGCCTCCAAAACCTTTCTCACGCCGGGAGCCCTGCGCGCGGATTTCGCCGTCCGCCGGCACCCCGGCACCGCTGCGAGCGGCAAAGTGATCGTGCTCACCGTCGGCCGCCTGCACCCGCGCAAAGGCCAGCTTCTCGCCCTCCAGGCGCTCCAGGCGTTGCCTGCCGAACTCGCCGCCCGCGTCGAATACTGGATCGTCGGCAACGCCGTGAAACCCGCCTACGAACGCACCCTCCGCGAAGCCGCCGCCGCCCGCCCCGGGCTCTCCGTCCATTTTCTCGGCGCTTTGTCCGACGACGAGCTCGACCGCGTCTATGCCCAGGCCGACATCTTCGCCCTCACCAGCATTGACCACGGCCACAGCGTGGAAGGCTTCGGTCTGGTTTACCTCGAAGCCTCCGCCCACGGCCTGCCCGTGGTCGCTCACCGCGTGGGCGGCGTCGCCGAGGCCGTGGTGGACGGCGAAACCGGCTTCCTCACGTCCCCGCACCATCCTTCCGAACTCACCGTCGCCTTCGGCCTGTTGATCAAAGACCCCGCGCTCCGCGCCCGCATGGGCGACGCCGGCCGCGACTGGGCGCGCCGCAACACCTGGAACCGCGCCGCCGAACTCCTCTTCCGCCCCGACGAATCCCTGCTGGAGGAGACCGTCTCCCCATGAATATCTGGCTCGTGCAGGATCACCTTCGCAGCGGCGGCACCGAACGCCAGACGCTCCTCCTCGCCCGCGCTTTCCAGTCCTCGGGACACGCGGTCACCGTCGTCCTGTTCCGCCCCGGCGGCCTGCTCGCGTCTTCGCTCGGTGATTTGCCTTCGCGCGTGCTCCAGCCGTTCGACACCACGCTCAATTGGTTTGCCCCCGGCCTGCTCCGCGCCGCCAGCGCCGCCGCCCCCGACGTGGTTCTCTGCATGGGCCGCATGGCCAACTGCCACGCCGGCCGCCTCGCCCGCGCCCTGCCGCGCTCCGTCGTCCTCGGCACCCTGCGCACCGGCAAACCGCTCCCGTGGCTCTTCCGGCGCTCGCTCCGCGCCGTCGCCCACGTCGTCGCCAACAGCGCCGAATCCGCCTCCCTGCTTGAGCGCCGCCACGGCCTGCCCGCCTCGAAAATCTCCGTCATCCACAACGCCCTGGTTTTCCCGCCCGCCGCGCGCCACCACCGCGACGACGCGCTGCGCGCCCGCCACGGCGCCGGCCCCGCCACCTGCGTGTTGCTCTGCGTGGGCATGCTCCGCCCCGAAAAAAACCAACGCGCCCTCATCTGCGTCGCCGCCTCCCTGGACCGCGCCGCCGACTGGCAGCTCTGGCTCGCCGGCGAAGGCTCCGCCCGCGCCGATTGCGAAGCCCTCGCCGCCGGACTCGGCCTCTCCGACCGCGTGCGTTTCCTCGGCTTCCAGGCCGACCCCGGCCCGCTCTACGCCTCCGCCGACATCGCCGTCCTCGCCTCCCAAGCCGAATCCCTTTCCAACTTCCTCATCGAGGCCCAGGCCCACGGTCTCCCCGCCGTCGCCTTCGACGCCGGCGGCGTCTGCGAATGCCTGCGCGACGGCGTCAGCGGCCACGTCATCCGCGCCGGCGACGACCGCGCCTTCACCGCCGCCCTCTCCCGCCTGCTGGCCGACTCCGCGCTCCGCACCGCCCAAGGCGATGCCGCCCGCGACTTCGCCCGCGCCGCGTTTGAACCCGCACGCCAGGCCCGGCGCTACCTCGAGCTTTTTTCCAAGCTGCTCGTAACCAAGTCGTGACTTGTCCCCCGACCCCGCGCCCACCACAACTCACTTACACGACTCGACCTAATGACGTTTTCCCTCTTCTCCAGCCGCACCACGATTGCGGATCGTTGCAAAGACGATTCCTCCACCAAGCTGCGCCTCCGCTACGCGCCCTACTACCACGCGATGGAGTCCCAGCAGGGCACCACCGTCCGCCTCCAAGGCCGCGACATGATCATGCTCGCGAGCAACGACTACCTCGGCCTCTCGTTCCACCCCAAGGTCATCGAAGCCTCCCGCGCCGCCACCCTCAAATGGGGCTCCAGCCCCACCGGCGCCCGCGTCTCCAACGGCTCCCGCGCCTACCACGTCGAGCTTGAGGAAAAACTCGCCGCCTTCCTCGGCAAAGAAGCCTGCCACGTCCACGCCGCCGGCTACCTCTCCTGCCTCTCCGGCGTCGCCGCCTTCGCCCAGAAAGGCGACGTCATCCTCGCCGACAAAAACATCCACTCCTGCCTCTGGGACGGCATCCGCCTCTCCGCCGCCGACGTCGAACGCTTCTCCCACAACAGCGCCGACGACCTCCGCGCCGTCGCCGCCAGCCTCCCCGCCAACATCGCCAAGATGATGGTCCTCGAGGGCGTGTATTCCATGGAGGGCCACATCGCCCACCTGCCCGCGCTCCTCTCCATCGCCAACGAATACGACTGCTTCAACGTCCTCGACGACGCCCACGGCTTCGGCGTCCTCGGCCGCCAGGGCCGCGGCACCTGCGACCACTTCGGCGTCACCGACAAGGTCGACATCATCTGCGGCAGCATGTCGAAGTCCCTCGCCAGCACCGGCGGCTTCGTCGCCGGCGACCGCGCCTATATCGAATACCTCCGCACCCACGGCAAACACACCATCTTCAGCGCCTCCCTCAGCCCGTCCCAAACCGCCGCCGCCTCCGCCGCCCTCGACGTCCTTCAAACCGAACCCGAGCACCTCGAACGTCTCTGGAAAAACCAGAAACGCTACCTCGCCCTGCTCACCTCGCTCGGCCTCGACACCTGGGGCAGCGAAACTCCCGCCGTTCCCATCGTCATCGGCGACAAACAACGCGCCTACGCCTTCTGGCAGGCCCTCTTGGAAAAAGGGGTCTTCACCGTCATGTCCATCGCCCCCGCCGTCCCGCCCGGCAAAGACCTCATCCGCACCGCCATCTCCGCCGGCCACACCGACGAACAGATCGACCGCATCGGCGAAGCCATGGCCTACGCGCTCAAGAAGAGCTGATCAAAAAATACAGGCCCGCCCGCCCGCCGGGCGATTGGCCTTCACTTGATCGCCGACCGCAGCTCCACCGGCTTGTCGGCCTGGCTCTTCGTGCGCAGCTTAAGATTCAACATCTCCACGCCAAACGCGAAGGCCATCGAGAAGTAAATGTAGCCCTTCGGAATATGCTGGCCCAGTGATTCACCCACGAGTGTCACGCCGATCAAAATCAAAAACGACAGCGCCAGCATCTTCAGCGTCGGGTGGCGGTTCACAAAATCGCTGATCGCTCCGGCAAACGCCAGCATCACACCCAGCGCGATGATCACCGCGGTGACCATGACCCAGATGTTGTTCGCCATGCCCACCGCCGTGATGACCGAGTCGAGAGAGAACACGATGTCGAGGATTAGGATCTGCACGATCACCCCGGCAAACTTGGTCTTGCCCTTGGCCGGATTCGCATGGCCTTCCTCGCCTTCGAGTTTTTCGTGAATTTCGACGACGCTCTTGCCGATCAGAAACAAGCCGCCGACCAACAGGATGAGGTCCTTGCCCGATATCCCCTCCTTGAGCACCGGCAGCGTGAACAGATCCGTCGTCAGCTTCATCAACCAGGTGATACTGAAGAGGAGCAGAATACGTGTGACGAGGGCGAGCGAGAGTCCGAGCTTGCGGGCCTTGGGTTGCTGCTCCGCCGGCAATTTGCCCGCGAGGATCGAGATGAAAATCACGTTGTCGATGCCGAGCACGATCTCGAGCGCGGTCAGCGTAAGCAGGGAAACCCAAATTTGCGGATCAAGCAGCCATTCCATAAAGATTGCCCACAAAGCTGTGCGCGCCCTTTCGGCGCGTCAATCGATTACACGCCCACCCACTGCAACCCGATCCTCAGCCAGAGCGGAATCAGGAAAAGCCCCAGCACCGTCGTCCCGATCACCACTTGCACGGCGGTGAGCGGACGCCCCCCGTAATGCTTCGCGATCACCAGCGGCAGAATCCCCGCCGGCATCGCCGCCTGCACGATGATCACGCGCTTCAAATCATCCGAACACGGCAGGAACTTCGCGATCAGCAGAAACAACACCGGCAACACGCCCAACCGCAGCAGGCTCGAGGTCAGCGTGACGCGTTTGTCGAACAGCTCGCGCGGACGTCCGAGGTATTCCATCAGCGTCGCGCCGATGAGCAGCAGCCCGAGCGGAATCGCGCACGCCGCGCTCAGGTGAATCACGTTGGTCGCCACCGACGGCAGGTAACGCCCGAGATCCAGCGTGTTGCCCAGCACCGCCGCGACGAGCGCGATCACCGGCGCGTTGATGAGTTTGCGCCAGCCTTCGCGTAGCGAAAGCCCCGCCAGCATCAGAATACCCACCGTCCAGATCGCCGCCTCGGCACCGACGTTATGCACCAGCAAAACGCCCACGCTGTCGTTGCCCCACAGCGCCACCATGAGCGGCAGCGGAATGTAACCGTAGTTGTAGATGCCCGTGGAAAACGAAAACGTCCGCAGCCCTTCGCCTTGGGTGAGTCCGATCGCGCGGCCGGCGTAGTAGGCGAGATAGATGCCCATCGCGATGGTCGCGAACCCCACCAGCGGCGCGAGCACCAGGTTTCCCGGCACGCGCAACGCCGCATTGCCGAGCACGTTTTCAAAGATGAGACAGGGATAAAGAAAACTGACGACCAGCTTGAGCAGACTGGCATCCGCCTCGGCATTGAGCCACTTCACGTGACGCATGACCGCGCCCAGCCCGATCAACACGAACACGGGCAGGATCAAAAGCAGGAGTTGCCAGTAGGAGGGCATGATGGACGTCAGGTTTGCTCCACTCCGGACATCGCGCGGCCCGCGAGCCATCCCGTTGTCCACGCCGCCTGAAAATTAAAACCTCCGGTGATGCCGTCGATATCCAGGACTTCACCCGCAAAATGCAGGCCCGGGCACACGCGGCTTTCCATCGTCTTGAAATCCACCTCGCGCAACCGCACGCCTCCGCACGTCACGAATTCCTCCTTGTTCAGGCTCTTGCCTTCCACCGTGAATTCGGCCGCGGCGACCTGCGTGGCGAGCGCGTGTAGTGAATTGTTCGATACCGATGTCCACACGGTTTCCGGCGTGATCCCCGCCGCGATGATCAGTCGCTCCCAGAGGCGCGCGGGCAGCGCGAAGGGGTTCCACGTCGCGATCTGTTTCTTGAGATTGGCGAGGCGCGCCGCGATGAGCGTTTCATGCGTCTGCGCAACGGTGCGGCCCTCGGCCCAGGAAACGACGACGTTGAACTTGTAGCCGCGTTCGGAAAGTTCGCGCGCACCCCACGCCGACAATTTCAAAATCGCCGGTCCGCTCATGCCCCAGTGCGTGATGAGCAGCCCGCCCGAATCCTTGAGCTTCGTGCCCGGCACCGAGGTCGCCGCGGCCGGCACACTGAGTCCCTCCAGTCCGCGAATCCGCGGATCATCGATATGAAAGGTGAACAACGAGGGCACGGGCGGCTCGATCGTGTGCCCCAGTTGCGCGGCGATCGTCTGCCCGGCGGACCCTTTTGTTCCTCCCGTGGCGATCAGCACGCGGTCAAATTCGCCGACCGAATTGTCCGTGAACTCCACATCGAAGCCCGCCTCGCCCCTCTCGATCCGGCGCACCCCGATGGGCATGTAAATTTTCACCCCCGCCTGGTCCGCCGTGCGGCGCAGACAATCGACGATCGTTCCCGAATCATCGGTGATCGGAAACATCCGCCCGTCATTTTCCGTTTTGAGCTCCACGCCGCGCGCCGCGAACCACGCGATGGTGTCGCGCGGACCAAACCGGTGAAACGCCCCGAGCAACTCCCGTCCGCCGCGCGGGTAACGCTTCACCAGTTCGCGCGGCTCCGGACACGCATGGGTGACGTTGCAGCGGCCGCCGCCGGAAACGCGCACCTTCGCCAGCGGATGCGCCGTCGCCTCATAAAGCACCACGCGCGCGGCCGGGTTGGCCTCCGCGCAGGCGATGGCCGCGAAAAATCCCGCGGCGCCTCCGCCGACCACTATCACCCGAGGTGCTGTCGTTACCATGCGCCGCAGCGTGCGCTCACGGCACCGGTTGTCGAAAACGAAAAACCGCCGGGCCCCAAAGGGCGCCGGCGGTCGGTAATGCTCGTATTGCCTGATTACATCTCGGCGTCTTCGGCCGGAGGCGGACCTTTCGGTCCCTTCGGACCCTTGCCGTCTTCCTTCGGACCTTTTTCACCCTTGGGCTTCTTGTCGCCGCCGGGACCGTCTTTGCGCTTCTCGCGCATGGTATCCATCTTCGCCTTCTGCTCGGCGGTGAGCACGGCGTCGATCTTCGCCTTGGTGTCTTCATGGATCTGCTTCATCGCGTCCTTCTTGGACTCGCGGTCGCCTTCTTTTTCACGAAGCGCCTTCATGGCCTCCTGCTGGTCGGCGAAGATCTTTTTAATCTGCTCCGTCTGCGCATCGGTCAGCCCGAGCTTTTCCTTCAGCATGGCGGCGCGATCACCGCGCGGGCCGCCCTCTTTCTTGGGCGGGCGGGGAGCGTCTTCCTGGGCTTGGATCGAGGGAACCGCGAAGCCGATTGCGAGGACGCAGACGGCGAGGATATATTTACGGGTGCTTTTCATGATCGGTTGAATTTAAGTTACGGGGTAACAAACAGCATGACGCCGCCGCTCCGCGCACGTTACATCGGTTTCAATTTCATGACGCTCGCCCAGCTCACCGCCCTCGCCGCACCCGTGGTCGAAGCCGCCCGGAAAAAACTTCCGCCCGAGCTTCACACCCTCGCCGCCGCGATTCCCGTTCATTACGAATCCCTGCCCGGCCGCGACCTCCTCGACGAAGGGTTTGAAGACGACATCCTGGGTCTTTTCACCGGCTCCGCCTACGGCTCGGAATTCCGCGAAGACCAGCCCATGCCCGCGCAAATCATTCTTTTCCTCGAAAACCTCTGGGACTTTGCCGAGGGCGACCGCGACATTTTCCGCGACGAAGTTCGCATCACCTACCTCCACGAACTCGGCCACTACTTCGGCTGGGACGAAGACGATCTCGCCGCCCGCGAATTGGATTGAGCGTCCCGGGAACCGGAGTCACTCCGCGCTTTCCTTGTGTTCGCACCTGCCGCATAACTCCTCCTCCCCTATCTTCGTCATGAAAAAAATCCTCTCTCTCCTCATCGTGCTCGCGACCGCCGTGTCGCTCCAGGCGGACTCCAAAAAAGACCGCGAGCGCTTCGTCACCCGCGTCGAAACCTGCGAAGCCATCCTCCGGGAATTCCAAGCCGACCCCGCCCGCGCCATCCCCGCCAACGTCCTCCAAGGCGCCAAGGCCCTCGTGATCACCAACCAGATTCGCGGCGGGCTCATCCTCGGACTCCAGGAGGGCTACGGCACCATCCTCGTCAAAAAATCCAACGGCACCTGGAGCATCCCCGTGGTCGTGGGCGCCGGCGAAGCCAGCCTCGGCCTGCAACTCGGCGGCTCCCGCATCGAGACCATCTACGTCATCATGAATGAAAACACCCCGCGCCAGCTCTTCGAGGGTCGTTTCAACATCGGCGTGGACGCCGCCGCCGTCGCCGGCCCCCGCGTCGCCGATGCCGAAAAATCTAACCGCGAGCTGCTCTCCGTTCCCGTGCTCGTCTACTCCAACCAGAAGGGCCTCTTCGCCGGCGCCACCGTCAAGAGCGGCTACATCACCCGCAGCGACTCCATCAACCGCGCGTTCTACCCCGGCGACTACGACCTCCCCGAGCTGCTTTACGGCAACTTCGTCAATCCCGTCCCCGCCGAGGTGCAGCCGTTGATCAACTACGTCGCCAAGCTCTCCCCTTGATTATGGCGTATCACAACCCCGTGCTCGGCGGCGGTGGCATTCATCACGTCGCCCTTAAAACGAAGAACTGGGACGCCTCCCTCGCCTTCTACAAAGACGTCCTCGGCTTCGCCGAAAAAATCACCTGGGCCTACCCCGACGGCAACCGCGCCGGCATGTTCGACACCGGCGGCGGCGGCTACCTGGAGATTTTTGAAAACCACGTCGAAACTCCCGCGCCCGGCGGCGTGCTGTTCCACCTCGCCATCCGCGCAACGGACGTGACCGCCGTCACCGAGCGCGTCCGCTCCGCCGGCTGCAAAATCACCGTCGAACCCAAGGACGTCGTCATCGCCACGACCAACGGCGCCGGCCCCGTGCCCGTCCGCCTCGCATTCTTCGAGGGCCCCAACGGCGAGGTCTGGGAGCTCTTCCAAAACGAACTCACCTGAGTCTCCGGGCCGGCGATAAAATCGCCGGCCCCTTTTATTGCAGCCACGTCAGCGCCGGCCGCTTCACCGACCACGCCAGCTCGCCCGCCCCCGCCCACGTGCATTTTCCGGTCCGCTCGTCGCCGTTAAGATAGCCCACAAACTCCAGCTGCGGCCCGCCTTCGCCCGTCGTCCAGAACTTCACGATCTCCAGCGCCGGCAGCGTCTTCCGGCCAAGGATCTCCACCAGCGGAAAATCAATCATGCCGCTGAACGCGCGATACACGACTTCCGTGCACACCAGCTTGTCCGCGCTGAAAAAATCAAAGTCGAAATCGTAAGGTTTCCCCACGTGATCGAACGCCCGCGCGATCACTTCGCGTTTCTGCAACGGCGTCAGATTCGGCCGCAACACCGCGACGGAATCCGCCTCGCCGATCGAGTGCTCCACCGTCGTGAACACCACGCCTTCGCTGATCGCCTCGATGATCGCCGGCATGTGCCCGCTCGCATCCGCCGTGGAAAATTTTTCCAGGTGCCTTTGCACGCGCAGGTCCTTGTCGAACCCTGCCTCCCTGAGCTGCTCCGCCGTCCCCACATAGAGCGCCGAGTGCGGCCAGTAACCGGGCAGAAACGCATTCGACAGATACCAATTGCGCCGCTCGATCAGAATATCCCCCGGCTGCAACAACGGCCTCAACCGCTCCACCAGCTCCGGCGTGATCAGTGATTTTCCGTGGCGCGGCTGGCGGATCTTCGTATCACCAACAAGCGTAGAAACCGCCGAGCTCGCGCGATAATACCCGCCTTTCGCCGCCCCCGTCACATCCGCCAGCGCCGTGTCGATCTTGTAGGCGAACAGCTCGCGCGAAACCGACGCCGTGTTCTCCGCCGCCAGCCGGATCGACGCATGGAATTTTTCGTAAACCCCCGTCGCGTCCGTCACCAGTCCGGCCTCCGTCCACTCGGGCAGCGTGCGTTGATAATTTTTCCAGCCGTTTTCCAACCAGCGGCGATGCTCCGCATTCGCGAGATTCCCGCGGATCAAATCATAGGACCCCGCCGGCAGATCCCAGCGCGGCTCGGCTTCGTTGAGCTTGCGAATCGCCAGCTCCTGCCCGTCGAACGCCCTCACGAAGCGCGCCGAATAATCATACGCCACCGCCGCCGCCGTGTAGTGCAGCAACAACGCCCGCAACCGCGCCCCGTCCGGCTCCACGTCTTCATGCCGCTGGTATTTCCACACCGTGCGCAGCAACACCGCGCGGTAACTCAGGAACGTGACCAACAACCGGCGGATCTCGTCGTCATCCGTCTGCTTGTAATAACTCCGCCGCCCCGCCTGCAGGTCCGCCTCGAACGCACGGAAGGTTTTTTCCAGCTCACCGAGTCCATCGATCACCGCCACCAGCGAACGCTCGTCGGACGCCATTTGCTCCGCGAGTTGCAGCTCCGGCAGCGCCGCCAGCTCGGGCGCATTGCCCCTCAAAAATTCCGTCGGCCGGTCGCGCAGCAGCCACGCGGAAAACCACACCAGCAACGCCGCGCTCGCCGCGCCCACCGTCACGTTGAGCCACAGCGGCGGACGATAGCGCTGCGTCATCGCCACCACCGTGGTCGCCGGCGGCGGAACCGCCGCGTGAAACTCCTTCGCGAGTTCCCCCAGCTCGCGCACCGCTTCGGTCTGCGATGCGATCAACTCCGCGCGCAACTTAGGCCTGAGCAGCAGCCGCGCCTCCGCACGCAGACGCGGGAAGAGCTGTTTCCACCGCCGCGCATTGTCGAGCGCCACCAGCCCGCTCACCGGCATCAACACGAGCCAGGTGACCACCACCCACAGCGCGAAATAATCATAGAGCCTCCACGCGATGAACCCATACCACGCGCCATAGGCCGGCAGCCCCAGCAACAGGCGGTTGAGCGCGAGCGTCATCAAGCCCGGCGCAGGTATCCATTTGCTCACAAACCGCACAAACAGGTAGGGCACGATGTGCATCACAAACCCAAACGCCCCCAGCACCGCCCCCGTCGTCAGCTTTAAAATCGTGAGCGCAAACGACCCCGCGAGCATTCGCGCGCGCAACGACAGCTCCATCTCGTCCGCCGGCACGCCCGCCGCGCGCAACGCCGCCCCGTGCGCACTCACTTTGGCCGCCGCCGCTTCCGCCCGCGCCCGATCCGTGCGGTAAAAATGGTTGATCGCATCCACCGCCGCCTGCTGGCGACGCAGACCGTTGAGCGCGTCGCGCCGCTTGTAACCCGCCGCCGGCAACAACGCCTCCAGGTCCGCGAGCAAGGGCTGCCACGCCGCGTCGTCGAGGTGGAGCACCACGGATTTCAACCGTGCGTTCAACTCGGTCGTCAGCGTGCGCATCGCGAGATGTTCGTCGCCGTTGTTCCGCGCCAGCCACTCCGCCGCGTCCACCGGCTCACCGACCTTGATCCACACCGCGCTGCGAAACCGCTCCTTCTGCTCGTAGTGCAGACCCACCGGCACGATTTTTAAACCGCTCGCCCCCGCCGCCAGCGCTTGCAAAGCCAGCCGCGCCGCCCCCGACCTCACCAGCGCGAGCTGCTGCGCGTCGTGACTCTTTCCTTCGGGAAAAATTCCCATGACATGCCCGCCCGCCAGCTGCTTCGCCGCCGCCGCCAGGGACTCGACGTTGCGCGCAACCTGCGAGCGGTCGTCCGTCCCCCGATACGCCGGCACCATGCCGACCGCGTGAAGGATTTTCCCGAAAAGCGGAATATCGAAGAGCGTCGATTTCGCCATCAACCGCA
>CAMBLN010000089.1 GCA_945868215.1 Opitutus sp. GAS368
TCGATGGGAAGGCCGAGTTGATCGGTTACGACAAGGATCTGTTTAACTTTGGGGCCAACCGTGACCTGGGCTCCATTCCCGAAGACATGGGCTTCACGGGATTTCGCGTCCATCACCCCCTGAACAGCTCAGAATATTACGACGAACTCGCGGTGTTCCAAGGGGCCAGTTACTTTCGCGCCCTGGGACAGGGGATGCGCTACGGGCTTTCCGCACGCGGGCTGGCACTCAATACGGCGGAACCGGGCGGCGAGGAGTTTCCGGTGTTCGATGAGTTCTGGATCGAGCGGCCCGCGGGCAAAGCGAAACACATCGTTATCTATGCGTTGATGGACAGTCCGAGTGTCACGGGCGCCTATCGTTTTGTGATTACGCCGGGTCCTTCCACGGTGATGGAAGTGAAGAGCGCCATCTATCGCCGCAAGGATGTCGCGGTGTTCGGAGTGGCTCCGCTGACCAGCATGTTCTGGTTTGGGGAAACCTCCGGCAATCGCTACGACGATCTGCGGCCGGAGGTGCACGACTCGGACGGATTGATGATCCAGCGCGGCAACGGGGAATGGCTCTGGCGTCCGCTTACCAATCCCAAGACGATCCGGGTGGCGGCGTTTGCGGATGAAAATCCGCGCGGTTTCGGCCTTGTTCAGCGCGACCGCAAATTTGAATCCTACGAGGATCTCGAGGCGCACTACCATGAACGGCCGAGCATTTGGGTGGAGCCGATCGGTTCATGGGGGGCGGGCGATGTGCGATTGGTGGAACTGCCCACGCCTGATGAGACCAATGACAACATCGTCGCGTTCTGGGTGCCCAAAAAACTGCCTCCGCCCGGGCAGCCCGTAAAATTTGAATACAAGCTCCATTGGTTCATCGAAGGAAAAGGCGGGCGCACTCCGCCAGCCGGTTATGCGATCTCCACTCGCATCGGGCGCTCGGCGACGCACGAGCCCGACCTGATCCGCTTCTGGGTCGATTTCACCGGACCCTATCTCGGCAACCAAAAAATGGTGCCGGAAATCACCGCCGATGTTTCCGTCGGGGCGGGCGCCAAGCTGGTCCATCAAAGCCTGGAAAAAAATCCCCACAACGGCAGCTGGCGGGTGGCGTTTGCGATCAAGCCTGACGACAAGGGCCGCCCGGTGGAACTCCGTTGCTTCCTGAAAAAGCCGCCGCATATTTTGACGGAAACATGGACCTATCTGTGGAATCCGTAGAGACGCAGCTCGCCACTTTTCGTCCCCGCACGGGAACGATGGACGCGTGGAATGCGGCCTATGTGCGCGTCGAGGATTACCTGCGTGCGCACCGCATCCACAATCGCCTCCATCAAAGCCGGCTGATCCAGACCGTGCTTGAGCGGGCGGCGCGCCGTCATGCGGAGAATCCCGCGCTTGAACCCACCACACTCGCCGCCGAGGAGACCGAGCGATTGATGGACGAGTGGTTTGCCGAAGTGCTGGATACGAAGGATCTGCCGCACGAACGCATCGCAATCCAGGGACGCGTGGCGCTTTTGCTCAGCGATGGATCCCAGAAATGGCCCTACGCTTTTCTCGATTCACGCACGATTCCGGAAGAGTTTTCGAAGGCGATGCGCGCGAGCTCAATCAAGGCCGGACCTGACATGGCCGTGTCCAGCATGGTGCCCCGCGAAATCGACCTGGGGATGATCACCGAGGCGGCGGGCGAAACGCTTGAGCGCATCGAAAAATGGCCGTTGATGCGGCTGGCGCTGCTTTGGCTGGTTTTTCTTGGTGCGCTGTTCGGTATTTTTTACGCGACCCGCTAAACCTGCATGAAGCCCACTGCGAAACCGCACGTTCACGAGTTCATTCTGCCGAGTCGCCTGCGCCGGCGGCGGGCCTTGTTTTACACTTCGGTGTTTTTGCTCACGAGCGTGGCCACCTGGTTCATGGCCGACCTGCTCTGGCGGAGCGGCGACGGGATCAACGGACTCGAATGGGTGCTGCTGGTGTTGTTCGTGATTCTTTTTTCGCAGATCGCGGTCGGGTTTTCCACCGCGATGCTCGGTTTTTATGTGATCAACCGCGGTGGTGACCGGCAGCGCATCATGCGGACGGTTGATTGGGACACGGAAGATGTGCCGCTCGCGAGCACGGCTGTCGTGATGCCTGTTTTTAACGAAGACGTGAGCCGTGTGCTCGAGGGTCTGCGCGTGATCTACCGGTCGCTCGAAGCCACGAAAAAACTGGAGCACTTCGATTTCTTTATCCTCAGCGATTCCAACAAGCCCAACCAGTGGATCCAAGAGGAAGTCGCGTGGGTGGAGTTGTGCAAACAGGTCGGAGGTTTCGGGCGGATTTTTTATCGCAAGCGCCGGCATCAAATCAACAAGAAGGCGGGTAACGTGGCGGACTTCCTCCGGCGGTGGGGCAAGCGCTATCGCTACATGGTGGTGCTGGATGCCGACTCCATCATGTCGGGCGACGCCATCGTGAAACTCGTCGCGATGATGGAAAAAAATCCTCAGACCGGACTCATCCAGACGGCACCGAGGCTGGTTTACGGCGAGTCGCTTTATGCGCGCATGCAGCAGTTCGCCAACCGCCTTTACAGCCCGGTGTTTCTGGCGGGCCTGAACTACTGGCAGCAGCAGGACGGGAACTACTGGGGGCATAACGCGATCATCCGCGTGCAGCCGTTCATGGAGCATTGCGCGCTGCCCGACCTGCCCGGCAGCGAGCCGTTTGGCGGACGTATTCTGTCGCATGACTTCGTCGAGGCCGCGCTTATGCGCAAGGCCGGGTGGCACGTGTGGCTGGCCTACGACATCGAAGGAACCTACGAGGAGGGACCGCCTTCACTGATCGACAGCGCCAAGCGCGACCGCCGCTGGTGCCAGGGTAATATGCAACATGCCTGGTTGATCACCGCGCGCGGTTTTCGTCCGGCCAACCGGTTCCACCTGCTGATGGGTGTCATGGCGTATGTGTCCTGTCCGCTGTGGCTCCTGTTTCTCGTGCTCAGCACGATTCATGTGTTCAACCAAGTGCTTTCGCCCGTCGCCGGAGAAGTGAGTTTTGAGGCATACACCCGGATATTCGGGACGGTGGTTGAAGTGCCGGAGGCGTTTGCGCTGTTTCTCTTCACCCTGTTGCTGCTGTTTCTGCCCAAGGTCATCAGCGTGCTCACGGTGATGCAGACGACCGGTGGAGCGGCGCGCTTTGGCGGCCGCGGACCGTTGGTGATTTCCGCGCTGTTGGAAATGATCATCTCCGCACTGCTCGCGCCGGTGCACATGATGTTTAACAGCAAGTTTGTGCTGTTCAGCCTGCTTGGTCAGGGCGTGTCCTGGGTGACGCAGCGGCGCGGCGTGGATGACGGCACGGACTGGCGCGAGGCAATCATCACCCATGGCGGTCAGACGTTCTTCGGTCTCGTTTGGGGCGTGTCCTCTTTCATTTTGTTGCCGGCGTTTTTCTGGTGGCTGAGTCCGGTGCTGGCGGGGCTGGTGCTGTCGATTCCTGTTTCCATCATGCTGAGCAAGGGTGCGTTGGGGTCTCATGCCCGGCGTATCGGAATATTCCTTACGCCCGAGGAAACCCAGCCGCCGCACGAACTGGCGCGACTCACGCAGAATCTCGCGGAGTGCTATAAAAACATGCGGCCGATCGAGGCGTTGCGGAATGACTACGGTCTGCTGCAAGCGGTGCTCGATCCATATATCAACGCGGTGCATGTGGCGATGTTGCGCCAGCGCCGCCCGAGCGAGGAGTCGCGCGACTGGTTTTCATTGTTGCGGCACCGGCTGCTGAGCGAAGGCCCGGGCCAGTTGACGACAAAGGAAACGTTGGCGCTGCTGCTCGATGCCGAGTCGATGATCTGGCTGCACGAGGAACTTTGGCGTCAACCCAGTCCGTCGCTGGCCGAATGGTGGCGGCTGGCCATGCGCCAATACAACGTGCTGACGGCGGCACCGATCACGGCGCTTTATCGCTAAGCGGCCTGCAAACGGATCAGGCGATCAGTTTTTGGAGACACTCCCTGGCGCGCGCGAAAGCGGATTCGATTTCGGCGACCATGGACTCGGTATTCGCGAAGCCCTGCTGCTTGGACTGCTGCTCCAGCTTTTCGGCAATGGCCTTCAGTTCGATCGCGCCGACGTTGCTCGAACTACCTTTGATGCTGTGGGCGGCACGTGTGAACGAGGGCAGGTTTCCCGAGGCGCGGCTCGAATGAAGCTCGGCGATGCGTCCCGGTGTATCTTCGATAAATATCCCCAGGATTTCTTTGAGAAAAACATCCCCGTCATCCGGGCTCAGAGCTCGGAGATTTTCAATTGCTTCACTATCGATAACGGGGCTCTGAGACATGGCAAAAACCTTGTTGGCAGGGTATTATATGGCAAACCGCAACCATTCCCGGAGTCGGGGTCGGGTTTGATTTTACAGTAAATTAGCGAAGATGCAGGGGCACGACGGACTTTGCCTGATCAGGTAGCCCATTCGAAGGAGGTGTTGGCCTCGATTTCCTCGATGGTGGTGAGTCCGAGCAAAACCTTCTTAAGGCCATCGTAGCGCAGCGGTTTGAAGCCCACTTTGGCCGCGGCGGTGGTGATTTGCTGCACGCTGGCGCGATTGGTGATGAGCGTGCGGATTTCCTCGGTGATCAGGACGAGTTCGTGAAAAGCCACGCGTCCCTTGTAGCCGGTGCCGCGGCAGGAGCCGCAGCCGCGTCCGCGGAAGAAAGGCACGTCGGTCAGGCCCTCCTCGCGGAAATATTTTTTGAGCACCTCGCGTGTAGGGTAATAAGGTTCCTTGCAGTTTTCGCAGATGCGGGCGGCGAGACGCTGGGCGAGCACGCCGATGATGGACGGGGCGACCATGTAGGGTTCCACGCCGATTTCGATGAGGCGCACGATGGCTTGCGCGGCGGTGTTGGTGTGGAGCGTGGCGAAAACAATGTGACCGGTGAGGGCGGCTTCGGAGGCGATCTTGGCGGTCTCGAGGTCGCGGATTTCGCCGACGAGGATGACGTCGGGATCCTGGCGGAGGAGCGCGCGGAGGACGGTGGCGAACTTGAGGTCGATGTGGCTGTTGACCTGGGTCTGGGTGACGCCGGCGAGCTGGATCTCGATGGGGTCCTCGATGGTCGAGATGTTGGTGTCGGGTTTGTTGATTTCGTGCAGGGCCGAATAGAGCGTGGTGGTCTTGCCCGAGCCGGTGGGGCCGGTGACGAAAATGATCCCGTTGGGGTTTTGAATGAGGCGGCGGAACGGCGCGAGGACCGTCTGCGACATCATCATCTTTTCCAGCGTGATCATGGACTTCTTGCCGGTCATCGCGAGGATGCGGATGACGGCCTTCTCGCCATATTGTGCCGGGATTGTGGATACACGAAAATTGGCGTTGGCGGTGCCGACCGGCATCGAGAAGCGGCCGTCCTGCGGGAAGCGCGACTCGGAGATGTTCAGGTTGCACAGAATTTTGATGCGCGACATGAAAGAGCGGTGGAGCTTGCGCGAAAACGTGAGGACCTCGCGCAGCAGACCGTCGATGCGGAAGCGGACGCGTGACTGGCCTTCCTGCGGCTCGATGTGGATGTCGGTCGCGCGCTCGCGGATCGCGTAGTAGATGATGTCGTCTAGGATCTTTACCAGCGAGTCGGAGTCGGCGAGGTCGGGGTTGTCGAAGACAGTGGATACGCTCAGTTCGCTGAGGGTTTCCTCCAGATTTTTCTCATTGGAATACTGGATCAGGATGGCGTCCTCGATATCGCGGGGCAGGGCGAAAACGGGACTGACGGGAAGCTGGACGATCTGGCTGAGACGCTTGACGGTGTCGGCCTCCTCGGGAGTGGCAAAGGCGGCGGTGAGGACCCCCTCGATCACATAAAGGCCGAGCACGCGGATTTTTTTGGCGATCTAGACGGGGATGGTGGCGATGGCCTCCTCGGTGATGAGCGAGGAGAACGGATCGACGTGGGCGAAGCCCAGGGTGTCGGCATACAGACGGCAGCCGACTTCTTTTTCGACGAGCTTGGCCTCGATGAGTGCTTCAAGCAAAGCGAGGCCGTCGCCATGATGTTCCTGAAAGCCGGCGAGTTCGCTCTCGAAGTCGAAATGGGGCAGCTGGCGAACCTGCGCGGCAAAGGACTTATGAAGAGGTTTTGGCACGGCGTTTCTTTCGGTTTTGGAAGAGTTTTCCGATTTCGACCTGGTGTAGTTTTTCCTGGGAGAAGGCGCCGGTGGTGCGTTCCAGCTGGAGCTCGGCCAGCAAATCAGGGAGAGAGTAGCGAACCTCGTTGATCACGGGGATTGAGGAGGCGGCGGGTTCTGGAGCACTCGGGGCGGGCGAGGGTTTGCTCATGGGATGGGAGGAATTACACGAGGATTCAGTCTTCGGCGTCCGGGCCGAGGAGCTCGGTGAGCAAGGCGACCAGTTCGGCGCGCGGGGTGTCCTTGCGCAAATAGTGGAGGGCGCCGCTTTCAGCGGCTTCTTCGATGGTCTGGCGGGTGGCCAGCGAGGTGAGCATGATGACCGTTGCCTCGGGATCGAACGCACGGATTTGTTTGATGGTTTCGAGTCCGTCTTGAACGGGCATGTTCACGTCGAGCAGAACGAGGTCGGGACGTTCGCGTTCGTAGGCGGCGAAGCCTTCGGCTCCGTTGGCCGCCTCGATGATGGCGGAGGCTCCGCGGGAGCGCAGAATGAGACTGATGTATTTGCGGACGTGGGGTTCGTCGTCCACAACGAGGGCTTTTCCGGTGAAGATCATGCTTGGGTAGAAGAGGGTAGGGTGACGCGAAATTCGCAACCGCCGGCGGGGAGGTTTTCAGCTACTATCGAGCCACCGTGGGCATCCACGATCTTGCGGCAGATGGCGAGGCCGAGGCCGGTGGATTTTTCCCCGCCGGTGGGTTGGACGGAGAGGCGGCTGAAATCCTTGAAAAGGCGGTCACGTTCACCCTCGGGAATGCCCTTGCCCTGGTCGCGGACGGTGACGGCGTGGGCGCCGAGCGGGAGTGCGCGAAGACCGACTCTCACGGTGGATCCAGGAGGGGAATACTTGACTGCGTTGCTCAGGAGGTTGTCGACGACCTGGCGGATTTTGTCGGCATCAAGGTTGAGCACGGGGGTGGCTTCGCATTGCTCGAAGAGAATGGCGGTTTTTTTGCGGGCGGCTTCGCGGGCATTCATCGCGACGGATTTTTCAATCACATCGGCGAGCGCCACGGGAGCGATCATGAGGCGCAGTTCACCGGCTTCGATGGTGGCAACGTCGAGAAGGTCGTTGACGAGGGAAACCATGTTTTGGCTCGCCTGGTGGATGAGGTTGATCAGCTCGAGCTGGTCGGTCGTGAGTTCACCGACGGTGCCGTCGCGCAGGAACTCGGCGAGACCGCGAATGGACGCGAGGGGGTTGCGGAGGTCGTGCGCGGCCATGCCGAGGAACTTGTTTTTGGCGGCGTTCGCGCGGCTGAGTTGGTCGACCAACGTGCTTTGGCGTTCCGACAATAGGCGGATTTGCAAATGCGTGCGGATACGGGCGACCACTTCCTTTTGACGAAAGGGTTTCATCACGTAGTCCACCCCGCCGGCGCTGAAACCTTCCACGACATCCTCGGCTTCCTGCTTGGCGGTGATGAACATCACGGGAGCGGCTTTGGCGGAATGACGCTTACGCAGTTCGCGGCAGGCATCGAAACCGGTCATTCCCGGTAAAAGCACGTCGAGCAGAACGAGGTCGAGCTGGAAGTCATCGTAGAGGACCAGTGCGCTTTCGGCCGAGTCCGCCTCGGCCAACACATACCCCTCGTTCTGCAGCATACTCCTTAAAATGCGTATGTTAAGGCGATCATCGTCAACGAGCAGGATTTTGCATCCCTTCAGATCTATCAGGTCGGATTCGTCGGATGCGGCAGGCATGTTTGCGTGTTGTAGAAGGGCATGATTCTCTATCGGCAAGCTCCGAGCTTGGAGGTGCTCTCCTAAAAACCAGGCATGGACGCAGCACATCTGGGGATTCATATCAATTCATGCGGATATGTTGATATTGGACTTGTCGCTAGCGGGGTTGAGTGCTTGTTTTCGTCCACTTATCCTTATGGCCAACACATTTGTTTTTTCCTCCGAGTCCGTGGGCGAGGGGCATCCTGACAAGGTTGCCGACCTCATTTCCGACAGCATCCTTGATGCGTGTCTGGCGATCGACAAAACTTCGCGCGTCGCGTGCGAGACGTTTGTGAAATCCAACGTGGTTGTCGTCGGCGGCGAGATCACCATCCCGAAGCTCCAGGACACGAAGACCGGCAAAACCAAGCCCATCGACGAAGCTTTCAACGTCGACAAGGTCATCCGCGATGCCATCCGCCACATCGGTTACACCAACGATGACGATGTGTTTCACGCCGACACCGTATTCATCAACAACTACCTGACCGCCCAGTCCGCCGACATTGCGCAAGGCGTCGATGCCAAGAAAGCCGCCGGCAAAAAGACCGCCGAGCAGGGTGCCGGTGACCAAGGCCTCATGTTTGGCTTCGCCGCCGACGAGACCGAAGAGCTGATGCCGGCCCCGATCATTTTCGCGCACCGCCTGGGCCGCGAGCTCACCAAGATCCGCAAGAGCGGCAAAGTGAAATGGCTCCGCCCCGACGCGAAGTCGCAGGTGTCCGTCCGCTACGTCGATGGCGTCGCCACCGAGATCGTGAACGTCGTGATCTCCACCCAGCACACCGCCGATGTCGCCCATTCCGAAATCGAGGCGTTCCTCATCAAGAACGTCATCAAGAAGGTTCTCCCAGCCAAGCTGCTCAACGCCAAGACCGAGTATTTGATCAACCCCACCGGCAAGTTCGTCATCGGCGGACCGCAGGGCGACTCTGGCCTCACCGGCCGCAAGATCATCGTCGACTCCTACGGCGGTTGGGGCCGCCACGGTGGCGGCGCCTTCTCGGGCAAGGATCCGTCCAAGGTTGACCGTTCCGCCGCCTACATGGGCCGCTGGGTTGCCAAGAACATCGTCGCCGCCGGCTTCGCCAAGCAGGTCGAGGTTCAGTTTGCCTACGCGATCGGCCATCCGAATCCGGTGAGCGTTTACGTGAACACCTTCGGCACCGGCACCGTGTCCGACGAAAAAATCACCGCGGCCATCCAGAAGGTCTTCAGCTTCAAGCCGGCCGACATCGTCAAGCAGCTCAACCTGCTCCAGCCGATTTACCGCCAGACGACCAACTACGGGCACTTCGGAAAAGCCGATCTGCCCTGGGAGCAGACCAACAAGGTCGCCGCCCTCAAAGCCGCCCTCAAGTAAGCGCTACGCGTATCCGCATTTCAACGACAGTCACTACCACATCATGTCATCCGTTTCACTTCTGAAAAATGTTCCCAAGGGCCAGGACTTCATCGTCCGCGACATCAAGCTCGCCGACTGGGGACGCAAGGAACTCAATGTCGCCGAGCATGAGATGCCCGGCCTCGTTTCCCTCCGCAAAAAATACGGCGCCAAGAAGCCCCTCAAGGGCGTGCGCATCACCGGTTCGTTGCACATGACGATCCAGACCGCGGTTCTCATCGAGACGCTCGTCTCGCTGGGGGCCGACGTGCGCTGGGCTTCGTGCAACATCTTCTCGACCCAGGACCACGCCGCCGCCGCGATCGCCAAGGCGGGCGTGCCCGTCTTCGCCTGGAAGGGCGAGACGCTTGAAGAATATTGGGATCTCACCTGGAAGGCCGTCAGTTTCCCCGGCGGCAAGGGCCCGCAGCTCGTCGTCGATGACGGCGGCGACGTCACGCTCCTCCTCCACAAGGGCTACGAGATGGAAAAGGGCGACGACTGGATCAACACCAAGTCCGGCTCGCACGAAGAGCAGGTCATCAAGGATCTCCTCAAGAAGATCGGCAAAACGCAGAAGGGCATCTTCACCGCGATGGTGAAAGAGTGGCGCGGCGTTTCCGAGGAGACCACCACGGGCGTGCACCGCCTCTACCAGCTCCACGAGAAGGGCAAGCTGCTCGTTCCCGCGATCAACGTGAACGACTCCGTCACCAAGTCGAAGTTCGACAATCTCTACGGCTGCCGCGAATCCCTCGCCGACGGCCTCAAGCGCGCCACCGACGTGATGATCGCCGGCAAGGTCGCCTGCGTGTGCGGCTACGGCGACGTGGGCAAAGGCTCCGCGTTTTCGCTCAAGGGCTTCGGCGCCCGCGTCATCGTCACCGAGGTCGATCCTATCAATGCCCTGCAGGCCGCGATGGAAGGCTTCGAGGTCAACACCGTCGAAAGCACCCTCGGAGTCGCCGACATCTACGTCACCACCACCGGTAACAAAGACGTCATCACGCTCGAGCACATGCAGAAGATGAAGGACCAGGCCATCGTCTGTAACATCGGCCACTTCGACAACGAGATCCAGGTCGACCGCCTTTACACCTCCAAGGGCGTGAAGCGCGTGACGATCAAGCCGCAATACGACCTGTTCACCTTCCCGAAGGGCAACAGCATCTACCTGCTCGCCGAAGGCCGCCTCGTGAACCTCGGTTGCGCCACCGGCCATCCGTCGTTCGTCATGTCGAACTCCTTTACCAACCAGACGCTCGCCCAGCTCGATCTCTGGAAGAACAAGGACACCTATGCGGTCGGCGTTTACCGTCTGCCCAAGCACCTCGACGAAGAAGTCGCCCGCCTGCACCTCGAGCGCATCGGTGTGAAACTCACCACGCTCACCAAGAGCCAGGCCGAATACCTCGGCGTCTCGGTCAACGGTCCTTACAAGCCCGAGCACTACCGTTACTGAGCGCGAATCCGCCCCGGCGGATTCCCGTCAACGAAAGCCGCGGTTTTTGACCGCGGCTTTTTTGTATCCACTTGCCGGTTACCGGCGCGGCAATTTCAGCAGCGGCTCCGGAACGGCCTCCGCTTTCGCGGGCGGCGGTGCATCGACCCCGGACGGCGGGAACCTGACCGGAAGGATGATCGGCAGGGGAGGTGGAGGCGGCGCGTCGGCGTCGATCCGCCGCAAAGTCGGATGAACGAACTCCGTGCGATCGGCCTTGATGCGGCGCGGCCGCCACGGGGTAAACCAGGCTTTGAGCGCGAGCGCCTTGGTGATCAATAGGAGGACTGCCAGCAGCAGCCATTCGCCGGGACGGCTGTTGGCCCAGATGAGTTCGAGGGTGCTGTCATTTGCACCGCCGAGGAGGAAGGGAACAGAGTCGCTGGTCCGGTCTTGACCGGATGCGGCGACACCCGGTTCCTCGCCCTCCATGGCTTTCGCCAGCATCCGGTACATGGCTGCGGTGGATTCGGTTGCGTCGGGACGGCCGTCGCTGATGAGCCGCAACCGCATTGACCCGGCGATTGGTCGCAATGCCTCTGCGCGGACCGCCGGAGTGTTCTCGCGACTGAGAAACCGGATGAAGTATTGGCGGCCGGAGGTGAGGTCCTGATCGCTCTGCACGACCACTTCGTGATCGGGCACCAGGGTCGCCGTATAGGTGTGGATTTTTTTAAGGGGCACCGGCGAGGTCCAGCGCGACGAGTTATATTGACCCTCGATTTTTAACGCACCTTCACGGCCTTGTTCGCGGATCGCTTCCGTCGTCCGCCAAGTGTCCGAAACCAAAATCACGAGCAGCCCGGTGAGAGCGATCGAAGCCAAGATAAGCAGGGTTTTCTTCATGGCTGCGGGGGTAGGCCCACACTCAAGCGCCAGAAGCGGTCCGGCGTCAATCGGCTAGCCGTAAAGCATTTATAAGGCGCGTGAATTGGTAAAAAAGGAACCAGGAGGATTAGGTGCTGCCGTTATTCACAGTAACTTACCTAACAAGCTAATTTGTCACTTGAAGCTCGGCATAACCGGCTGCACGTTTGTCCCTTAATCATGACCACCGACCCTGCCGCTCCCAAGCCGCTCGCCGCCAATGAAGGCATCAAGACCGCTTCGCATCACCTGCGCGGCAACCTGAAGGCGGAGTTCGCCGACACCTCCACCGCCACCGTCTCGGCCGACAGCGAGCAGCTGATCAAATTCCACGGCACCTACCAGCAGGACGACCGCGACCAGCGCATCGCCCTCCGCAAGGCCGGCAAGGACAAGGCCTACTCGTTTATGCTCCGCGTCCGCCTTCCCGGCGGCAAGGCCACTCCGCAGCAGTGGCTTGTGCTCGACCAACTCGCCACCGATCTGGCGTCACCGTCGCTCCGCCTGACCACCCGCCAGACCTTCCAGTTTCACGGCGTCGTGAAGGGCAACATGAAGCCGCTCATCCAGGGCATGCACAAGGTTCTCCTCGATTCCATTGCCGCGTGCGGCGACGTGAACCGCAACGTCATGGGCCCGGTCAACCCCGAGCAGTCGCCCGTGCAGGAACTCGTTTATCAGGACGCCAAGAACTGGTCCGATTTCTCGCTCCCGAAGACCCGCGCCTATCACGAAATCTGGCTCGACGAGGAACTCGTCGCCGGCGGCGAGCCCGAGTCCGAGCCGATGTATGGCAGCACCTACCTGCCGCGCAAATTCAAGACCGGTTTCGCGGTTCCCCCGTCCAACGACATCGACGTGTATTCGCAGGATCTCGGCTACATCGCCGTGATCGAGAACGACACGCTGGTCGGCTACAACGTCACCGTGGGCGGCGGCCTCGGCATGAGCCACGGCAACGAGGAAACCTTCCCGCGCATCGCCGACACGCTCGGTTTCATCACCCGCGAGAACGTCAACAAGATCGGCGAGGCCGTGCTCACCACGCAGCGCGACCATGGCGACCGCACCAACCGCAAACACGCCCGCCTCAAATACACCATCGAGGACAAAGGCGTCGCCTGGTTCAAGTCCGAGGTCGAGCGCCGCAGCGGCATCACCTTCGCGCCCGCCAAGCCCGTGGTCTTCACGACGATTCAGGATCAACACGGCTGGCACAAAAACGCCGACGGCTCGTGGTTCTACGGTCTGCACATTCTCTCCGGCCGCATCATTGACCGCGCCGGCTGGGCGATGAAGACCGCGCTCCGCGAAATCGCACAGATGCACCGCGGCGATTTCCGCCTCACGCCGTCGCAGAACCTTACGATCTCCGGCATCAGCGAGAACGAGAAGCCGGTCATCGAGGCGATTCTGGCGCGCTACGGACTCGACAAGGAAAACAACCGCTCCGGCCTGCGCCTCAACGCGCTGTCGTGCGTCGCGTTGCCCACGTGCGGTCTGGCCCTCGCGGAGAGCGAGCGCGCGCTGCCCGACATCCTTGCGCGTTTCGAAACCGTCTTGGATGAGGCCGGCCTGCATGACGACGCCATCAGTCTCCGCGTCACGGGCTGCCCCAACGGTTGCGCCCGTCCGTATCTCGCCGAGATCGGCTTCGTCGGCAAAGCGCCCGGCAAATACGCGTTCTACCTTGGCGCCGCCTACAACGGCACGCGCCTCAACCGCCTCGTCTCGCCGAGCATCACGATCGACGATGCCGTGAAGATGCTGGAGCCCGTCATCAAGCGCTACGCCAAGGAGCGCAACGAAGGCGAAAAGTTCGGCGACTTCTGCGAACGCACGATCATGCCGGCCGACGCGACGACCCACAAGGTCGGCACGGGCGGCCTCGCGCCGGTTCCCGCAGCCAAGCCGGCTGCACCCGCCGTTTGATCATCCGCAAACGCAAAAGGCCGCCGAAGCGATTCGGCGGCCATTTTGTTTGGTGGAACGCGTTGTCCCCAACGCGTCGTCA
>CAMBLN010000090.1 GCA_945868215.1 Opitutus sp. GAS368
AACGCCTTCGCCGCCACGTCCGTGCCTTGCTTTTCAAAATACGCCCGCGCCCGCGCCACGAAATCATCCGGCGGCAACTCCAGCAGGTAGGCCATGTTCATGTGCGCGAGTTTCTTGTCGTCGAAACGCGCGTTGCTCTGGTTGATCCCCGGGAAGTCGAAGAGCGCGATGATGTCCGCTATGGCCATCTTTTCGCGGTCGTCCTTCGGCGACCAGCCGAGCAGCGAGAGGAAATTCACCAACGCCTCCGGCAGATAACCCTTCTTCTGGTATTCCTCGATGAGCGCGCCTTGGTCGCGCTTCGACATCTTGCCCGGACCATTCTGTTTCAGAATGAGCGGAATGTGCGCGAACTTCGGCATCGGCGCGCCGAAGGCTTTGAACAGCTCGACGTGTTTGCTCGTGTTGGACAGGTGGTCCTCACCGCGGATCACGTGGGTTATCTTCATGGCGATGTCATCGACCACGTTGACGAAGTGAAACACCGGATTGCCGTCGGAGCGGAAGATCACGAAGTCCTCGTCTTCGATGCGCTCGACGCGTCCGCGGATCTGGTCGTCGATCACGCTCGGCGCGACCGCCACCTTGGTGACCGTCTTCTGGCGATGCTCGTCGAACACCTCGGAGCGATCACCGATCAGCTTGAACCAGATCGCGCCGTCCCTCTCGTAAGTGCGGCCGGCGTCGGTGAGCTTTTGCAGGTATTCTTTGTAGATCGCTGCACGCTCGCTCTGGCGATACGGACCAAATTCGCCGCCGACCTTCGGACCCTCGTCCCACGTCATGCCCAGCCAGGTGAGGCTGTCATAGATGACGTTGAGGAACGCCTCGCTGTTGCGCGCCTGATCGGTGTCCTCGATGCGGAGAACAAACACGCCGCCGGTGTGGCGCGCATAGAGCCAGTTAAACAACGCCGTGCGGGCGCTGCCGATGTGAAAAAAACCGGTCGGACTGGGGGCGAAACGAACGCGAACTTGAGACATGGTGGTGGAAATAAATTGCGCCCGCGCAGGCAGGCAAAACGTTAGAGAGCATTAGCCCATGGACGCTGTCAAAGCCTGCTCACTCGATCCGTCACCCTTCGCGCGCCGGTTTGCGGAGGCCGCGCAGGCTGGCGGCTTTCGGGCTGAACCGTTTGCCGAGGTGGGCGGCGTGACACTGGCCGGCTACACGAAACGCACCGCGGGAAGGCGTCCGCGGGTCTATCTTTCGAGCGGCATCCATGGCGACGAACCCGCCGCCCCGCTCGCGTTGCTCGCGCTCATGGAAGCTGGTTTCTTCGACGACCGCGCCACATGGTTTGCATGTCCGTTGCTCAACCCGACCGGCTTTGTCCTCCGCACGCGCGAAAACTCGGAGGGCATCGATCTCAATCGCGACTACCTCGATCTGCGCACCCCCGAGATTGCCGGACACGTGAACTGGCTGCGCCGTCAACCGTCCTTCGATGCGGTGTTCTGCCTGCACGAAGACTGGGAGACGCAGGGCTTCTATCTCTACGAACTCAACGCCAGTCCCCTGCCCTCGCTCGCCGACACGATGATCGCCGCCGCCGGCCGCCACCTTCCGATCGAAGACGCCGGCATCATCCGTCCGGACGCCGATCCCTTGCTGCGCGAAACGTGGCCCGAGGCGGTTTACCTGCGCGCCAAACACTGCCAGCTCAACTACACGCTGGAAACGCCGTCCGTCCGCCCCGCTGAGCAACGCATCGCCGCGCTCGTCGATGGCCTGATGGCAGGTTTGACGCGTTTTTTTACTGAGTGGGCGCTTCGGCCGCCGGCTCCGCCGATGCATCCCCTGTCGCAGCCGGAGCAGTCGTCTCGGCAGAGGTAGTCTCGGCGGGTTTTCCATCGGCCGGTTTCTTCGGGCCGCCGACCAGCACGCTCAGCTGTTCCTGAATCGAGATGAAGAACTCGGGGTTCAACTCACCCGCCGGCACCGCATAGATGAGCTTCGTCTTGGCATGTTCGTAGAGATTGCGGGCGCCATCGGCCGCGCGGCCCTTGGGGCGGAGGAGTTTTTTGCGCTCCAGCATCAGCGCGAGGAACTGCACCAACCGCTCGTTCTCGGGTGCTAGCTCGACCGCCGGATCGGCCAGCGTGACGAACAGGTTCTCGGCGGTGAGCTTGAGTTCGCGCTCGGGATTTTCGCCGACCTTGCGCGGTTTGTAGGGATGCGCCCAGCTGCACGCGATGATGCCCGACGGCGAGAATCCCTCGCGCGACGATTCCAGCACATCGTAGCGCATGACTTCGTCGGACGAGGCGTTGCGCACGAGGAAGCTGATCACCCGCTCGCCCTCGTCGAAGGTTTTCCCCGTGACGAAACAAGTCGTGGCCATCGGCTGCAGATTCAATTCCATAGCCTTTCTTGTTTACTTCCAAGGGGGGTGGACGCTAGCAAATTTGCGCAACTGAACGAATGAACGGACGTCTCATCGCCATCGGCGACATCCACGGTTGTCACCACGAGTTTGCCGAGCTGCTTGAACGCCTCGAATTAACCAAGGACGACCGTCTGATTCTCGTCGGCGATCTCGTCAACCGCGGGCCCGACAGCTGCAAGGTTATCGAGCTCGCCCGCCAGCACCGCGCCATCTCCCTGCTCGGAAATCACGAGCTGCGCCTACTCAACTATCGCAAGGAAAAGACTCCCGTCGCGGACATCTCCCGTGATACCGATGCAGACACCTACCAAAAACTGCGCGCCGAGGACTGGGATTACCTCGAGGCCATGCCGCTCACTTACTTCGACGAGGAATTAAACACGGTCTTCGTCCACGGCGGTTTCCTGCCCGACGAGCCGTGGCAGCGTCAGCCCGCGTCCGTCATCACCCGCATCCAGTCGATCAACAAAGAAGGCCGCCCCTGCAAACGCGCCGACGCCCCCGACGCGCCGCCGTGGGCCGATCTGTGGAACGGCCCGCCCTTCGTCGTTTACGGGCACACGCCCCGTCCCGAGGTTTACCGGCTGAAATGGTCCGTCGGCATCGATACAGCCTGCTGCATGGGCGGCGCGCTCACCGCCTACATTCTCCCTGAAAAACGGTTCGTGCAGGTGAAGGCCCGCCGGCGTTATTATCCGTAATCCTCATGGCCGCTCCCACTCCCGTTCCCTTGCCAGGCGTTCTGTTGCTCTGCGTCGATCTCCAACCGCCCTTCATCAAGGTCATGGACGACCGCGATGAATTGGTGAAACGCTGCTCGTTCGTCATCGAAGCCGCCGTCGGCCTCGGCATCCGCGTCGCGTTCACCGAACAACTCCCGCGCAAACTCGGCGGCACCGACCCCAAACTGCTCGCGCTCGCCCCCGGAGCCGATGTGCACGAAAAAAACGCTTTCTCCGTCTTCGGCGACGATGGCATCACCGACGCACTGCGCTCGCTCGACATCGAGCACATCATTCTCTGCGGACTCGAAACGCCGGTCTGCATTTACCAGACCGCCCTCGGCGCGCTCGACGCCAACCTTCAGGTCACCGTGCTCTCCGACGCCATCGGTGCCCGACGTCCCGCCGACGCCGCGCAATGCATCGACGCCCTGACCCGCTCCGGCATCCACGTTCTCCCCGCGGAAACCGTCTTTTACGCCCTGCTCCACGACGCAGGCCATCCCTTCTTCAAGGGTTTCACGCAACTCGTCAAAAAATACGCTTAACCACCGCCATGTCCGACGCACTCCCGCTGCTCTCCGTCCGCGAACTCAAAGCCCTCGAAGACGCCTCCGGCCGCCCCTTCGCCAGCGTGCTCGTCGTCAAAAAACTCGCCACCAAGACCGCGTCCAACGGCAACCCGTTTCTCACCCTCGATCTCGGTGACCGCACCGGTTCCTTCGGATGCACGCTCTTCAGCGACGGCGCCGTGTTCGACACCGTAAAAGCCGCCGGCGAAGGCGGCGTCATCCGCGTGGAAGGTCGCATCGATTATTACCAGGGCCGGCTCTCACCCAAACTGCTCAAGGTCGTCCCGCTCTCCGAAGACGAACTCGGCGAACCCGGCCTGATCGACAACCTCGTCGAAGTCGCCCCCGAGCCCGCCGTCGAACTCTGGGCGGAGTTTCAAACTTTCATCGACAGCATCACCCACGACGAACTGCGCATGACCGTGCGCGGCGTGTTCGAGGAGATCGGCGACACCTTCAAATGGACGCCGGCCGCCGTCTCGATGCACCATGCGTATCGTCACGGCCTGCTCGAGCACACGATCCACATGGCGCGCGCCTGCAAAGCCCTGCTTCCGCTCTACCGCGAGGTGGACGCCGACCTCGCGATGGCTGGCATCCTTCTTCACGACACCGGCAAGACCATCGAATACGAGGGCTCGCTCGCCACGAAGCGCAGCCGCAAGGGTATCCTGCAAGGTCACGTCGTGCTCGGCTACCAACTCGCCCGCAAACACGGCATCAAGGCCCGCCTCGACGCCGAGCGCCTGGAGCGCCTCGAACACATCGTGCTCAGCCACCAGGGCGAACCTGAGTGGGGCGCGGCCGTTTACGCGGCGACACCCGAGGCCGTGTTCGTGTCGATGATCGACAACCTCGACGCCAAGATGGGCATGGTCCAGCGCACCCTCCGCCAGGCCAATGAACACGACGAATTCTCCGAGCGCCTGATGGGGTTAAGCACAAGTCTGCTCACCACGCCGCTGCCACCCCGCAAATAAACGCACCTTGTAAGCAAAAAAAAGGCCGCCCGAAAGGCGGCCTTTTTTGTGAGTCTGAATCGCTGAAGCGAAGCGGGTGAACGCTTACTGCAACGTCTGGATGATCTTGATGATCGGAAGGAACAGCGCGATGACGATCGTGCCCACCACCACGGCCATGAACACGATCATGATGGGCTCCATGATGGAGGTGAGACCGGCCACGGAGTTGTCCACCTCGTCGTCGTAAGTATCGGCGACGCGATTAAGCATCTCAGGAAGCGCACCGGTTTCTTCGCCGACCTCGATCATGGAGGTCACCATGGTCGGAAACACCTTGGTCGAATCTAGCGGGCGGGCGACGTTGTCACCCTCTTTCACACGGTCGTGAACGACATTAAGCGCATCGGCGACATGCACGTTCCCGGAGGTGTCGCGGGTGATGAGCAGGGCTTGGAGAATAGGCACGCCGGAAGCGAGCAGCGTTCCCAAAGTGCGGGTGAAACGGCTCACGGAGGACTTCAGAAACAGCGGGCCGACCCCGGGAGCGTGCAATAGGAACCAGTCCACCGCGCGTGTGCCGCTACGGGTTTTATGCCAGGCAGTGAAGGCGAAATAGAGGGCAACAATAATACCGATGGTGACCAGAATGTTGTTCTTGATGAAATTACTCACGGCGAGAACAGCACGCGTAAGGTCGGGCATCTGCTGCCCTTTGAGCATCGTCGCGAAGATGTTCTCGAACTGCGGAATCACGAAAATCATCAGCGCACCCACAATGGCGACGGCAACAAACATGATGATTACGGGATAGGTCATCGCAGACTTCACCTTGCCCTTAATCTTCTCGGCTTTTTCCATGAAGCGCGAAAGGCGTTCCAGCACCGTGCCAAGCACGCCACCGGCCTCGCCGGCCTTGATCATGTTGACGTAGAGGCGGTCAAACACCTTCGGATGCTGAAGCAGACCGTCGGAGAAATTACCGCCCGACCGGATACTCTCGACAAGCGAATCGATGACTTCTTTGAACTGCAGATTGCGCTCTTGGCGAGCCAAGGTCTCCAAGCTGCGCATAATCGGCATACCGGCGTTGACCAGCGTGGCGAGTTGGCGGGTGAAGATGGTGAGACCCGCGTTGTTGATGACACGTCCGAAAGTGATGCCGCCCTTTTTCTTTTTGGCGGTGAAGGGGGTCTGGGTCTGCGTGCCCGGGGAGTTGAGCTTACGGACGTCTTTTTTGGCGCCCAGGCTCAGCTTGCCGGGGTTGGTGCCGCCGCCCTCGGGGGCGAGCGCGGTGGGGATGAGGCCCATCGCCTTAAGCTCGGCGGAGGCTTGCTCGGAGGAGGCGCTTTCAACGACGCCTTTTTTTTCTTTGCCCGAGGCCGACTCGATGGCGCTGTAGGTGAACTTTGGCATAGGGTAAGGGTATTTAGAAGTGGTATGAGGAAGATCGGGTCGGAGGTCTATGCTGGAAACGTGCCGATTATAAATCAGGTGTATTTGATAATTTCTTCAATGGACGTGGCGCCGTCAAAAATGGCGCGGAGACCGTCGTCACGGAGCGTGCGCATGCCCTGTTCAAGGGCCTTTTGCTTGATGACCATCGTCGAGGCGCGTTCCACGACGAGGTCGCGCACGGCCTCGCTCATGCGAAGCCATTCGTAAACGCCCATGCGGCCCTTGTAGCCGGTGTTGCTGCACTGTTCGCAGCCTTTGCCATACCAAAACTCGCGGTTGCCGATGTCCACCGGATCGATGCCGAGCTGCTGCAAAAGGGCCGCCGGCGGCTCGTAGGGCGTGCGGCAACTCTTGCAGATGCGACGGACCAGGCGTTGCGCCAGAACCGCCTCAAGGGACGAGGCGATCAGGAAGGGCTCCACGCCCATATCCACGAGGCGTGTCACGGCGCCGGGAGCGTCGTTGGTGTGCAGCGTCGAGAGCACCAAGTGACCGGTCAGCGAGGCTTGGATGGCGATCTGCGCCGTTTCCAAGTCGCGGATCTCACCCACCATGATCACGTCCGGATCCTGACGAAGGAAGGAGCGAAGGGCGGCGGCAAAGGTGAGGCCGACCGCATGGTTCACCGGCACCTGCATGATGCCTTCGATTTCGTATTCCACGGGATCCTCGGCCGTGAGCAGCTTCAGATCGGGCGTGTTGATGACCCGCAGCGCCGAGTAAAGCGTCGTGGTCTTGCCCGAGCCGGTCGGACCGGTGACGATAAAAATGCCGTTCGGTCGGCGGATGATCTCGGTGATGCCTTCATAAACATCCGTCGGCATACCGAGCGCGGTGATGTCAAGCTGCACTGCGGACTGGTCGAGCACGCGCAACACCACCGATTCACCGAACTGGGTGGGCAGCGTGGACACGCGTAGATCGACGGGGCGGCCGCCCAGCGTGAGCTTGATACGGCCGTCCTGCGGGATGCGACGCTCGGCGATGTTGAGGGCGGCGAGCACCTTGACGCGCGAGGTGATCGGCAGGGCGAGATGCTTGGGCGGGGGCGCCATTTCATAGAGCGCACCGTCGATACGATAGCGGATCTTGAATTCGTGCTCAAAAGGCTCGAAGTGGATGTCGGATGCTTTGTCCTTAATGGCCTGGCCGATCACAAGATTTACGAAACGGATGATGGGAGTCTGGCCCGCCATCGATTCCAAGTCGTGTTCGGAGAGTTCCTTTTCACCACCGGTCGGTCCGTCGTGGTCATCGCTCGACATCTCCTTGAGGAGGTCGTCGATGGTCGCGTCGTCGTCACCGTAATGGAGCTTGAGCAGACCGTCGATACGGCCGGGATCGGCGACCACAAGACGGACATCCTTGCCGAGCGCAAAAGTGAGATCGTCGATGACCTGGCTGTTGAAAGGATCGATGGCCAGCAGGTCGATGCCCTGCGGATCCACACGAATCGGAACGACGCCATACATGCGGGCGAGGCTGCCCTGGACCGCACCGACCACTTCGTTGGGAATATCGCCGGCCTGGCCTTCGAGGTATTCAAGCCCGAGATGATCGGCAACCGCACGCAGGAGCGTGGCTTTCTCAACCAAGCCCATTTCGACAAGGAGATCGGCAACGGATTTGCCGGTGGCCTTGTGCTCCTGATTAAGGTCGTTGAGCGTGCCTGCGTCGACGAGATGGCGATCGCGGCAGAGTTCAAGGATGGCCTGACTGTGGCTTTCAAACATAGGGGGTAACTGGCGTTGAGCCGACTGGGAAAGTGGATTGGGATTGAAGAGTTAGAGCTGGCGGAGTTGAGCCCCCATCGCGATGAGTTTTTCGCGCATGACAACCGGGTCCTGTGCCTTGTCGAGAGCCTCGTCCGGCGCCACGAGGTCGCGGTTGACCAGGCTCATAAGGTGGGCGTCGAGCGTGATCATACCCAGGCTCGCTCCGGTCTGGATGTCGGACGAAATACGGAAGGTTTTGTTCTCGCGAATGAGCGATGCGATGGAGGTCGTGTTGACCATGATCTCGTAGCTTGCAATGCGCCCTCCGCCGATTTTTTTGCAGAGAACCTGTGAAAGCACGGCCACGATCGAGGAGGCGAGCTGCGTGCGGATCATGTCCTTCATATTGGCCGGAAAAGCATCGACGATGCGGTCGATGGTCTTGGCGGAGCCGTTGGTATGAAGAGTGCCGAAAACCAAGTGGCCGGTTTCGGCGGCGCTGATGGCGGCTTCGATGGTTTCGAGGTCGCGCATTTCACCCACCAGAATGATATCGGGATCTTGACGGAGTGCTCGACGGATGGCCTCGGAAAAACTGGGAACATCCACCCCGACTTCACGCTGTGTGACGATACAGTGCTTGTGGGGATGATAATACTCGATCGGATCCTCGATGGTGATGATATGACCGTCCCGAGTCTCGTTGATGTAATTGATCATCGCGGCCAGCGTGGTGGACTTGCCGGAACCGGTCGGGCCGGTGACAAGGATGAGTCCACGCGGGCGGAAAAGGAGTTCACGCACTTTATCGGGAATGCCGATTTCGCGCAGGCTGAACATCTTGTTCGGGATCTGGCGAAGGACCAGGCCGTAGTTGCCTTTGGACTTGAGCACACTGACGCGAAGACGGGCCTTTTCGAGGAAGGCGAAACCGAAGTCGGAGCCGCCGTTCAACTTAACGTTCTGCTGGTGGTTGTCCGGCGTGATCGAGAGCATGAGCTTCTCGGTATCGGCGGGCGTCAGCGCAGGACCGTCGATCGGAACCATGCCGCCGCTGAGCCGTAGCGTGGGCGGCTGACCGACCTGGAGGTGCAGGTCGGACGCGCCTTGGTCCACCACCAACTCCAGAAGATCGTTCATTTCGTAGCTCATGACGGGGTAATCGCGATGGGGCTTTAGCTGGCGTCGCCCACGGTGATCGAAACGACCTCATCGATGGTGGTGAGACCGGAGAGAACCTTTCGCACGCCGTCTTCGCGCATGGTGCGCATGCCGAGCGAACGGGCCTTGTCACGCAGTTTGGCGGTGCCCGCGTTGTCGTAGATCATGCGCTGGATCTCTTCGTTGACCACGAACATCTCGAAGATACCCGCACGGCCGCGGTAGCCGGTGCCGTTGCAATTCTGACAGCCTTCGCCGCGCATGAATGTCGCGGAGGATGCCTGCTGCGCGGTGATGTTGAGCGAACGAAGTTCGTTGGCGTCGGGCGTGTGCGGCTTTTTGCACTGCTTGCAGATTTTGCGCGTGAGTCGCTGGGCGACTGCGGCGCGCAAGGAGGTCGACACCAGGAACGGTTTCACCCCGATATCAATCAGACGGGTGATGGCACCGGGGGCATCGTTGGTGTGCAGGGTGGAAAACACCATGTGACCGGTAAGCGAGGCGTTGATGGCGATTTCAGCCGTCTCCAAGTCACGAATCTCACCCACCATCACAATATTCGGGGCCTGACGCAGCATAGCGCGCAAGGCCGAGGCAAACGTCATGCCGACGTCGTGACGGACGGGCACTTGGTTGATACCCGCCAGCACGTATTCGACGGGGTCCTCGACCGTGATGATCTTGCGGTCTGGTTTGTTGATGAAGTGAAGGCACGAATACAGCGTCGTGGTCTTGCCGGAGCCGGTGGGACCGGTTACGAGCATGATGCCGTCGGGCATGGCGATCAGTCGTTCCACAATGGCCTGGTCATCGCTGAAGAAGCCGAGCTCGGGCAGGCCGAGTTGCAGACCATCCTTGTCAAGAATACGCATGACGATGCTCTCGCCGTGGGCGGTGGGCAGCGAAGAAACACGTAGGTCGATTTGTTTGCCGCCCATGTTGATCTGGATGCGGCCGTCCTGCGGAATACGTTTTTCCGCGATGGAGATGTTCGCCATGATCTTCAGACGCGAGATCATCGAAAGCTGGAGACGCTTGGGCGGATTCTCAATTTCGAGCAACACACCGTCGATACGGTAGCGGACCCGGAAACGTTTTTCGAGCGGCTCCAAGTGAATGTCGGACGCACGCCGCTGGATCGCCTCAAGGATGATCTGGTGGACGAGCTTGATGATGGGCGCGTCGCCTTCCTCCACGGACGGCATGCCATCCACCGCTACGGTCGTGACGGTCGCGGCCTCGGCGCCACCCACCGAGAAGTCGCCGAGCATCGCCTCAAGCTCGCTGGCATCCTTCCCGTAAAAACGGTCGATCGTGTGCTTGATCTCGTAAGCGGGAGCCACCGATGGCTCGATGTTGAGCTTCAGCATGTGGCTGAGGCTGTCGATGGTGTCGACATCCAGCGGATCACTGATCGCGAGCTTGATGGAGTTTCCATCGCGGGAAATCGGAAACACGCCGTATCGCACGGCGAGAGCGCGCGGCACCAGTTCCATCGCTTCCGGACTCGGCACGCGCAAGGCCATGAGATCGACCAGCGGCATGCCAAACTCATCGGCCAACAGCTTGCTCAGCTGACGGGCCTCGACGGCACGGTTGGCGATCAGCGTATCAACCAGCTTGGGCGGAGCGGTCGTAAGATCGGTGTGCGCGGCGATCTGCTCGTTCGCTTCGTCGATCTGGGATTGGGTGAGCACGCCCTTGTCAAGGGCGAGCTGTAGAACGAAATCATCGGCGGGAGTCACGTTGGGGGGATGGGGGCCAAGGGCCGATCAGGGTAGTTGTCGGGGAAATACAAGAAAGAGGAATCAACGGTTCAAGCTCATCAAGAATTCCGCGTTTGTTTTGGTTTTCTTCAAGCGCTGAATAAACATATCCATCGCTTCAACGGGAGGAATACCCTGCATCGCCCGGCGCAGACCATAAACGCGCAGCATTTCCTCAGGGTGATAAATGAGCTCCTCTTTGCGCGTGCCGGAGCGGTCGATATTGATCGCGGGGAAGATACGTTTGTCCGAGAGACCGCGGTCCAGATGGAGTTCCATGTTACCCGTGCCTTTGAACTCTTCGAAGATGACCTCGTCCATGCGGCTGCCTGTATCGATAAGGGCCGTGCCGATGATGGTGATGCTGCCGCCACCCTCGATGTTACGGGCCGAACCGAAGAAGCGCTTGGGTTTCTGCAGCGCGGTGGCCTCGACACCACCCGACATAATCTTTCCGGAATTGGCGGCCAACGCGTTGTATGCGCGGGCCAGACGGGTGATCGAATCGAGCAGAATCACAACGTGCTCCCCTTGTTCGACCAGACGGCGCGCTTTTTCGATGACCATCTCGGCCGCATGCACATGGCTTTCAGGAGCCTCGTCAAACGTAGAGCTGACCACCTCGCCCTTGGTGTGGCGCTTAAAGTCAGTCACCTCTTCGGGACGTTCATCAATCAGCAGCAGGATCAGTTTTTTCTCAGGGAAGTTATGCGAAATCGAGTTGGCGATGCTCTGAAGAATGACCGTTTTACCCGTCCGCGGCGGAGCGACCAGCAGTCCGCGTTGGCCAAAGCCGATGGGCGTGAGCAGGTCAACCGCACGCATTGAGATGTCTTTGTGAATCTCGGGTGCCTCCAGCAGAATACGTTGAAGCGGATAATAGGGAACCAGTTCCTCAAAAGGCGTAAGCCGGGAGACTTCGTCGGGAGACTTGCCCATCACCGTCTTGATACCGACCACGGCGGCGCAGCGGTCGCCAGACTGGGGTGCTTGCACGACCACCTCGACATGATGCCCCCGCTTCAAAGCGTAACGCTTGATCAGCACCTCAGGCAGGTAGGTGCTTTCAGGATACAGCCGGTAATTGGACTGCTCGTGAACGATAAAGCCGTAACCCTTGTCGGTCAGATCAACCAATCCGCGGTCAACCAGCGGTATCTGTTTTTCGGCGGCATGGATAAAAATCGCCTCCAACATCTGCAACCGGTTGGGCGTGCCCTCGAACGGAATGCCGATTTTTCGGGCGAACACGATCAAGTCGAAAAGATTGAGCGAATAGATCTGGTCGATCTGGATCGGAGCATCACCGTTGCCGGTCTGCAAGGAAGCCGCGAGTGCATCAAGCGCCGTCAAATCGGCAAAGCGTGCAGGATCAGGCAGGTCTCCGTAATGCACCGGTGCCAGCACCGGGGGCGGCGGTTGCGGCGGATGTTGATGACCGCTCTGACGTCCTCCACCCCCTCCCCCGCCGCCTCCATGCGAATGCTTGTCCCTCCACTTGTTGTTTTTCTTGTCCTTTTTGCGTTTCCACCACGGACCACGATCATCATCGGCGGGCGCGCCCGTCTGAAACCCGCTGGTTTGCCCGGAGCCCTGATTGGCGGAAACCGGTTCATTCGACTGCGATGCGCCTGATGGCTCCGGCGCAGGGTTCACATTGGCTGCATTTGAATCCGGGGACTGGAAACCGCCCTCGCTGGAATAACTTGAAACCGGCTTGTCCGTGGAGGGCACAAACACCGGACGCTCCGTCACGGGTATAACAGCGGGTGGCAATGCCGGCGTCTCGACCGGAGCAACCCGCTCTTCACGAATTTGCTCGGATGCCGCAGGGCGCTCCGAAGACGATGCACGCTCGAACAAACTCGGTTCATCCGCCTCATGTGCAGCATTCGCAGCTGACGCCTTCGCCGGACGAGCCTTGGTGGTTCGCGTTTTTTTGGGCGCGGCTACACTCGCGGCGCGAGGCGCACGCTTGGTCGTTTTCTTGGTCTTGCCTTTGCCGGCTTCGGCGGAGGCGTTCAAATCGGATTCATCCATGGGTGGAAAAGTAGGTGGAAACAAAAATCAACCGTCCCGGAAACAAAACTTACCGGGCACCCGACAAGCGGTTAACCAAATGGTTGACCTGCATACGCAAAGCCTCGGGTGTCCCGTCGTTGGAAATAACAAAATCGGCTTTTTCTAGTTTCTGAGCCAAGGGCAATTGCTTGGAAATGCGCTGCTCGGCGAGCGATTGGGGAATTCCGCGCTCAATCAACCGAGCAAGCTGATTGGCGGACGATGTCGCCACGCACACCGTAAAATCAAACCAATTTTCCAAACCTTGCTCAAAAAGCAGCGGCGCCTCGATCACCCAATCGGCGGCCGGCGCACTCGAAAGCTCAACCCGCCATCGTTCGTATACCTGCGGCAGGACCAACTCCTCCAACCATACGCGGTCTATGTCGTTACTGAATACGTGCCGCGCCAGTTGTTGTCGGCAGACCTGCTGGTCTCCCGCTATAACATCGGGAAACCGATCCGCAATCCGTGCAACCACGACTGGATCGGTCAGCACCTCCTCGCGAACGATGCGGTCAGAATCAATCCGCCGCAACCCGGCCTCCTCGAAGAAGCGCGCTGCCGTTGATTTGCCACCGCCCATACTGCCGGTAAGTCCCAATATCATCTGGTAGTAAGGTATAAATGCTATCAAAGATTGGGCTTGCGCGAGGTTTCCGCAAATCATTACTCAGAACTCGCTTCGCCACAGTTTTGCGTAACTAGCA
>CAMBLN010000091.1 GCA_945868215.1 Opitutus sp. GAS368
AATGACCAATGACCAATGACCAATGACCAATGACTAATGACTAATGACGGAGGCAGGCTGGAAGGCTGCGCTACTTGGGTCAGGTGAGCATCCGGCTGATTTGTTTGCGGAGGGCGGCCAGGGAGAAGGGTTTTTGGAGGAAGCTGACGCGGTCGTCGGTGGCGAGTTCGGGGACGGCGCTTTGGTTGTAACCGCTCATGAGTATGACGGGGAGGTGCGGGGCGAGTGCGCGGATGGCGCGGAGGGTTTCCTCGCCGCTCATGCGCGGCATGGTCAGATCAAGGAGGACGAGGGCGATGGAGGCCTGGTGGCGTTGAAACAAGTCAAGGCCCTCGGCTCCGTCGGCGGCGGTGAGGGTTTTGAGGCCGAAGGTGCGGAACATCTGGTCGGCGACGGCGCGCACGCCGTCTTCGTCGTCGATGAGCAGCACGGTGCCGGCGAGCGGATGGGGACGGGTTTCGAAAGGGGTGTGGCTTTCGCGGGATTGCACGAGGGTGTTGGAGGCGGGGAGCAGGAGGGTGAACGAGGAGCCGATGCCCACGGTGCTGGAGACGAGGAGGCTGCCGTGGTGACTTCGGACGATGCCGAGAACGGCGGCGAGTCCGAGGCCGCGGCCGGCGAACTTGGTGGTGAAAAAAGGATCGAAGATTTTGGAGAGGGTCGGGGCGTCCATGCCGGCGCCGGTGTCGGTGACGCGAAGGCAGGCGAAGTCGCCTTCGCCGGGGGGCGGGGGGAGAACGGCTTGGGCGAGTTGCGGGGCGTTGCGGGAAAGAGTGTGGATTTCGACGGTGATGGTGCCGTCGCGGTCGCCGATGGCGTCGGAGGCGTTGACGACGAGATTCATGATGATCTGGCGGATCTGGGTGGCGTCGACGTCCACCTCGGGCACGCCGGGTTGGAATTCAAAACGGAGGGAGGCGCGTTTGCTGATGGAGTGTTCGAGCAGCGGGATGGTGTCGCGAACGAGTTTTTCGAGGGAGACGCGTTGCACGAGAAACCGGCCCTGGCCGGCGTAGGCGAGCATCTGCTGGCAGAGTTCGGCGGCGCGCTGGGAGCCGGTTTCGATTTGTTCGAGGTGGTGTTGGAGTTGCGAGTGGCGGGGCAGTTCGAGGCGGGTGATGCTGGCGTGGCCGACGATGGTGGTGAGGAGGTTGTTGAAGTCGTGGGCGATGCCGCCGGCGAGGACGCCGAGGGATTCGAGTTTTTGGGATTCGAGGAGTTTGCGGTCGAGGGCGGCTTTTTCGGATTCGGCTTGTTTGCGGCGGGTGATGTCGATGGCGAGACCCTCGATGAAGAGGAGTTGTCCCTCGGTGGTGTAAATGCCCTGGCCGCGGTCGAGCACCCATTTGACGGCGCCGGTTTTGTCGCGGAGGCGGTATTCGCTTTCGTAGGCGCCCTGGCGGGCGAGCGCGTTGTCCACGAGCGCGTGGTGGGCGGCGCGGTCGTCGGGTTCGATCAAGTCGTCGTAGCAGATCGGACCGGAGATGAGTTCCTGCGGGGAGTAGCCGATGATTTCGATGGAGCCGCGGCTGATGAAGGTGGCGGCGCGACGGGGGGCGTTGACGTAGCGGTAGGCCATGCCGGGCATCTGGCGGAGGAGGCTGTCGAGCTGGCGGCGGCTTTCGCGGAGCTCGGCTTCGGTGGACTGGCGTTTGGCGATGTCGGTTTCGAGCAGGCGCTGGGTGTGGCGGAGTTCGGCGGTGCGTTCGTTGACCTGTTGTTCGACGAGTTCGGAGCGGCGGCGCACGCTGTGGAAATAGGCCCCGAGCAGGCAGGTGAAGAGGAGGCTGCCGCAGAGGACGAGAAGCGGGGAGGAGTTGAATTGTCCGGCGAACCAACCGGTGGACGGGGCGTAGTAGCAGCCCCAGGTGCGGCCGCCGATGGAGAGGGTGTCGCGGTGGGTGGCGAGCGAGGACAGTTGCGAGGGATCGCGCAAAGGAGGCGCGTCGGGAGACGGGGAGGCGCGACGGCTGTAGAGAAACGGATCGGTGTCGGGCGGGCTGGGTGAGATCGAGGACGAGGGTGTCGAGGGCGTTGGCGGGGTAGCTGAGCCACGACTGTTCGAGCATGGAGTCGATTTTGAAAACGATCTGGACGAAGCCGCGGAGTTGGGGAGGTTGTCCGGCGGTTTCGATGAACACGGGGCAGGCCATGATGACGCCGTAGCGGTCGACGCCGGGATCTTCCTGGACGAGGCGGATCTTGCGGGTGAGCACGAGTGCGCGGGACTCGAGGCTGCGGGCGAGATCGTCGCGCGAAGGACCGACGCGGAGGTCGAACCCAAGGGCGGCTTCGTTGCCGGCGACCGGATCGGTGTAGAGAATGGGGTGGTAGGCGGGACGGTCGGCGGCGGGGACGAGGGAACCGTCGGGTCCGCGTTCGGTGAACGTGTAGGAAGGGGCGATCTCGCGACGGGCCCAGGCCTCGGTTTCGGCGCGGAGGTCGCCGGGGATGACGGGGACCCATTGAAGGGCCTGGATGCCGCGGTGGCGGGTGCGGATGTCGAGGGCGGTGGCGGTGAACTCGGCGGGGCTGACGTCCTCGGAGTTGGTGAAGAGGTTTTTAAGGTTGTGGAGACATTCCTCGTAACCGCGGATGCTTTCGTTGATCAGGGCGTGGCGGACGGAGGCGCGGCGAAGGAATTCGTCCCCGGTGCGGCGGGCCTCGGTGTAGTTAAAAAAATGATACAGGCCCAGCGAGGCGGCGAAGCCGGCGAACAAAATCACCACGAGCCCAAGCTGTCGGCGCAGGAGGTTTTTCCTGGAAGTGGCGTGGGATTTCATGGGCGCAACTTTCAATGCGCTAGCATGTTGCGCGCCTTGTGGTTCGCGAGGTTGTTTTTTGGCGGAAGCGGGCAAAACGAAACCCGCTCCGGTGAGGGAGCGGGTTTCGTTGTGAGGTGGGCTCCATCAAGCCCAGCCTCGTTACCTCGGCTGCTACGGGGCCGGCGGCAAGGGGGCCGCGGCGGGGGGCTTTAGAGCTTGTAGGGCAGGGGGTATTTGGCGGCGAGCTTGGCGGCGCGTTCCTTGGCGGAGGCGAGGGCGGCGGCTTCGCCGTCGGTGCCGATGGCTTTGAGGACGGTGTCGATCGCGGTGGCGATTTCATCCATGTCGGACTCAACAAGACCGCGCGAGGTGATCGCGGGCGTGCCGATGCGGAGGCCAGATGCCTGGAAAGGCGAGCGGGTCTCGAAAGGCACGGTGTTTTTGTTGAGCGTGATGTGGGCGAGGTCGAGGGTCTCCTGGGCTTTCTTGGCGGTGAGCTCGGGGAGGTTGTGGCGGAGATCGATCATGAAGAGGTGGTTGTCGGTGCCACCGGAAACGATCTTGTAGCCGCGCGAGATGAAGGCGGCGGCGAGGGTTTGGGAGTTTTTGACGACCTGCTGGGCGTAGGTCTTGAAATCGGGCTTGAGGGCCTCGGCGAAGCACACGGCCTTGGCGGCGATGACGTGCATGAGCGGGCCGCCCTGGCCGCCGGGGAACATGGCGGAGTCGATGGCCTTGGCGTGCGCGGCCTTGCACAGGATGAGACCGCCGCGGGGGCCGCGAAGGGTTTTGTGCGTGGTGGTGGTGACGAAATCGGCGTGCGGGAAGGGGGACGGATGGACACCGGCGGCGACGAGACCGGCGATGTGCGCGATGTCGGCGAAAAGGAGGGCGCCGACGGAGCGGGCGATCTCACCCATGCGGGCGAAGTCGATGACGCGGGAGTAGGCGGAGGCGCCGACGGTGATCATCGCGGGCTTCTCGTGTTCGGCGATGGCGGCGAGTTCCTCGTAGTCGATCAGGCCGGTGTCCTCGCGGACGCCGTATTGGACGAATGAATACTGTTTGCCGGAGAAGTTGGCGGGATTGCCGTGGGTGAGATGGCCGCCGTGCGAGAGGTTCATGCCGAGGATCTTCGCGCCGAGGGGAAGGCAGGACGTGTAAACGGCGAAGTTGGCCTGCGAGCCCGAGTGGGGCTGGACGTTGGCGTGTTCGGCGCCGAAGAGGGCTTTGGCGCGGTCGATGGCGAGGGTTTCGATCTTGTCGACGAATTCACAGCCGCCATACCAGCGTTTCGCGGGATAGCCCTCGGCGTATTTGTTGGTGAGCACGCTGCCCTGGGCCTCCATGACGGCGGGGTAGGTGAAGTTTTCGGAGGCGATGAGCTCGATGTGGCTCTGCTGGCGGGCGAACTCGGAGGAGAGGGCCGCGTAGATTTCGGGATCGAGGGTGCGGAGCGGCGTGGCGTTGATCGACATGGTGAAAGGAAGTTTGGAAACGGAGAGTCGGAAGGGCAAACGGCGCGGGCACAAATCGAAAAACGGGGCGGCGAAAGAAGAGCGAAAGCGAAGCGAGTGCGAGATGTGCACGGGCAAAGTTTGTCACTTATTAAGTGACAAAGAGGATTCGGGGATGCAGGTGAAGGAAGGCGGCGGGTGGTAGCGGGGGCGGTTAAAGGGGCGAAAATCAGGGTTCTCAAGAGGCTGGAAAACAAGGGGAAAAGGAAATTTGTCACTTGTTAAGTGACAAATAGGGTTGGGCGCGGAAAGCCCTTGCACAGGCGGGGGAAAGGACGGGGCCAGCCTCGTTACCTCGGCTGCTACGAAGAGCGAGGCGGGTTACTTTTTGGAGGTCAGTTCCTTGAGGAACTCGACCAGGGACGGGATGGCTTCGACCATTTCGTCGCGGCAGGACTCGTATTCGCTGAGAGGGCCGCCGTAGGGGTCGCCGATTTCTTTGTCGGCGGAACGGGGCATGAACTCGCGGAATAAATACACGTGGCGGGGCACCGGATCAAAGGTGAGCTGGATCATCGCGCGGTGACTCTCGGTCATGCAGAAGACGGCGATGGCTTCATCCAGGAGCTGTTTGGTGAGGGGCTGGCTGACGTGGGCTTTGATATCGAGGCCGACTTTTTTGAGGGCGGTGACGGAGTTTTCGGAAACGCGGTCACGGGCGCGGGCGGCGACTCCGGCGGAGACGATGCGCAGGGATTTCAGGGGCTCGGGCTGGGCGCTCAGCGCGTGGCGGAGAAGGGCCTCGGCCATCGGACTGCGGCAGATGTTGGCGGTGCAAACAGTGACGATGGTTGCGGGTTTGGCCATGCGAGCGTGGAGGGAAGGGGATAGCGTTTGGGGGGAAAGGCAACCCGCGGGATCAAGGGGCGGGAATTTTTTTGATGGCCACCAGGCCGCGATAGACATGCACGGCGCGCTGGAGAACGGCGTCGATGACCACGGGTGGCGCGGGGGTGTCGGACGATTTGGCGGCGGGATCGGCAGGCTCGGACGGGGTGAAGCCGTGTTGGTGTTCGCGGACGAGGAGACTTTCGTCGAAGCGGGGTTTGTCGGCGTTTTCGATGATGAGGGTCTCGGGCGCGGTGCCGGCGGCGAGGGCGGTAACGGCGGCGGTGTCCGACTCGGCGGTCGTGGTGACGATGATGTCGGTTTTGAAGTCGGGCGCGGCGCGGCCCAGCGTGATTGCGCCGGGGAGGTTAACGGCGGGTGTCTCGGGTGAAACGAGGACGAGGAGGACGCGGGTGCGGGGAACGCGGAGGGGTTTTACGGGTTCTGTGACGGTGCGCAGGTCGAGGACCACGGAGCCGGTTTCCAGAGATTTCGCGATGACGGTGGCGTCGGCGCTGCGCACGTAGGCGAGGCCGGGTGCGAGGTCGGCGGCGTGCGCGGTGGCGACGAATGAGAAGGCCAGCGCGAGGAGGACGACGAGGCGGCTCATTTGCGGTTGAGCTGTTTGGCTCCGATGTCGCGGCGGTAGACCTTGGTGACGCATTGGATCTGTTCGCAGACGGCGTAGGCGGAGTCGGCGGCGGCGCGGAGGGTGGGGGCGGTAGCGGTGACGCCGAGGACGCGTCCGCCGGCGGTGACGACCTGGCCGGAGGCGTTGGTGGCGGTGCCGGCGTGGATGATGTGGACGTTGGCCGGCAACGGCGCGGGGAAGGTGATGACATCGCCTTTCGGGTAGGCGTCGGGGTAGCCCTTGGCGGCGATGACGACGCAGAGGGCGTGGTCGGGTTTGATGGCGAAGCGGATGCCGGCGAGGGTGCCCTGGGCGGCGGCCCAGAGGAGGGCGAGGACGTCGGTGTCGAGGCGGGGAATGACGACCTGGGTTTCGGGATCGCCGAAGCGGGTGTTGTATTCGAGGACACTCGGGCCGTCGGCGGTGAGCATGATGCCGATGAAGAGCGTGCCGCGGAAATCGATGCCCTCGTCGGCGATGGCGTTGACGGAGGGTTTGACGATCTCGCGTTCGATCTGCGCGAGGAGGGCGGGGGTGACGACGTCGGCGGGGGAGTAGGTGCCCATGCCGCCGGTGTTGGGGCCGGTATCACCGTCGCCGATACGTTTGTGATCCTGGGAGGTGGGAAGGATGATGTAGTCGCGGCCGGAGGTGACGACGAGGATGGAGGTTTCTTCGCCGAACATGCAGTCTTCGACGAGTATCTGGCTGCCGGCGGAGCCGAATTTGTTGCCGGCGAGCATGTCGTGGACGGCGGCCTCGGCTTCGGCTAGGGTTTGGGCTACGATCACGCCTTTGCCGGCGGCGAGTCCGTCGGCTTTGATGACGATGGGAGCGCCGCGTTGGCGGATGTAGGCGAGGGCGGGTTCGACCTCGGTGAAGATGCCGGAGGCGGCGGTGGGGATGCCGTATTTGAGGAGGATCTGTTTGGTGAAAACCTTGGAGGCTTCGAGGCGGGCGCCGTCGGCTTTGGGGCCGTAGGCGGGGACGTTGATGGCGGCGAGGGCGTCGACCAGGCCGAGGGAGAGAGGGACTTCGGGGCCGACGATGACGAAGTCGATTTTCTCGTTTTGGACGAGGGCGACGAGGCCGGGGATGTTGTCGGCGGCGACGGGGAACGTCGGGACCTCGGCGGCGATACCGGCGTTGCCGGGGGCGGCGATCACGCGGGGGCGCGCAGGCGAGGCGAGGACTGCTTTGACGAGCGTGTGCTCGCGGCCGCCGGCGCCGACGATGAGGACGTTTTTGGGAAATTGGGTGGACGCGTGAGTGGCGGAAGACACGGAGGGAAGGAGAACGAGTAGGAGGACGAGAACGAGAACGATTTTTAGAGGACCTGGAGGGTCTTGCGGTAGAAGGCGACGACCTCGTCGGGGTCGTCGGTGAAGAGGATGTAGTCGAGCAGCCAGGCGGGGGCGCGTTTGTCGCGGACCATCGCGCGGAGCTGGCGGCGGAGGTCGCTCCAATAAGTGGAATTGAAAAAGACGTAGGGGACGCGCGGGCGGATGCCGAGCTTGAGGTTGCAGAGCTCGATGCCGACCTCCTCGAGGGTGCCGACGCCGCCGACATTGAAGACGCAAAAATCGGCGACCTCGAACCACTTTTGGCGGTAGTGGCGGGCGGTTTCCTGGAAGGTGTTGAAGAAGTCCACGCCGAGTTCGGGCGGCTGGGCTTCGAGTTCGAGGAAACACGCGCCGGTGAGGGCGCCCTTGGCGCGGGCCTGGTCGGTCGCGAGGCGCATGACGCCGCCGCCGCCGCCGGTGAGCACGCCGACGTTGGGTCCGATGAAGCCGGTGAGTTTGTCGATGAGGCCGGAGATGCGGTCGGTGTCGGCTTGTTCAAGGCCGACGGCGGAACCGTAGAACGCGAGGATGGTGGATTCCTGGAAGACGCGGCGGAGTTCCTCTCGGACGAAGAAGCCGTGGTTTTTTTTGTAGGTGTGGCGGTAGAGGTCGCCCATCGCGGCGTTGAACCAGTAAACGTCGATGGCGAGATCGTGGTAGTTTTGGAGGCGACCGTGGGCGTTGTTGGAGAGAAAAAAGCCGTGGGTGCGGGACGGGTGGCGGAAGATGATGCGGCGCAGCTTGAGCTCGGGGAGGCGGGTGAGCAGTTCGGTGTGCTCGAGGAGGTTCGGGAAATAGTCGATGAGCAGCGTGTCGGCATCGGCGGGGGCGGCGGCGAGGGATTCGACGAGCGTGCGGTAGCCGCAGGTCTTGAGACTGTCGATTTTGGGGGCGGGGCGTCCGGCGGTGTGGAGCAGGAGACTGAAGTTCTCCATGAGCGCGCTTTGTCCGCGCACGCTGATGCGGGTGCGCGGCTTGGCGGTGCGGTCGGTTTTGGGCGGGTGGGCGTCGATGCAGGCGAACAAATCGGTCGCGGTGGTGAGCAGGCGGGTGCGGCGGCGACGGAGCGAATCGAACTCGGGGTCGGCGGGGGAAGGGCCGGCGAGGGCGGCGGCGGGGGCGCGGAAGATTTCGACCGAGACCATCGGATTCACGACGGGTTGTTCGCCGGTGTTGTAGATTTCCAGCATGATGTTCGTGCCGAAAGTCTTGATGGGGTCGAGGAGGACGGCGCTGGTGTGGATGCCGAAGTTGCCCTCGCCGCGGTTGAGCAGGACGTAGTGCTCTTTCAAATACATGGAGCAGCTGGTGAGGACGCCGGAGGACGGTTCGATGGTGAGCAGGTCGATGTCTTTGCGGACCTGGACCTTGTCGAGGTAGTTGCGGCCGGCTTCACCGGAGACGAGCCGCTCGAAGTCGGGGCGTTTGAGGCGCGGGTTCAGCGTGTAGCGGACATGGTGCGGGGTGAGGAAGACGCGGCCCAAGCGGTCGATGCTGATGGTGTTGGGGAGCTTGAGGCGGTTGGTGCGGATGGCTTCCCAGATCTCGGCGGTGGAGAGCTTGGCTTTTTCGGGCGCGTAAAAGAGGCGGCCGACGGGAGTGCCCGGGCGCAGGAGTTTTTTCCAGTAGGAAGCGTTGGGGAAACTGTCGTCGTAGAGGAAGGCTTCGGCGGCGAGGACGAGGCGGCCGCCGTCGATGACGCCGGTGCCGACGGCGATCATTTCGATACCGATGCGGGCGAGGGTGCTGCGTTCAGTGAATGCGAGTTGGGGGAGGTGGTCGCGCCAGAATTCCAATTCGCCGGGAGTGCGCGGCCAGAAGGCGAGGGTGAGGGCAACAGTGCGGGGGTCTTTGTTCTTAACCGTGAGAATCTGACCGTCCTGGCTCGTCCAAAATTGATCGGAATGCATGAGTGTTGTGTGACAATGAACGCGGATGGGGGGCGCGAGACAAGTAACGAGTAAGAGGTTGCCAAGCCGTGGAGGGGAGGGCAGGAAAGTCTACTTTTTACGGCACAAAACCCACAGCGCCGTTTCTAGTTCCAACATCCAATCCATGAAACTCACCTCTACGTTCAAGGCATCCGTGCTCGCAATCGGCATGGTCGCTTCATTGTCCGCCCAAGAAACCCCTGCGGCCGTCGAAACCGCTCCGGCCGCCGCCGAAGCCCCCAAGTTTACCGAGACCCAACTGCTCGAGACCTTCGGCTGGTTCGTGGGCCGTCGCATGGGCTTGAGCGAGCTTGGTTTCACCGCCGAGCAGACCGCAGCGATCATCAAGGGCATCCAGTCTTCCGCCTCCGGTGCCGAGGCTCCCCACAAGATCGAGGAAATCGGGCCGGAGCTCGACAAATACATGCAGGCCAAGCAGGCGGACTATACCGCGAAGCAGGCCAAGAAGAGCGCCGAGGCGAGCGCGGCGTATTTCGCCACGATCAAGGACAAGAAAGGCGTGGTGGCGCTGCCCAGCGGTCTCCATTACGAGATCACGAAGGAAGGCAGCGGCGAATTTCCCAAGGCCACGGATATCGTGACGGTTCACTACACCGGCACGCTGCTGGACGGAACGGTGTTCGACAGCTCCGTGCAGCGCGGCGAGCCGGCGGAGTTCCCGCTCAACCAGGTTATCCCCGGCTGGACCGAGGGTCTCCAGAAGCTCAAGAAGGGTGGCAAGGCCAAGCTCTACATTCCCTATCAGCTCGCCTACGGCGAAGCGGGTCGTCCCCCGACCATTCCTCCGGCGGCCACGCTGCTGTTTGAAGTTGAATTGATCGACTTCAAGGCGGCTCCCGCCGAGCCGGCTCCGATGGCCGAAGAGGCTCCGGTTTCGACCAACGGAATGTAATGCGACGGAACGCGGCGACGGCGCCGCGGTTTCGGTTGAATTTTGGATTATCCCGGCCCTCCGCTTAGCAAAAGGCGGAGGGCTTTTTGTCGCCGAAATGTCACGTCCGCGAGTTTCGGCTCGCTGGTGCTCGCCGCACCGTTCGGATTTGATCACTGTTTTTGAATGAATATCGCGCTCGTCACCGAAACGTTTCCGCCCGAGGTCAACGGCGTCGCCATGACGCTGAGCCGGTTGGTCGGCGGGATGCGGGCGCGGGGTCACACGGTGGAAGTGGTGCGTCCGCGGCAGAAGGTGGAACTCGCCGCCGGAGTGACCGACGCGGGGGCGCTGGATTACGTGGTGCCGGGGGTGCCGATTCCGTTTTACAGCGCGCTGCGCATGGGGCTGCCGGTGACGGGGGCTTTGAAGAAACGCTGGCGCGAGCGGCGTCCGGATGTGGTGCACATCGCGACCGAAGGACCGCTGGGACTGGCGGCGTTGCGGGCGGCGCATCTGCTGAAGCTGCCGGTCACGTCGAGTTTCCATACGAATTTCCATCAATACGGCGGGCATTACGGACTCACGCTCGGGCGCGATCTGGCGCTGCGGTATCTGCGGTGGTTTCACAACCGCACGCGTTGCACGATGGTGCCGGCGTCGGATTTGAAGGCGCAGCTCGCGGCGGATGGATTTGAGCGGCTGGTGGTGCTGGCGCGCGGCGTGGACGGGACTTTGTTTACGCCGGCGAAACGCAGCGAGACGTTGCGCGCGGAGTGGGGCGCGGCGGAGGGCGATCCGGTGATGATTTACGTGGGACGGGTGGCGGCGGAGAAGAACCTCGCGCTGGCGGTGGAGGCGTTTCTGGAGCTGCAGCGGGTGGAACCACGCGCGAAGTTTGTTCTCGTGGGCGACGGGCCGGAGCGGGCGGCGCTGGAGAAGGCGCATCCGGATTTCCACTACGCGGGGATGCGGCGCGGGGAGGAGCTGGCGGCGCATTATGCGTCGGCGGATGTGTTCGCGTTCGCGAGCGTGACGGAGACGTTTGGGAACGTGGTGACCGAGGCGCTGGCGAGCGGGCTGGTTGTATTGGCTTACGACTACGCGGCGACGCGCGAGCATGTGCGCGACGGGGTGAACGGGTTTGCGGCGAAGTTTGGCGACCGTGAGGCGTTCCTCGCGGGGGTGCGGACTGTGCTGGCGCGGCGGGGGGATTGGCCGATGATTCGGGAGGAGGCGCGAAAGACCGCGAAGGATATCACGTGGGAGGCGATTTTCGATGTTTATGAGCGGGAATTGGGCGCGGCGGCGGGACGAATTTTGTAATATATTACAAACGCGCCGCTGGCATTTTTGAGAGGGCGGTCGTAGCTTCTGGTCGTGGCCACGGGGTCACATGATAGCTGACAGGTTAGATCGCTGATAAGTTGTCTGGAGAGTCAGATCAGAGCCAGTGACAGGTCAGTCGGATAGCAGGTCAGATGTCAGGTTAGTGCTAGGTTAGGTAGCAGTCCAAAAGCTAAAAACTCAGTAGACTCCGCCAAAACCATACGACGAAGATAAGCGCCATTGCCGCGCTAGCGGGCTCGACCCGCACAATGATGAGCCTCCCCGAGATCGTTCGAGGAGGCTCAACTGTTTAAAGCCGCCGGGCGCCTGATTGGTTGGCGAGCTTTCGATCGTGGGTGAGCAACGTGAGATTGAGTTGGGCGTGATCGAGCAGGATGAGCCGGTCGGTGAGACCCGGTTCCTTGGCTGAATCAATGGCGTCGAGCGCGGCTTGTCCGGCGGCGGGCTCGACCAGACCGCTGGTCAGCACCGAGCGGAGGGCGGCGCGGGCGTCGGCTTTGCTGACGCCATAGTGGTGCTGCACCACGGCGTAGGCTTCGGCGATCACGATGTTGGTCACGACCACTGGCTCCGCTTGTTCAGACCGAAGCGCGGTGAGTTTCTCAACCGTGGACTGATAATCAGCCTCGGGCAGGCCGGTCAGCAGGCGAACAAAGACCGAGGTATCAATCCCGTAGGCGGGCATGATCTTTTGGAGTGTCGCGCCAGTCCGTCAGATTAAGCGGAGCGGTCTTGCTTGCGTTGATGCGGCTGCGCAGCGGAGCGAGTTTGGAGTGATCGGTGGAAGCGGATTCCAAGCGCCACGTGCCGCGTTCCTCGGTCAAAGTCAGGTAGTCGCCCGGCTTAGCTTTCAGGGCCCGCAACGTGGCGGCGGGAAACGTGGCCTGCCGCTTGGCGGTGATTTTGATGCGAACGGCGGTTGGCATACACAGACCAAACAATCACCTTACTTTTAAGTCAAATAAGTAAGGTGATTGTCAGTTTGTGGGTAGTGGGATTTACCGGGATTGCGCCGGGTAGCGGCGGAGATCGAGGGTGTGGCGGCCTTCGGGGGGGAAATCGACTTTCGGGACGAGGCGGGGTTGTCCGAGGGTGTGAGGCCAGGATTCCCAGCGTTCGCTGAAGCGGGTGACGGCGTCGGCGGGCTTGAGGGGGCGCGAAGTGTAGGGCGTGCCGCGCGGGTTCCACACGTGCCAGCGGGCGGCGGCGACCACGGCGAAGGTTTCTTTGTTGATCCACTCGATGAGGAGCGGCGCGTGCACGGGAATGTGCGGGTGCAGCGCGGGATTGAGGAAAAACGCGCGGTAACGCACGCCGGCGGCGGCGGACGTGGAGCCCTCGACGGGGCGGAATTCGCAGGGGAGTCCGTTGACGAGGAGGAAGCCGGTTTCGAGGACGGCGGTGTCGCTTACGGAAACCTCGATGCGGTCCATGCTGGCGTCCACGCAACGCGAAGTGCCGCCGCCGCCGTTGGGCTGTTCGCCGAGGAGCGGCCAGGCTTCGAGGGCCTGACGGAAGGTGATCGTGTGGGTGACGGGTTTCTTTTTGGACTTTGCGGGCGGAGGCGTGGTTAAGGCGAATTCGCCGAGCTTGGGGAAACGGAATTCCCAGAGCGGGCGGAGCCATTCGGTGTCGAACGGAATGCCGTGCGCGCGGAGGTCGGCGCAGATGGCGGACAAGTCTTCCCAGACAAACGTGGGCAGGAAAAATTTGTCGTGGAGTTCGCCGGCCCAGCGGATGAACGGGGCTTTGTAGGGATCGGCGGCGAGGCGGGCGAAGATCGCGCGGATGAAGAGAGCGACGACCGACATGGCGGGACGGTCGGGGTGCGTCTCGAAGGCGCGGAGCTCGACGAGACCGGCGCGTCCGTTGCCCGCGAAAGGATTCCAGAGTTTGTCCACGCTGATCTCGGCGCGGTGGGTGTTGCCGGAGCGATCCATGAGGAGATCGCGGAAGAGCAGGTCGAAGAGGGCGAAGTTTTGCGGGGAGCCGAATTGCTCGGCGCCGGCGCAGGCGATTTCGAGTTCGTAGAGGGCTTCGAAGGTGGATTCGTCGATGCGCGGGGCCTGCGAGCTGGGGCCCATG
>CAMBLN010000092.1 GCA_945868215.1 Opitutus sp. GAS368
GGATAGGTCGCGCTGGTGCCGAGGAAGCGGTAGCCGACGGTGGCGAACGGGGTGAAGCGGCCGTAGGTTTTGCGCACGTCGAATTGGAGGTAGACGTCGGTCTTGCCGGTGCCGAGGCCCCTGTCTTCGTCGGCGGTGGGAAGTTTCACCTGGGCGGTGAAATCGGTTTCGATGGCGGCGGGGGAGAGGGGGCCGAATTTATAGGTGCCGCTCAAGGTGACATCGCCGAGGCCGGTCTCGGAGGAACCGGGGGGGCGCGAGCCGACGCCCGCGCCGCCGCCGACGACGACGGCGGGGCCTTCGATGTGGAGAACGGGGATGCCGGCTTGGAAGCGCCAGGAGGCGGTGTCGTGAACGAGGTTCAGCAAGGCGAGGTAGACCTCGGTGTCGTCGGCGAGGCCGTAGTCGCCGCGGCTGTAGTTGAAGCTGGCGTCGGCGCGCCAGGAGAGTTCGGGTGCGGCGGGGGTGACGGGCGTGGTGGTGTCGTCTTGGGCGACGGCGACGACGGGCAAGGCAAAGAAGGCAAGGGCGAGGAGAGCGGGGCGGAGGAAGGCGGCGGGATTCATGTGAAGCGGAATGTGAAGCGGAGGCGGAGTGGGAAGGGGGCGAGAAAAGTTTTGAAGACGTGCAAAAGCCGGACTCGCGGGGAGTCCGGCTTGGGATTGCACGGGCGGATGAACGGGTCCGGGCGATTAGCGGGAGCTGTCGTTGTTTTGGTTGTCGCGGGAGGCGCCCAGGTTGATCTCGGCGGTGGCTTTGGCGTAGGCCTCGTAGTCATCGGCGAGACGCTCGCGGGCCTTGTCCCAGCGGGATTCGGAGGATTCGCGGGCCTTCTCGAGGGAGTCTTCGAGACGTTCGCGGGCCTTCTCGGCGCGTTTGACGGCGGCGCGGGATTGGTCACGGGCTTCGTCCTTGATGCGGCTGACGGCGTTGGAGGTGGCCTCCTTGGATTGGGAGACGCGCCGGCTGACCGAGCTGACGAGCTGGTCGCGGGTCTGGAACGTGGAGGAGCGGATGTCGCGGGCGACCTGGGTGGTGTTGAGGGAGCCGGCGAGGGATTGGGAGGTGCCGGCGGCGGCGTTGCGTCCGTTCATGCCGGCTTCGGCGTCGAGGGAGTTGGTGGCTTCGCCGCTTGCGGTGACGCCGTCGCGGACGGGGCGGGTGGCGTTGACGTTGCCGGTGGCGTTGGCGGTGGAGTTGACGGCGGCGCCGGCGGAGTTGGCGGCGTTGCCGGTGGCGTTGGTGGCGGAGTTGACGCCGGCCTGGGCGTTGGCGGCCGCGTTGTTGGCGTTGTTGGTGACGGCGTTGGTGGTGGCATTCACGGTGGCGGCGGCATCGGTGCCGGCCTTCGGATTGGCGAACGACACGGTGGCGAACAGAGCGGCGGCCGTGGTGGTGAGCAGGAGGGTTTTCTTGTTCATGATGGGTGGGGAGATCAGGGTTATTGATGATGCAAGACGGAGCCGGTGCGGTCCCGTTTGGTTGCGAAACCCATATTCCATTAACCATGCCAGCGGGTGAAAGGCGGAGGGAGGGAGGGTGCATCTCCTTTCGGGGAAGAGGGATGTGCGGGGCGGTTTTTCGGCCAAGGGGAAGTGCGACGCGGGGCGATTGTTGCAGGATGCAAAGGCGGAGGGGGCGGAATGCGCAATTTGCCCGCGACAATGCGGGTTTGCGCGGCACACGGGGGGCGGCGCAGTGTCACGGTTTCAATCCATGAAACTTTACGCGTGTTTTTTAGTGCTGGCGTTGTGTCTGCCGCGGGTGGCGGCGGGTGCGGAGGAGAAGGAAGTGCCGGCGCGGGCCGCGGAGGCGTTGCGCGTGCTGGTGGAACGGCAGCGGGAACTGGTGGCGCAGGCGGCGAAAAAAAACACGCAGGCGGAGGTGGAGGATATGCGGGCGCAATTTCAGGAGTTGGTTTTTGGATACGACGACTACGTTAAAAAATACCCGGAGGTGGCGGCGGGTTATGTGAGTTATGCCTTGCTGCTGAACCAGCCGGTAATCGGGGAGCGCAAGCGGGCGGTGGTGTTGCTGTTGAAGGCGAACCAGCTCGATGCGAATCTGCCGCTGGTGAAGAACCAGCTGGGGAATCATCTGGCGGAGGAAGGGAAGCCGCTGGAGGCGCTCAATTATTATCTGGCGGCCGTGAAGCTGGCGCCGGAGGAGCCGCTGTATCATTATCAGGTGGGGTCGTTGTTGAACGAAGGGCGCGAGGATTTTCTGAAGAGCGGGGCGTGGACGAGGGCGGCGCTGGACGAGGCGATGCAGGAGGCGTTTGAGCGGGCGTCGGCGCTGGCGCCGGGCAACGTGGGGTATGCGTATCGTTACGGGGAGTCGTTTTACGATTTGGAGCGGCCGGAGTGGTCGGCGGCGCTGGAGTTTTGGACGGCGTTGGAGGCGAAAGTCGAGGCGGTGGTGGAGAAGGAGACGATCCGGCTACACCGGGCGAACGTGATGATTTTGCAGGAGAACTTTGCGGGTGCGCGGGAGGTGCTGGCGACGGTGGGTGAAAAGGCGTTGCAGGGGCAGAAGCAAAAGCTGGTTGCGCAGATGAACGGGGAAAACGCACAGTAGCGCGTCATGGATCTAGGCATCACTTTCGACGAGCTGCGCAGCGGGCTCCTTTTTTATATATTGCTCGTGGTGAGCCTGAGCATCCACGAGTGGGCGCACGCGTTTGCGGCGGACAAGCTGGGCGATCCCACGCCGTCTTCGCAGGGTCGGGTGACGCTGAATCCGATCGCGCACATGGATCTGCTGGGCACGGTGATTTTCCCGCTGATGTGCATTTTCGTGATTCCCGGGAATTTTTTCTTCGGCTGGGGAAAGCCGGTGATGATCAACACGTCTTATTTCAAACACCGGGTGCGGGACGATCTCATCGCGACGCTGGCGGGGCCGGGTTCGAACATCGTGCAGGCGGTGCTGGGGGCGATCATCGGCGGGTTGTTGTGCCGCTTCGTCGATCCGGGGCTGGCGCCGCTGGCGGGGATGTTTATTTTTCTGAATGTGGTGCTGGCGGTGTTTAACATGATTCCGATTCCGCCGTTGGACGGCAGCCACCTGTTGCGCCACGCGGCGGGGATGAGTGACGAGACGTATCACGGCCTGGCGAGGTGGGGTTTTGTGATCCTCATCGTTGCAATCAACCTGCCTCCGTTTCGAGCGGCGCTGGGGGTGGTGATCAACCTGGCGGCGGGGCCGTTTCTTTTGCTGTTCAAGGCGGCGGCCGGCTGATTGGGTTTATGCAGCCCTTTACGGCGATTTAACAAATCGTGCCCAACGCCTCCAAAAAAAATACCCGAGTCCCAAGCAAGTCTCCGTCTCCGAAAGCGACGGTGAAGACGATGAAAGTCGTCGAGCCCGTGACGCTGGGAGACTGGTTGAAGCACGCGATCGAGCGTTACCGGAAAACGGGGGCGGCGCTGGGGCAGGTGGCGACGAACGCGCATGACGAGGCGTTGTATCTGTTGTTGCGGACGCTCGCGCTGCCGCTGGACAGCGACCCGGCGGTGTTGAAGCGGAAGCTGACGGAGGCCGAGGTGATGGCGGTGGAGAGCATGTTACAGCGGCGGTTGGAGAAACGCATCCCGGCGGCATACCTGACGCGGGAGGCGTTTTTGGGGGAATACCGGTTTTATGTGGATGAGCGGGTGATCATCCCGCGGAGTTATTTTCTGGAGATCATCCCACAGCAGTTGAACGCGTGGCTGCCGAATCCGGCGAAGGTTAAGCGGGTCGTGGATGTGTGCACGGGATCGGGGTGCCTTGCTATTTTGCTGGCGCATCATTTTCCGAAGGCGCAGGTGGATGCGGTGGACCTGTCGCCGGACGCGATCGAAGTGGCGCGTATCAATGTGAAAAACCACCGGCTCACGCGCCGGGTGAAACTGCATGAGAGCGACGTGTTCGACGCGGTGCCGAAGGTGAAATACGATGTGATCCTGAGCAACCCGCCTTACGAGCCGAGCGCGCATTGCGACAAGTTGCCGGCGGAATTCCACAGCGAGCCGCGCATGGCGCTGGATGGCGGGGAGGACGGGCTGGATGTGATCCGCAAGCTGCTGAGGCAGGCACGCGAGCGGTTGCAGCCGCATGGCGTGGTGTTGATCGAAGTGGGCGGGTTGCAGCGGGCGATGGACCGGGAATTTGCGGCGCTGGATCTTTATTGGATGCACACGGCGGACGGGTGCAATTGCGTGTGTCTGATCCAGGCGGAGCGGTTGAAGGGATGGAAGGGGTGACCCCCGAAGCCCGACCAGCGGTCGGGCCTGATACATCCAACTTGAAGGGCTTTTTATGCCAGCCTCTTGCAGGCTCCGGTCCGCTGGGTAGTTTTCGCTTGCGCACAGTTTCCGTGGAATAACTAATCACCGGAATTTTGCGCACTCATCACCCGTATAAGCGGCGCGATTCATGCAGTAACCGGCCGGTTCGCCGACCTCCCTTCCTTTCGTTTTTACAATGGCCAAGATCATACCGTCACCGCTCTATACACCTGAACAAGAACACGATGCCTGTGGCGTCGGATTTATTGCGAAGCTGACTGGCGAACGTTCCTACGACGTTCTCAACCGCGCGATCTCGGCCCTCAAAGCGCTCGCCCACCGCGGGGCCATCGACGCCGATGCGGTCACCGGCGACGGTGCCGGCATCCTGACGCAGCTCCCTGTCGAGCTCTTCAAGGACTACCTTGCCGAAAAAAAGAAGCCCCTCTTCAAAGACGCCGATCTCGGCGTCGGCATGATTTTCCTGCCCAAGGGCGACGACTACGCCCAGTCCCACGCCAAGAAAATCGTCGAGGCCGCCGTGAAGAAGGAAGGCCTCGCTTGGCTCGGCTGGCGCGAGGTCCCCACCGACTCCTCCTGCCTCGGCCGCAAGGCCCTCGATACCCAGCCGCTCATCGTCCAAGCCCTCGTTGCGCGTAAGGACGAGATCACCGACGACGAATTCGAGCGTAAGCTCTTCCTCGCGCAGAACTCCTCCGAGAAGCAGGTCATCGAAGCCAAGATCCCCGGCTTCTACATCTGCTCGTTCTCCTCGCGCACCATCATCTACAAGGGCCTGCTCACCCCGAGCCAGATCCGCAAATACTTCGTCGATCTCAAGTCGCCCAAGTTCACCACCGCGTTCGCGATCTTCCACCAGCGCTACTCGACCAACACGTTCCCCACGTGGCATCTCGCCCATCCGTTCCGCATGATGGCGCACAACGGCGAGATCAACACCATCCGCGGCAACCGCAACCTCATGCGCGCCCGCGAAAACTCCACCGCTTACGGCGTGTGGGGCGAGCGTTTCACGGACCTCAAGCCGCTCGTGCAACCGGGCATGTCCGACTCCGCCACTTTCGATAACGCCCTCCAGCTCCTCACGCTCGGCGGACGCAATCCTCTGCACGCCGCGATGCTCATGATGCCGCCGGCTTGGGAAAAAGACAAAAAGCTCTCCCCCGAGACCAAGGCCTTCTTCCGCTACCATGCCTGCATGATGGAGCCGTGGGACGGTCCCGCCGCCGTCGTGTTCACCGACGGTCGCACCATCGGCGCCGCCCTTGACCGCAACGGCCTCCGCCCTGCCCGTTACAAGATTTTCGACGACGGTTACTTCATTTTGGCCTCCGAAGCCGGCCTCGTGCACGACTTCCCCGGCAAGGTGGTCGAAGCCGGCCGCCTCGGACCCGGCCGCATGCTCTCGCTCGACTTGGTGAACCACAAGTTCCACCGCGACGAAGAGGTGAAGGCCCAGTTCACCGCCGACCCGCACTACAAACAGTGGTGCGAGGCCCACCTCATCAACCTTGGCAAGGCCGCCAAGGCCCCGGCCGCCTCCGAGCCCGTCGCTCCGTCCGTCGAGACCCAGGTCGCCTTCGGTTGCGACAACGACGAAACCGAACTCGTTCTCACGCCCCTCGCCGAAGGCCTCGAGCCCACCGGTTCGATGGGTGACGACACGCCGCTCGCCGTCCTCTCGCGCCGCCCGCGTCTGCTCTACACCTACTTCAAGCAGCTCTTCGCGCAGGTCACCAACCCGCCCATCGATTCAATCCGCGAAAAAGCGGTCATGTCGCTCACCGGTTACCTCGGCGGCCGTCTCGGCCTCTTCGAGGAATTCCCCGAGACCAGCGGCTTCGTCGAAATCGATTCGCCCGTCCTCCTCGAGCACGAGGTCGTCGCGCTCTTCGACGCACCCTACCTGAAAGACCGCGTCGTGCGCATCACCGCGCTCTTCGACGCTACCAAGGGCCCCGACGCCCTCGAACCCGCTCTTCAGGATCTCGCCAAGCGCGCCCAGGCCGCCGTCGCGCAGAACAACGCCAAGGTTCTCATCATCTCCGACAAGGGTGCCTCCGCCGACAAGGCCGCCATCCCGATGCTCCTCGCCGTCGGCGCGGTCAACCAGCAGCTCGTGCGCGCCGGCCTCCGACTCAAGTGCGACCTCGTCGCCGAGACCGGCGAAGCCCGTGACGTGCACCACATCGCCACGCTCCTCGGCTTCGGCGTCAACGCCGTCAACCCCTACCTCGCGCTCGACCTCGTCGCCTCGCTGGCCGTGGCCAACAAGACCACGAAGCCCTTCACCGCCGACCAGGCCCGTCTCAACTACAAGATGGCGATCGACGCCGGCCTCTTGAAGATCATGGCCAAGATGGGTATCTCCACGCTGGCCTCCTATCGCGGCGCGCAGATGTTCGAAGCCCTCGGCATCTCCCACAAGGTTATCGAGGAAAACTTCACCGGCACCCCGTCGCCCATCGGCGGCATCGGCTACGCGCAGATCGCCGAAGAGGCGCTCCGCCGCCACGCCAAAGCCTTTGCCTCTCCGGCCGAAGGCACCCCCGCCGCCGAACTCGGCAACGAGGGTTACTACCGCGTCAACAAGAAGGGCGAAGGCGAGTTCCACGGCTGGAATCCCAAGGTCGTCTCCGCGATGAACAAGTTCGTCCGTGCCGGCGGCTCCGCCGAATCCTACGGCGAATGGAAGACCCAGGCCGACGACCACCAGCCTGTATCCATAAAAGACCTACTGAAAATCCGCTTCGACGGCGCCAAGCCCGTTGCGATCGACGAAGTCGAAGGCATCGAGGACATCCGCAAGCGTTTCACCACGGCCGGCATGTCCCTCGGTGCGCTCTCGCCCGAGATGCACGAAGCCCTCGCCATCGCGATGAACCGCATCGGCGGCAAATCCAACTCCGGCGAAGGCGGCGAAGATCCCGATCGCTTCAACGTCCGCGAAAACGGTGATAACGCCAACTCCGCCATCAAGCAGGTCGCCTCCGGCCGCTTCGGTGTCACTGCCGCGTATCTGTCCTCCGCAAAGGAAATCGAAATCAAGATGGCCCAGGGCGCGAAGCCCGGCGAAGGCGGACAACTCCCCGGCGCCAAGGTCACGCCCTTGATCGCGACGCTCCGTTACTCCGTCCCCGGCGTGACGCTCATCTCGCCGCCTCCGCACCACGACATCTACTCGATTGAAGATCTGGCCCAGCTGATCTTCGACCTGAAGGAAGTGAACCCGCGCGCGAAGGTCTGCGTGAAGCTCGTGTCCTCCTCCGGCGTCGGCACCGTCGCCGCCGGCGTGGCCAAAGCTTACGCCGACGTTATCCTCGTCTCCGGCCATGACGGCGGCACCGGCGCTTCGCCGCTCGCCTCCATCAAGAACGCGGGCTCCGTCTGGGAAATCGGCGTCGCCGAGGCCCACCAGGTTCTGATGATGAACGGCCTCCGCGGCCGTGTCGTCCTCCGCACCGACGGCGGCATGAAGACCGGCCGTGACATCGTGATCGCCGCCCTCCTCGGCGCCGAGGAATACAACTTCGGCACGGCAGCCCTCATCGCCGGCGGCTGCGCGATGTTCCGTGTTTGCCATTTGAATACGTGCCCGGTCGGGGTCGCCACCCAGCGCGAAGACCTCCGCGCCAAGTTCCGCGGCAAGCCCGAGAACATCATCAACTTCTTCAACGCCGTCGCCGAAGACGTTCGCCACTACCTGGCCAAGCTCGGTGCGCGCAACCTGAACGACATCATTGGCCGCGTGGACCTCCTCGAGCAGATCGACGACCCCGCCAACCCGAAGACCAAGTTCGTTTCCCTCGCCGGTCTCCTCCACAACCCGGATCCGTCCGGCGAGATGGACCGCTACCACACCCGCGAGCGCAACGAGCGTTTCGGTGGCGAAGGCTCGCTCGACGAAGCCATCCTCCAGGAAGCGCGCGACGTCATCCTCGGCGAATCCGCCCGCCTCGTGGCCCGCTACAAGGTCACCAACGTCAACCGCGACGTCGGCACGCAGCTCTCCGGCCAGATCGCCTACCAGCACGGCAACGAAGGCCTCCCCGCCGGCACGATCGACCTTACCTTCACCGGTTCGGCCGGCCAGTCGTTCGGCGCGTTCCTCGTCAACGGTCTGCGTCTCACGCTCATCGGCGAAGCCAACGACTACGTCGGCAAAGGCATCAACGGCGGCGAGATCATCATCCGTCCGAAGCCGTCCGAGACCTTCCAGTGGCAGGCCCAGTCGATCCTCGGCAACACGTGCCTCTACGGAGCGACGGGCGGCACGCTCTTCGCGGCGGGCCGCGCGGGCGAACGCTTCGGAGTGCGCAACTCCGGAGCCACCGCGATCGTCGAAGGCGTGGGCGACCACGGCTGCGAATACATGACCGGCGGCTTGGTCGTGATCCTCGGACCCACCGGGACCAACTTCGGTGCGGGTATGTCCGGCGGCCTTGCGTTTGTGTATGACGCGAAGGACAGCTTCGAGTCCAACATCAACCCCGCGATGATCGGTATCGAGCGCCTGAATACGCAGGAAGAAATCGACAGCCTCAAGAAGCTCATCCAGGCCCACTTCAAGATCACCGCCAGCCCGCACGCCCAATCGCTGGTGGAAAACTGGGAAAAGACCGTCTCGAAGTTCTGGAAAGTCGTGCCCTTCCCGCCGACCCCCGACACGCCGAAGCCCGTCTACCAGTTCGACGCGACGAAGATCCCCGTGACCGCCTAAAAAGGTAGGAGCCCATTCATGGGTGATCCCTCAAAGCCGCGCCCTGCAAGGGCGCGGCTTTTTTGTCGTTATGAATCTGTTAGTATGCCGGTGATTGGAAATGTAGGAGCGAGCTTGCTCGCGATTACGCACCTTGGCGCGCGCGCTCTCGGAAATAGCAGATTATTACATCCGTGGCCCCAGCTTATGCGCCGGTCGCATGCGTCGTCTTGCCATAGCGCCCCGACTCCGCACAGTTTGCCGCTATGAGCACGCTTACCAAGGCCAAGAAGTCGGCACCCAAAGTTGTCCGCCGTGCCCGTGTTGTGAAGCCTGCCGCCCGCGCCATCCGGCTTGTTCCGCCTCCCGGTATGAAGGCTGCGGAGGTCGCCGGACTGCTGCCGCCGCCATCGAAAGATTTCGATGCGGACTTCGTGGCCAAGGTGGTTGCCTGCCGATCGTAAGGGTGATCTACGACACGAATTTCCTCATCGCGATTCAGGGCCGGTTAAAACGGTTCAGCCGTGCCGAAGCCATCGCCTGGATGAAGCGAGAGGACGATGGAGTCGCCTACATTCCCCGCATCGTTGAAATCGAATTCCTGTCGGGCTTCGCATCCGACGCCGAGGCCGCTCCGCATCTGTGTTATTTCACGATTATTCCGATGAGTGAACCGGTGCTGAAGGAAGCCGTGCGCGTTATGCGCGAGCTTCGCGGAACAGGCCAGGGCATCGGCACGGTGGATTCGGTCATTGCCGCCACCGCCCGCCTTTACGGCCTGCCGGTCGTCACCGACAACACGCGCCATTTCCGGCGCATCGCGGGCATCGACCTACGCAGCTTTATCGATTGATACGCCGTTAGCAGGTTTCGGCGTTGGGATAAGGTGCGAGCATGACCACCAAGGAGCGCATTACTTTTAACCCCAATCAATGCGGTGGGCGTCCCTGCATCCGGGGAATGCGCATCCGCGTCAAAGACGTGCTCGATCTGCTCGCCGCAAAAGTGCCTGAGGCGAAAATTCTCGCGGATTATTCCGACCTTGAAGCCGAGGACATACAGGCGTGTTTGGAATATGCCGCGGCGCAGCGTGACCACCCGGTGCTGACCCTTGCCGCGCGGTAAAGTTTTTGGGTCGATGCCCAGTTGCTGCCGTAATAACGCCGCACGCTTTTCTTTACGTGCTACTCCGGCCCTTGACGCATGAGCGCGGCGCGGGACGTGTGCGGCGGCGGGAAAGAGCAAGTGCGAGGGTGGCGGTGCCGAGCAGGCTGGCGAACGTGGTGGGTTCGGGGATGGCGGTGGCGTCGAGGCGGACTTCGTCGAAGTTCACTTCGATGCCGGGGGCGGCGTTGAGGTTTACCAGGCGGATGCCAAGGCTCTGGCCGGACAGGACGTGGGTGGCGCCGATGGAGAGGGAAAACTGCGACGTGAGGAACGTGCCTTCGGCGGGGAGCAGGGTGTTGTTGTCGGAGGCGATGACTTGTCCGCCGGCGAGCAGATCGACGCGGTAACCCGGAAAGCCGGTGAAGGCGAAGGCGTTGTTGGGCGACGGGTCGGGGGCCATGTTGCCGACATCGACGGTGAGCGTGTAGCGCGTGTTGGTCTGCAACGTGGCGGCGAGCGTCTGGACGAGGCCGGATTCGATGCCGGCGAATTGGGATTGGTTGTTGGCGTTGTCCATTAGGAAGACGACGCCGACGTTGCGGCCTTCGGGGGCGCCGCCCGGATACAGAGTCGAACCGGTGGGGTTCACCGCGCCGATGGAACGGTTGTTGTGGTTGATGGTGCCATACGCGCTCCAGCCGGCGGGACCGGGGGCGGAGACGTTGAAGGAGTTGTCGGCGAGGAAGGGGGCTTCGAAGCCGGCGTTTTGAATCGTGAGCAATTCGGCGCGGGCGGCGGTGAGGAGGGCGGCGAGTGTGAGTGTGGTGAGGAGGAGGGTTTTCATGGTGGTTCAGTTGGAGCGGCGGCGGAGGACGAAGGTGGCGAGGAGGGTCGCGCCGCCGAAGAGGGCGGCGGTGGCGGAGGGTTCGGGGACGGTGGCGGTCGTGAGGACCGTGAAATAATTGGGGCCGCTGAGGAGGTCGCCTTCGCCGAAAAATCCGAGGGCCGTGCCATCGGCGAGGGCGTGGCGGGAGATCGAGCCGTTGCCGTAGTTGGCGACGAGCAGCGAGCCGGTGAGCGGATCGATCTCAAGGCCGACGGGAAAATCGAGGCCGGTGACGAGCGTGGATTGCGACGGCGTGGCGGAGCCGGGGTTGGCGAAGGCTTCGACGGTGTTGTCGTAGCCGGAGGCGGCGAGGAGGCGTCCGTCGGGGAGCAGCGCGAGGCCGAGGGCGAAGGGCACGTCGCCGAAGGTAAGTTCGTGCGCACCGGTGGCGGCATCGAAGCGGGCGAGGTTGTAGCTGAAACGGCCGGAGACGTAGAGGTTGCCGGCGTCGTCGAAGGCGATGCCGGAGGGGGCGGAGAGGCTGGCGTCCTGGGCGATCCAACCGGTGTCGAGTGCGCCGGTGGCGGAGTCGTAGCGGAGGATGGCGCTGTTGGCCTGGCTCGAAACGTAGAGGTAGCCGTCGGGGCGGAAGATGAAATCGACGGGGTAATCGAGGCCGGTGGCGGAGTCGGCGAACACGTCGATGAAGGCGCCGGTGGTCGCGTGGTAGCGGAGGATCTGGTCGGAGCCGGCGCTGGCGACGTAAAGCAGGCCGTCGGGACCGATGCGGGCGCGGTGGGGTTGGTCGAGTCCGCCGCTGGCGGGGGCGATGAGGACGGTGGGGTTGGAACCGTCGGCATCGTAGCGGAGGATGCGGGCGAGGTTGTAATCGCTGACGAGGACTTGGGCGTCGGCGTAAGTGGCGAGGCAGGCCATCGCGAGGATGCCGAGGCGAAGGGCGATGAAGAAGCGGCTAATATGCACCCCCTACTACGGGAAGTGCTCATCGCGAGCAAGCTCGCTCCTACATTTCGAGCCTCGGTGTTGCCTTGGAGCGTTCGATGGGAACGATCTTGCGGCGACGACATGACGCTTGATCCGCAGACCGTATGGGGGTTTCCGCAAACAAGCTGGTCGCTTGTGCGCAAATGCCGCGGCACGGATGAACGCGTGGTTGGCGCGGCGTTGGATCAACTGTGCCGGACTTACTGGCGTCCGTTGTATGCCTACGTGCGCGGGCGGCGGCTGCCGCGGGCGGATGCGCAGGACGCGGTGCAGGAGTTTTTCGCGACGGTGTTGCGGCGGGAATTGTTTCAGCGGGCGGATGCGGGCGAAGGGAAGTTGCGGAGCTTTTTGCTCACGGCGATGAAGCATCACCTGATCGATCGGGCGGCGAAGGAAGGCGCGGCGCGGAGGAGGCCGGAGGGCGGTTGGGCGGAGATTGATTTTTCGCAGGCGGAGGCGGAGTGGTTGCGCGTGGCGGAGTCGGGAGCGGCGCCGGACGCGGCTTACGAGCGGCAGTGGGCGAAGGCGTTGATCGCGCAGGCGATGACGCGGCTGGAGGCGCGTTATATGGCGGAAGGGAAACGCGACGTGTTCGCGGCGTTGAAAGGCGAGGCGCTGGACGAGGCGGAATGTAGTGGGTTTTCGGATACGGAAGGAACGGGGTTGTCGGCGGGGGCGCGGCGCGTGGCGGTGCACCGGTTGAGGAAGCGGTTTTCCGAGGCGTTGCGCGGGGTGGTGGCGGATACGTTGCCGGCGGACGGTGACGTGGAGGCGGAGTTGCGCGAGCTGGCGGGCGCGTTGAAGGAGGGCGGGCGATGAGCGGGGAGCAGAACAAGCCGAGGGATCCGACGGCGGATATGCTGGCGCGAGGATTGGGATCGGCGGGGCCGAAGCCGGCGGCCTGGGAGGCGCCGGAGGCGGCGTTGCTGACGGATTTGTTTCCGGGGCTGCGGGTGATTTCGCTGGCGGGGCGCGGCGGGATGGGGGCGGTGTATCTGGCGGAGCAGACGCGGCTGGGGAGGCCGGTGGCGGTGAAGATCATGCCGCCGGAGGCCACGCCGGACCCGATGGCGCGGGAGCGGTTCGAGCGGGAGGCGCGGGTATTGTCGGGGCTGAATCATCCGCATGTGCTGCAGATTTATGATTTCGGGGCGTTGCCGGACGGGACGCTTTATCTGGTGACCGAGTGGGCGGAAGGCGGGGATCTGGCGCGGTTGCTGACGGGCAAGCCGCAGCCGCTGG